>CP158972.1:625000-937500 GCA_040429635.1 Tamlana crocina | reverse complement strand
TCCCTCGCTTTTCTTGGAAGTCGCTTCTCCGGATTATCACCGCGGCCGGAGCCTTAGTGTACTATCGCGGCATTACTGCTCGCTTCAACGTGCTATTCCGTCAGCACGCACCGAATATACGCCTCCGTCACTTTTAATGGGAGCGGGTACGGGAATATTAACCCGTTGTCCATCGACTGCCCCTTTCGGGTTCGCCTTAGGTCCCGACTAACCCTCAGCTGATTAGCATAGCTGAGGAAACCTTGGTTTTTCGGAGTGCGGGTTTCTCGCCCGCATTATCGTTACTTATGCCTACATTTTCTTTTGTAGCTCCTCCAGCACGCCTCACAGCGCACCTTCAGCGGCACTACAATGCTCCCCTACCACTTTTACAAGTCCATAGCTTCGGTAGTATGCTTATGCCCGATTATTATCCATGCCGGACCGCTCGACTAGTGAGCTGTTACGCACTCTTTAAATGAATGGCTGCTTCCAAGCCAACATCCTAGCTGTCAAAGCAGTCCAACCGCGTTTTTTCAACTTAGCATACATTTGGGGACCTTAGCTGATGGTCTGGGTTCTTTCCCTCTCGGACATGGACCTTAGCACCCATGCCCTCACTGCACTGCAACATTTTATAGCATTCGGAGTTTGTCAGGAATTGGTAGGCGGTGAAGCCCCCGCATCCAATCAGTAGCTCTACCTCTATAAAACTAACAGTACGCTGCACCTAAATGCATTTCGGGGAGTACGAGCTATTTCCGAGTTTGATTGGCCTTTCACCCCTACCCACAGGTCATCCGAAGACTTTTCAACGTCAACCGGTTCGGGCCTCCACTGTGTGTTACCACAGCTTCACCCTGCCCATGGGTAGATCACACGGTTTCGCGTCTACCACTACTGACTGCACGCCCTGTTCAGACTCGCTTTCGCTACGGATCCGACACTTAATGCCTTAACCTTGCCAGCAACGGTAACTCGTAGGCTCATTATGCAAAAGGCACGCCGTCACCCCAATGGGGCTCCGACCGCTTGTAGGCGTATGGTTTCAGGTTCTATTTCACTCCCTTATTCAGGGTTCTTTTCACCTTTCCCTCACGGTACTGGTTCACTATCGGTCTCTCAGGAGTATTTAGCCTTATGGGATGGTCCCCACAGATTCACACAGGGTTTCACGTGCCCCGCGCTACTCAGGATACTGCTATCTCGTTGATTTTTGCCTGTACGGGACTATCACCCTCTACGGTCGCTCTTTCCAGAGCGTTCCAGTTCAGCACAACTCGAACATTGCAGTCCTACAACCCCGGCACTGCCGTAACAGCACCGGTTTGGGCTAATCCGCGTCGCTCGCCACCACTACTAACGGAATCACTTTTGTTTTCTCTTCCTCCGGGTACTTAGATGTTTCAGTTCCCCGGGTTCGCCTCCTTGCGGATAACATGTCTTCAACATGCTGGGTTGCCCCATTCGGATATCTGCGGATCGAATCGTATGTGCCGATCCCCGCAGCTTTTCGCAGCTTATCACGTCCTTCATCGCCTCTGAGAGCCTAGGCATTCCCCATACGCCCTTGTTTAGCTTATTGTACTTTTTGCTTTTTTATGAGTTCAATCAATTGAGTCTCCTCAATCGATTTGCGGTCATTTACATCGCTCGTAGTGATGCAAACGACCAGAATTATTGCTAAAGTTAAATCTCTTTAACTTTTAATTTCATGTATCTTTTTTCAATATGTCAATGAACTGTATTCAATTCTAAATTCAAAATTTTGAATTCAAAATCAAAATTGTGGAGAATATCGGAGTCGAACCGATGACCTCCTGCGTGCAAGGCAGGCGCTCTAGCCAGCTGAGCTGAGCTAATCCCCATTTGAAATTCAGAATTGTGAATTCAGAATTACGAATTTAGAATCCTCTGCTCCTAGAATTTCCTTTCAGTATTTAATGAACTTTTTCTAAACTATAATTAAACGTTTGCCTAATCAAGCTTAGCTTGTAGTCTCAGGCAGACTCGAACTGCCGACCTCTACATTATCAGTGTAGCGCTCTAACCAGCTGAGCTATGAGACTGTTACTCTTCGGTTATCGGTCTCCCGTTATCGGTTATCGGTCGTTAATACGAATAACTAACAACTAGAAACTAACAACTAGTATATTTTAAATTGACAGCAGTGAGAACAAACATCTCTGTGCTTTGGAAACTTCCCCTAGGACGTCTTTCTCTAGAAAGGAGGTGTTCCAGCCGCACCTTCCGGTACGGCTACCTTGTTACGACTTAGCCCTAGTTACCGATTTTACCCTAGGCCGCTCCTTGCGGTGACGGACTTCAGGCACTCCCAGCTTCCATGGCTTGACGGGCGGTGTGTACAAGGCCCGGGAACGTATTCACCGCATCATGGCTGATATGCGATTACTAGCGATTCCAGCTTCACGGAGTCGAGTTGCAGACTCCGATCCGAACTGTGATAGGGTTTATAGATTCGCTCCTCCTCGCGAAGTGGCTGCTCTCTGTCCCTACCATTGTAGCACGTGTGTAGCCCAGGACGTAAGGGCCGTGATGATTTGACGTCATCCCCACCTTCCTCACGGTTTGCACCGGCAGTCTGGCTAGAGTTCCCGACATGACTCGCTGGCAACTAACCACAGGGGTTGCGCTCGTTATAGGACTTAACCTGACACCTCACGGCACGAGCTGACGACAACCATGCAGCACCTTGTAAGTGGTCCGAAGAAAAGTCTATCTCTAAACTATGCAACTTACATTTAAGCCCTGGTAAGGTTCCTCGCGTATCATCGAATTAAACCACATGCTCCACCGCTTGTGCGGGCCCCCGTCAATTCCTTTGAGAGTTTCATTCTTGCGAACGTACTCCCCAGGTGGGATACTTATCACTTTCGCTTAGCCACCCAGACCGAAGTCCGGACAGCTAGTATCCATCGTTTACGGCGTGGACTACCGGGGTATCTAATCCCGTTCGCTACCCACGCTTTCGTCCATCAGTGTCAATACATTGTTAGTGATCTGCCTTCGCAATCGGTATTCTATGTAATATCTATGCATTTCACCGCTACACTACATATTCTAACCACTTCACAATGATTCAAGACAACCAGTATCAAAGGCAATTCTACGGTTGAGCCGCAGACTTTCACCTCTGACTTAATCGTCCACCTACGGACCCTTTAAACCCAATGATTCCGGATAACGCTTGGATCCTCCGTATTACCGCGGCTGCTGGCACGGAGTTAGCCGATCCTTATTCTTACGGTACCGTCAGAACCCTACACGTAGGGCGGTTTCTTCCCGTATAAAAGCAGTTTACAACCCATAGGGCAGTCTTCCTGCACGCGCATGGCTGGATCAGGCTTCCGCCCATTGTCCAATATTCCTCACTGCTGCCTCCCGTAGGAGTCTGGTCCGTGTCTCAGTACCAGTGTGGGGGATCCCCCTCTCAGGGCCCCTACCTATCGTCGCCATGGGGTGCCGTTACCACTCCATCTAGCTAATAGGACGCATGCTCATCTTTTGCCGTGACCTTTAATCGTAAATACCATGCGGCAATACGATACTATACTGTATTAATCCAAATTTCTCTGGGCTATCCAATAGCAAAAGGCAGATTGCATACGCGTTACGCACCCGTGCGCCGGTCGCCGGCGGAAAAGCAAGCTTTTCCCCGCTGCCCCTCGACTTGCATGTGTTAGGCCTGCCGCTAGCGTTCATCCTGAGCCAGGATCAAACTCTTCATCGTTAAATCTTTTGGCCTAGCGGCCTGTTTCTTAACGTTCCTAAGTTAGGATTTCCAGGTGCTCAAAAATGGTTTATTCTCTCTGCTGACCCGGACCGTTTCCAGTCCGAATCTTACGCTGTCAATTCAATATGTCTATGAACTTCTTTTCTCTTTCCTCAACTCGTTTCCTTGTTAAGCGGGTGCAAATATAAAACCCTTTTTTTAACTCCACAAAACTTTTTCGGTTTTTTTTCGGAAAATTTTCCCGGCCGTTGCGGCGATAAAAAACAACCTTTACGTGAACGTTTCCGCTTCCAACAGACCTGCTGTTTTTAGCGGCTGCAAACATACGATGTTTTTTGTTGCCGGCAAGCTTTTTTTTGTTTTTTTTTTCGATTTTTTTTCGAAGCTTGAAAAAGCGTGGCAAAACCGTTATTTTTATGAACTCCGCTTGTTGGCATGTGCCGTTTTTAGCGGCTGCAAATATACCACCCTTTTTCTTTTCCAAACAAACTTTTCGGCGATTTTTTTTAGGCTTTTTTTGGCTTCGGGCGCAACGCGCTGAACGTGCAAGAGTTACGGCGGAAGTTTTTTCGCGGGCCCGTGGTGACGCCCGCGCCGGAAACGCCCGAAATGCCCCGCAGATAACCCAACGGCATATAATACGTTCTTTATATCGAGTGAATGGATGGACTGAGGGAACTAACACCCATTATGGATTGCAAACAACACCACAGAACAGCCTGCGTTAGGGATTGAGCCATTGTGGGAGCTCCCTGAAAGGAGCGACTGGCGAAAGCCCGGCCCGCAGGGAAACGCCTTTAACATAATAAAATGTTATAAGAAGAAGTTCCAAACCACACCGAAGCGAATGATGAAATCGCGATACGGATAGTTGGGTGCCGAATAATAATTGTAGCCGGTAAAGGCTGAATTGAAGTGTTCGGCTTTAAAATAGATACGTGTTTGACGGATTTTTGCATTCAAGAAAAAGTCCAATCTCGGAAAACCACCATATTTGGTATCGGTTTGTGTGTAAAATTCTGCCAGCAAAGGACTGTATGCATCCATATAATACTCTGTAAAGTAATTTAGGGTTACCCCGGTTTGCATATATAGTGCCTTTTGAAATACATGACTTGAAAAGTAAAACGTATTTCTGGTATTAAACTCCGGCATGTTTAACACGTTATTATCGTCTTTTACGTTTTGATACATTATGGTATTCGCCAGCGCAAACTTGCCGAACTTGATTTCGTTTTCGAACTTCAGCCTTAAATAATTTATGGTATTGTTGTTTTGATACGGCCGTACCTGCATGGTCGCAGTGTCTTGTTTGAAATATACGTGGTCGTTGATGGTAGAAAAGTCTAAAGTGACTTTAGCCCAATTCTTCAATTTTACCTGAAACGCCAGCTGTTGGGCTTCTATGTTATTAAAATTGTTCTGCCAATTGTAATTGGTGTAATTACTTTGATATAATAATGTGTTGTAATTGGGTGCATGCGCACTGTGGTTCAGTGAGGCCTGTGCCGAAATGTCGTCGTTGAGTTTAAAACTGGCCGCCGCCTTAAAGAAGTTGCCCTCAAAATCGCCCGATACATTAACCCCGAGCTCGCCCTGTAGGTTAAATCCCTTATATTGTTTTTGGTATTTTCCGCCTGCGGAAAACACATCGCCCTTCAATCGGTTGGTAATTAACTGGCCATCGAGTAAAACCAACCTGTTATACCCGTAATTATAGTTGCTACTACTGATGTTAAATTGAAAATCGCCCAATATGTGATTGTAATATTCCAACTGCAGTTTGTTGTAAAAACTTTCGAGGGTGGCACGTTCCTTTAGATTTCGTGCATTAAATGACTCCCCGAAAAAGCCAGTTGCCGCCGTGGTTTGATCGAACTGAAAGTATTTGTCTTCAAATGAAATAACATGCCGCAAATCGAGCTTGTTCTTTGCTGCGAATTTTCTTCTGGGCTTTAGCACTTGGATGGAATCATTCAACGAATCCGCCATAGGCTGTGTATTTCCTATTTCTCCCCGATAGTTAAAAAGATTATAACTATGGTTTAAATAAAAGCGCTTGCCCCTGAGCATGCTTTCGGCATTCTCAAAATTAACATCTAAAATGGAACGGTCTAAAAACTCGGGTTCGCCAGTTTCAAACGGCTCAACACTACCATCGGCCAATCCACCATTTTCCTGATTCATTAAATCTTGTGTTACAATATGGCCCTGCGCATTATAACGCCCGTTTCTGGACTGATAATTTGAGGTGAAGCTAAAGTTACCCGTACTGGTTAATATATGCTGATACTTCCCCAAGGAACGCAACCCTTTGTAGGCTATGGAAAAATTGAACCTTGGCGAGGTATTTACCGTAAAAAACGACTCGACCAATTGCCCCTGCTCAAATGCGGTTTTAAAAAACAGTTCTGTTAAAGGTGTTGGCACACGGTAATAGTAAGTATCTTCTATTTCTTTATAATTGAAATGTCTTGCGCGTGCACCAAATTTCGGCATCAGTGCGCTACTCTCAAAATCTCGGGTTAAACTACTGTACGTTTGCCCTAAATTGGAGAATGGAATAAGCCCAAAATTATCTTTCCTTAAATAGTTGAACTTATAATCTTTTTGAATGGTGAGCGAAGTATCTACATAGGTAGTATCCTTTTCATGCGAAATGATAAGATAATCTTGAATTTTAGCCCCTTTGTTGGTAGCCTCGTCAATTCCTGTGATTCTTTTTAAGGCACTTGCTACTTTAAGCGTATCTTTTTCTTTAGAAGAACGTTTTAACGAATCTTGGTTTACTGTTGCACCCCGTTGTTCTGGCTTACTAACTTCTTTGTCTTGCGCTTGAAGACTTGGTATAACGGACAATAAAAAGATAAATAAAAAGACTTCTTTCATCTTTACAAAATTATTACAAATCATTGATTTGGTATTTTTAACATCGGTTATTATTGCCCTATTTTATTAAATGCCCATTATGGGCTTTTATAATGCCTTTTGAAGTTGCAAATGTAAACACAAAATATGATAACGCTAAAATGCGGATAAATTATTTATTGGGATAAATATTCCATAAAAAAAACCTAAACCACCCTCTCAATAAAAGGCGATTTAGGTTTTTTATCCCATCTGTTTTCTTTAAAAGTGCACCGGCACCCCCAAAGCTAGTTCCTTACAATATACCCTTTAATTATACCACAAACCATAAACCCTTAAATTGGGCTGATCGGCACTAGTAAAGGTTGATGACAAGTTGGAGTAACTAAACAAATCAGACGAAAAAGAGCCTTCATCTGTAAAATATAGCCCTTCTTGGCTATTGAAAAATATCAATATAGGCAGCATTGAATTAAATACACTGTTTCCAGTTCCGTTTGTAAAACCCGTAAAACTCAAATACAATTTGTTATCTGTTATCTCTGGGGTAAACCAATATGCTGCCTGTTCCAGCCTTCCCAAGGTGGGGTTAAGTAAAAACACAACAAGCAATACATTGCCATCGGAATCTGGTGTCGCATAATATTGAAATCCATAGAAGCTCCAATTTGAGGTAGCAGGGTCGTTTTGCAAGTTTGAATTTAAGGTTTCTACCAATGCATCAAAACCAGGTGAGGTTAATGGGTTTGCTCCATCTACCGGAAAATAACCAAACACTTGATGCCCCGGAGTACCAAGCGCATTAACGTCCTCTTTAATAATGGCGGGAGCCGAATCGAATAAAATGGTGGCCGTAGTTCCATTTACATTAGCCACGTAACTATTGTTAGCTTCGTTATAAGCAAACACCTCGTAAACCTCTCCTCCAAATTCAAGAGCAGGACTAATTATCAATCCGCTTTCTGTAAAAGCCAGTCCGAAATTAAATTCCTTTATGGCGTTCACCCCGTTTTCTTCAACAATAACACTAGGCTTAGCATGCAGCTTTAAGGCATCGTAATTTAAATTGAAGTTGGATACCTCGTTTCCGTTTTCAATTTTTAATATTTGAAACACCGAGCTAGAGACCGTGGGCAATATATTTTGGCGTTGTTGCAGTGAGGTTTCGGCACTGGCCACACTCTCTATTTCGAAATTAGAAAAATTACTTGGTATCAAAGTTAACAGCGCCGTGCCTTTATTCCGAACATCCCGAAACACTAACTCTCCATTTTCGTACCCAAAAAACTGAAAAACCGAAGTACCTTTGAAACCTGTCCCAATTAAACCAGGGTGGTCTGGGTTGCTTACTTTTTGGATGTGGTTACGGGTGGTGAACACCAAATCTGTAGTGGTTCCGGTACGCACTTCGTATGATGAAGTTTGTATATCGGTATCGTCATCAAAATCAGATGTCATCCTCACCGTACCATCTTCATTAAAGTTCATATAATAGGTAAACCCTCCAAACTCATCATTTTTAGAAAAGTAAACCGCTTTATAGCCTTGGTTTTCAGATAGCAATAATTCTAAAAGCTCGCTATTTTGATTGGCTATTCTATCTGCCGGACTTTCTGAAAACAGTTCTTCGCCATTATCTTTATTACAAGACGTTATGGCCAAAAACAATGCAAAACAGATTAACCAACTGTATTTATATATATTTTTCATAGTTTTTTTAGTTTACAAGTTCTTGAGTTGCTGCCGCTGTTAAAGCCTGAAGCTCATATATATCAATATCGAAATTGACCTGGAAGTATTCGGCAACCATCGCTTCTTTTATTCTAATAAATGCCTTTGCTTCTTCATTTTGAATACTTTCGACCATAGCATCAAACTCTTCTTTTGAATTGGTAAGCATTTCTGAAACCATTTCAACAAAATCTTCGCTTTCTTGGCTAGAGCCGTAGGCAGTGATATAACCTAGTTCTCTAGCTGCCATATTTTGTTCTTCTGTAGTAGGGTTAGGATTAGCTTCTGTTATTCCTATATTAAACCACTGGGCCGTATAGTTTTCTGGGTTTACTTGGCCATAGGCCGGATCAATCGGCACGTTTTGGTTGAGAATATGGCCATATTCGTGGTGCACCGTTTTTAAGGGCTGCTTAATGCTGTTAATATTGGTAAAATCTAAATAATCAATATTGAACAAGGTAATTTTAGTACCGGCCTCGGCCACCCCCAATGTAATCGTCGGGCTATTGGGGTTGTAGTTAAAACTTCCTGCAAAGGTAAATTGCCTTGGGGCAATTTTCTTTATAAAATCTTTGCCCCCCACTTGGGTATAGGGTTCTATCCATGCTTTTAACAAAGCCTCAGCCACAGGCTGCACACTATATTCATATGGCGGATGCAAAAACCTATCGACATCGGTATCGTTTATATCCCACTTATATTGTATCTCTATATTATAAGGTTGAACAAAATTACTGCGCAACCAAATATCCAAATCATTTAAAATAGGCGGATTGGTATCAATTTGGCTTTCACCAACCGACTCCTCGCCTGTGTTGCACGACATCAACACCAAAAAAACAGCGAACGTTATTGTAAAGGTTATACTTTTTTTCATATTGTAATATTTTAAAATTTCCATTTCTATCTTGGGTTTGGGGTAATACCAAACGACTGCGCCGCCTCTGGTATTTGCAATTGTCTTCGGTTATCGTCTTTAGTCAAAGTATAAACATTGCCCAAAATATCGGAGTGCCTCACTTCCATTTGATGTCTTTTTACATCGAACCACCTAAGGCCGTCATTATAAAAAACAGTTCTTTTAATATCTAGGATAGCGGCAACAAAAGGTAGTGAAGTTTCCGAGATAGGATAAAACGGCGTGTAAACTGACACCGGAAAACCTTGATATATTTGTGCAATATCGGCCGCCGTCAACTCATCCTCTTCTGGGTTATATCCTGCGGTTTTTACCGATAACGACAAATTGATATCGGCCGTAGCACTTTCAAATTGCCCCAACATGGCATAAGCCTCTGCTCTATTGAGCAAAACTTCGTCTGTTGAAAACAACACAAAAGTTACAAAAGCATTACCTGTTCCGGCCGCTTGATTGGTAACCTTAAAGTATTCTTGATACTTGGGAACATTGTAAAACAAATCACCACTCCCGTAAACATCAAAAGACCAAGCTTTACCTAAAATATTTCCTCCAAAGAATAGCTGACCCGCAAGTGTACTATTCAACTGGTATCTTGCCGAAAAATGGTATCTATTGTACAAAGATTCGGCCGAAACCAACAACAAGTTGGCAGGTTCTTGTGTTGAGGAGGTATAACGAAACGTTTGCTCGCTGTACGTTCTTGGACTATATTCGTTCTCCCAATCGCGCAAAACCAACGCCCCTCCATTATTTAAAGCTAAATTACTGTGTGTAATCACTTTTTCCCATTCTCCGGTATGCAAATAAAAACGTGAAGCAAATGCATTGGCCGCTTTTGTGTTAAAATGGAATGCCTCTACATTGTAACCCTCATTTTCGATTAAGGGCAAACCGTTTTCTATATCTGCTTTAATATTCTGATATACGCTAGCAACACTTCCTCTTTCATAATCTCCCAGCAGAACGGTTTCTGGCTCAACAATATAAGGAATGCCCATATCGGTATCAGCCGTTGAAGGGTTGTACGACTTTGAAAATATACTTACCAACATAAAATGGGCATAGGCACGACACAATAGTGCTTCCCCTTTTAAATAGTCGTATTCAGTACCACCTCCTAAAGCTTCTATCGATACCAAAGCCTGATTGGCCTGGGCAATAGCTTTGTAAGCACTATTCCAGTAATTGGTTGGGGTGTCTTCATCTACATCATTAAAATCATCCCAAAAAAACATACGTTGATTTAGGGTTGTAACGAAATCAATTCCAGTATCTGCACTGGGCCCTTTGTCTCCTGCATTGTCAGACATAGGTTCGAGGAAGCTCACATAGGCTGCTTCTGGATAGGCTCCCACGAGCAGTTCCGCAATTTTATCGGCCGAATCGATATTCTCAATTCTGTTATCTGGCGTTTCGTCCAGTACATCGCTACAGGAAGAAGCGAGCAATGCTGTAATCAAAACGCTTATTATTTTAAACTGTATATTTTTCATGCTTTCTTTTTTAAAACCCAATGTTAAGTGAAAATGTAAACAACCTCGAAATAGGGTAAGCCACACCACCCGACCTGAAAAACTCGGGATCTTGCCCTCCTAACTTAGAATCTGAATAGATCAAGAAGGGGTTGGTGCTTTGCAAACTCAACCTAAAATTAGAAATACCCAATCGGCTGGTTGTTGCTGTATCGAACGTATAACCCAGCGATATGTTTTTCATTCTTATAAAATCGCCGTCAGCTGTTCTTGCGGTAGAATAATTGTATGCATTATAAGCCCTTTCTACTTCGTTATCTCCAAACGATTGCAAAACGCTTAACGAGGCTATTGCCGGCACATCGGTAATGGCTTCGTCGCCAGGAACAAGCCAACGGTTAACAAACTCACGAGGAAAAACGTCCAAATCGGTATATTCCGATTTGTAGGCAGGCGCCAATCTCACTTTATTTCCTGCCGAAAAAGAAATGAAGAAACTCAAATCCCAGTTTTTGTACTTAAAGTTATTTGAAAGTCCTCCTGATATATTTGGTTCGGTTGCGCCTTCATAAACTAAGTAATCCAACACATTGTCCGTATCTTGAAAGTCAATCAAATCATAAGGTTTCGCCGGATTAAAATCGGGGTCTTCGGTTAAAAATGTAGGCAACCCATATTCGTTAAGTCCTTCAAAATTAAATGAGAAAAGCGAGCCTTTAGGGTAGCCTATCGCATTACCCCTTCCTGTTCCAGTTACTAAATCGAATACATTAGCTTCTTGTTTTAGTGAAGTAACCTCTTGATTGAAGTGCGAAATGTTAAATCCTGTGCGCCATTGAAATGTCTCAGAATTGATATTTACGGTATTCAATTGAAATTCTACACCGTTTGTGGTCATTTCAGAATTGTTACCCAATTTAATGGATTCTCCACCTATACCGGTAGTTCTAATTAAATCTATCAGGTCTTTTCCTTTTCTAAAGTAGGCATCAAAATTCATTGTTATCCTATTATTGAAAAGGCCAAGATCCACCCCCAAGTTGAGTTCGAGTGTTTTTTCCCAAGTCAACTCTGAGTTTTGAAGGTCTTCAATATCGATATAGTTTTCACGGTCGTTACTATTAAAACGGTCGGTAATTTGGCTTCTAAAAACAGCAAGGTTATTCGTGGCGTTATCGGCCAAGAGCCCTACAAGTCCGTAACTAGGTCTAAAAGCTAAATTTGAAATCACATCGGAGTCACTTAAAAAGTCCTCTCTATGCACGTTCCATTTACCTCCTATGGTATATGTAGGCAACCATCTAGAGTCTGACGATTTTCCTGCCCGGTTGGAGCCTTCGTAATTTCCCGTTAAGTTTAGCACATACTTTTTGTTGTAATCGTAAGTTGCATTGGCAAAAAACGATACTTCGCGCTGTCTGGTTTCTGCAGAGGCAAAATATGGATTGCCTTCTAAAATGGCTTTTCGTAAAATATCGGGATGCGTAAATACCGTGCCACCCCTATTAAATTGGTATCCATAACCTGTATTTTCACTTGAAGTCCTATCGGTGTACCGGAATTCTTGCCCACCATATACCCTTAAGCCATGCACACCTTCTTTAAAACGTTTTATGTAATCTAAGGTATTCCTAAAGGTGTAGGTTACCAAGGTGTTTTTAGAAGTTTTTAAAATTCCCCCAACCGGCAGCACGACATAAGGTCTTGAGTTTGGTTTATCGGGATCGGTAAACAAAAACACATTGGCATCCTGTACAATAGTGGTTTCGTTTGATCTATAGGCCGCCGCCACATTCGAGTTTTCTGTGATAGAATGCTCTCCATTGGAAGTTACGTACCGGGCCGACCCCAAGAAATTGTAAGTAAGGTTTTCGTTAATTTTGTACTCTCCCTGCCCTTGGAATTTTATATCGGAGACGTTAAGTTCTATCCCATTGTTATCCAATTCATCCAATATATTGAAAGGCGCCCAATTGTATCTGGAATATTCCAAATTTCCGTCGTTGTCTCTTGGGCGCAAAGCACGACTCGTATTAATTGCGTAACTAAAAGGGTTGATATCGAAATCTCGGGTGTAAGACCCGCTAACCAAATCTTCCTCTCGGGCAAATGTACCCGGAGCGAGCTGGTTTCTAATAGACCCTTGCATTTGCACCGTCACCTTAAGTTTGTCGTCTGCCATATAATAAGTATTTCGCAGATTACCCGTAATACGCCTCACTCTATCTGCAACGCTCCAGCCGCCATCTGTATAATAGCCTAACGAAGCATACGATGTAGCATTTTCGCCGCCGCTGGAAAAGCTAAGCGTGTGCGTTTGTGTTGGCGCTGTATTAAACAAGGTTTTAAACCAATCGCTATTAGCTAACTCGTACTGTTGCAAAAATTGAGCACGTGCTTCAGGCGTGTTCTCAAGTCCGAAGGTTCCAGTGTTTTCGTCGTAATTATCAATGGCCCGATACATAATATTGTATATACCGCCGTAACGCCCTTGAAATGATGATGGCATATCCAAAAAGCCCTTAGACTCCATTTCTCTGTAAACTGAAACGGTTTCTTGCGAGTTGAGTAAATCGTAATTACCGTATCTTGGTATGTCCCTAACGGCATATTCCGCAGAATAATTAAAAGTTGGTTTTTGGTTCTTCTTACCAGTTTTAGTGGTGATAACCACAACCCCGTTAAGTGCCCTCGCCCCATACAATGCTGTAGCCGAAGCATCTTTTAGAATTTCAAAACTTTCAATATCTGAAGCATTTAAGCCCGCCACTGCCGAACTTAGTAAGGTATTGGCATCACCAGAAACCAAATCGGAAACCGAAAGATTTACAATTTCTTCTTGAATAACACCATCAATAATCCAAATAGGTTTAGTATCTCCTAGTATAGACGACGATCCACGGATGGTAATCCTCGGTGCAGCACCAAAGGTTCCGGTAACGTTTTGCACGCTTACCCCGGCAGCCCTACCTTCAAGTGCCCGCGACACATCAGCAACACCATCTAGTTTTACATCGGCAGCCTTAATGGTTTGCGATGCCCCTGTAAAAAGTTCGCGCCTCACGTTTTGATAACCCGTTACTACCACGGCATCTAAACTTTCAACGTCTTCTACCATGGTAACGTTAACCTCCTCGCTTTCCCCCAAGGTAACACGCTGGGTTTCCATACCTACATAGCTAAACCTTAAAACATCGCCAATGGCTCCCGTAATTTGGTATTCGCCATCAAAATTTGAAGTAGCTCCCGTATTGGCCCCTTCCACAACAATCGTTACTCCTGGGAGGGGCATGCCGTTGGCATCTAACACAGAACCGGTAATTTGCTTCTTCTGTGCAAAAGAAAATTGGATTGAAAGTGTCAGGAAAAGCACCATCAACCCAGTGTAATTTAATTTCATAAATTAATTATTTGAGTTAGTCTAAAGCCAATTTCTTAATATTATCTTAATAAAACAAAAGTTTAACAAAAAAATATTCAGCATTATTACAGAATGCCTTCATTTTATTCAAAAGCAATTAGCATTTGGAGCTTTATAACATTGATGTTACTTTTACCAAAACATTATTCTATGCTGTTAAACCACCACTCAAAATTCACTTTAGAATGCGGCACCGATGAAGCCGGTCGTGGTTGTTTGGCCGGCCCCGTTACTGCAGCAGCCATTATTCTGCCAAAAGATTTTGAAAATGTGGTGCTTAACGATTCCAAACAACTCAGCGAAAAAAACAGGTTCAACTTAAAGCCCATTATCGAGCAAGAAGCCTTATGTTTTGGCGTGGCACACATTTTTCAGGAGGAAATAGACAATATTAATATATTGAACGCATCAATTTTGGCCATGCACCAATCTATTGAAAAACTGAATCCGCAGCCCGAATTTATTATTGTTGATGGCAATAAATTTAAACCTTATAACGATATCCCTTTTGAAACCATTATAAAAGGAGACGGAAAATATATTAGTATTGCCGCCGCATCCGTTTTGGCAAAAACTTACCGCGATGCCTATATGGATATGATTCACGAAGAATTCCCGATGTACAATTGGAAGAAAAACAAGGGCTACCCTACCAAACAGCACCGCGAGGCCATTAAAAAGTATGGCATAACAAAATACCACCGCAAATCGTTTAAACTATTGCCCGATCAATTAAAGTTAGAACTTTAGTTGAAACCGATATTTTTAATGCGTTAAAAAAATATTAGGTTTGCATGACCTTGACGCCTTTTAAGAATAGTTCATTAAAACCACCTCAAATAACGAGTAAAAATTAATGCATCCATGAGAATAATTTGCTTGTCCTTTCTACTTTTTACGGTATTCGCTTGCAGCAATCCAGCAAAAAAAAGAACCGAACTTATTGACTTTGTTCCCGAAAACACCTCGGTAATTTTAAGAACTTCCAATTTAGAAAGCTTAAAGAGCAGCATAAAAAACAGTCATTTTTTACAGCAACTGGATAAAACGGACAGTTATTTAAAACTTCAAAAAAAACTGGAACACCTGCCACATTTCAATCCTACGGGCGATGTTTTGCTTTGTTTTTCTTCCGACAATAATGATTCATTACAATACACCTTAATAACAAAATTCAACCAAAACCTTTTTAAAACCGATTCATTAAAAAATTATATTGAAGAAACCTTAACCATAAAAAACAGACAGATCACCAAATCTACAATTAACCAAAACACTTTTTACAGTGCGGTTATCGACAGCGTGTTTTTTGCATCATCGGCACAGCAGATTACAACCGACGTTTTCAATGTAAAAACCAACAATGGTGAACTCAAAAAAGTTTTCAGCACTACGGGCAACGACAAAACTCTATCGGTTATTTTAAAAGCAAACTCCAAAACTCCGATTCATTCATTTTTCATTGAAGATTCGCTTTCATTTGAAAAATTTACCGAGTATTTGGCCGCCGATGTGGAATTGGAACAAAACGAAATATACTTTAACGGTATTACCAAAGCTACCGATAGCACCAAAAGTTTAATAAATGTTTTTAAAAATACGGTACCTCAAGAAAACCAAATGCAACACATCACTCCAGGCAATGCTGATGGTTTTTCAAGCATTACCTTTAATAATTTTAAAACTTTTGAAAAGAATTTAAACCAACTCAATAAAAAGGATTCGTTGACAAATGCTACCCTTTTCAACAATATTTCTGAAATTGGCGTGATTTACGAAGGGCAAAACTGGGCTGTGGTTTTAAATTCCAGCGACGTTATTGCCACCCAAGACGCCCTTTTAGCTGAACAAAATAAACTGGACACCTATCGGGAAGTCGATATTTTCAGCTTTAGCCAACCTACCGTGTTCGCCGATGTGTTTTCTCCATTTATTTCGAACGCCGATGCCAATATGTATTGTATTTTGGATTATTTTTTCGTGTTTGCCAACAATCTGGAAACGCTCCAAAACATTATTGCCAGTTATCAAAACGAAACTACTTTAAGCCAACGGGAATATTTTAATGCCATAACCGAAAAATTGAGTTCGGCGGCTTCTTATTTACAAGTAGGTGATGCTTCTGCGCTAAAGTCTATTTTTCGGAAAAATTTGAAAGAGGACAGTGATTTCAATTTAAACAGCGACAATATTTCGGCAGTTCAGTTTATTTTCGACAAACATTTCGCTCACGTTAATGGTATCATTAGCAAAAACAAAGCCCGTGCGGCAGAGCATTCGGTTTCCGAAGAATTGAATATTAAATTGGACAACGATATTCTAAACCGTCCGCAATTTGTAAAAAACCATATTTCGGGGCAAAAGGAAATTGTGGTTCAGGATGTAAACAATAATCTGTATTTAATTTCCAACACCGGAAAAATCCTTTGGAAAAAACAACTTCAAGGTTCAGTATTAGGCAACATCGAGCAAATTGACATTTACAAAAACGGCCGACTGCAACTCATTTTTGCAACGCCCAACCGCGTGTATGTTTTAGACAGAAACGGAAAAGAAGTGGGTCCGTTTCCGTTAAAATTCAACGATAAGATTACCCAACCGCTTTCGGTTTTTGATTACGACAAACGAAAAAACTACAGGCTTTTGGTAACCCAAGGCAAAAATGTGTTGATGTACAATGTTAAAGGGAACATTGTAAAAGGTTTTACGTTTAAATCTGCCAACGGCACTATTATTTCGCAACCGCAACATTTTAGAATTGGCAGCAAAGATCACATTACCTTAAAAACGAAAGACAAACTTTATATTTTAGACCGCACCGGAAAAACGCGCGTGTCTCCAAAAAACCAGGCGAATTACTCCAACCAGCCTCTATTTTTATACAACAATAAGTTTACCACCACTACTGAAAACGGGAAATTATTTTCGGTGGACACCAAAGGCAACGCATCGAGTACCGACCTAAAACTTTCAGGAAACCACTTTTTGCAAACCACCAGCAAAACACTGGTAACGCAAAGCGACAACAAGTTATCCATTAAAAGTAGAACTACCGAACTGGATTTTGGTAACTATTCCCCACCGAGCATCTTTTACATTTACGATAAAATTTATGTATCTACCACCGATTTGCAATCGCACAAGGTATATCTTTTCGATAGCCAGTCGGAGTCCATCCCTAACTTCCCTGTTTATGGAAACTCGGCCATTGAACTAGACAATATTGATAAAGACCGAAATTTGGAATTTGTCACAAAAGGCGAAAGCAATTCCGTTTTACTTTATCAAATTAATTAAAGCGTTTAAACGAAATCATAAATTTTAGCTATTGTAATTTGTCGGTAAAAAACTAATTTCTATATTTAACACCGCTATTAATCAAAACATTACTCAAAAAAACATTGAAAAAATGCGCAGTAGGCGTTATGCTTTTAATGGTTCTCTCATTTCACGACATAAACCTTCATAAAATTTAACGATAACCAAATCGAAAGTCCTCGAATCTTGAATGCCAAAGCTATGTGCTTTGGCATTCTTTTTTAGGATTTTTTCTTTTGAAATAGTACTATTGCACTACTAATTTAAAGCAGATGATTTCAAGAAAAAACGCCTCTATTTCAAAATTTATAATTCATAAAGTTGGAAACAAATTCAACGACACAAAAAATGCCTTCTCAGAAAAACTTGTTGATTTTGATGAAGCCAGCTACGATTTAATGCTTCCGTTTTTGCTTCGGCCATTTGGCAGTGTGGTGCAAAGCTACCGCTTTAACCACCATGCCAATATCGCACTAAACGAAATTAACAGCTACGCCGCACAAATGTTTGATGAAGACAACACCGATTTTATCGAGGTTTCGAAACATATCGTGATGCACCTTTACGAGCAATCCAACTCAGCCAACATAAAAACCGGCGACGTTTTGGTGGTGATGTTTGAAGGCATCGAGTTTAACGACATCACAACAAATGCTATTGGTATTTTTAAAATTGAAAATAAAGTCAACTTTTTTCAAACCTATTTAGAAAACAACAGTTACGATGTATTGGTTCAAAAAGGAATAAGCTCTAAAAAAGTGGACAAAGGCTGTCTCATTTTGAACCAAAACGACACCGAGGGCCCTATTGTTTTTAGTGTGGACAACAATAGCTACGATACCCAATATTGGATCAACCATTTTTTGAACATCAAATATGCCGACGATGCCAACAACCACACCCAGCAGTACATTGAATTGTGCAAGGATTTTTCAACCGAAATCATCAAAACCACATACGGCGCCCAAGAGAAAAACACCTTTTTAACCAAAACCATCGATTTCTTTAAAGAAAACGAAGTAGTAAACATTGAACGCTTTAAAGACGAAATTTTTGAGGAGGACAAACACAAACAAGAATTCGACAACTTTAAAAAGGAATTTGAGGGCGAACAGAATTTGGTAATCAGAAATCAGTTTGATGTAGCTGAAGCTGTTGTTAACAAAGAAAAGCGTAAAATTAAAACCGACATAAAACTCGATACACACATACAAATAAAACTGGATATTGACGCACCGGATGCTTCAACCGAATACTTGGAGCGTGGCTACGACGAAGAAAAGAAAATGCACTACTACAAAGTGTTTTTTAACGCAGAAGATTAGTACAATGTAAACAAATTTGTATTTTAGAGCGAAATTATAGCTTGCAGTACCAATAAAACTGCGAAAAATTAGAATGAACACATATAGTTTCCAAATATTATACACGCATAACATATTCAACAAAAAATATATATTTGCAACTAAACACGACATTTTGTTTAGCCTTCTCTCACTAACACATTATTTCGGCCCCTATCTTAGTAAAAACATTAATAGCAACCCTTCCTAACCTAAAAATGAACTATCTTCAAAAAGAGCTTTATGAGCTAATAAAAACCGACAATGCCATTTTCGAATTCATCCAGAACAGTTCCCTTGACGGGTTGTGGTATTGGGATTTGGAAAAACCCGAAAATGAATGGATGAACGAAAGGTTTTGGGAAGTACTAGGCTACAATCCCAAGGACATGCCTCACAAGGCTTCTGCTTGGCAAGACATTATCAATAAAGACGACCTCGCCTTAGCTGCCAATAATGTAAAAAAACACCTAGAAGACCCCAACCACCCCTATGACCAAACGGTAAGATACACCCATAAGAATGGACAAACCATTTGGATACGATGCAAAGGTTTGGCCATTAGAAATGCTGAGGGCGTCCCCACCAGAATGCTAGGGTCACATCAAGATGTTACCCAGCTTAAACAAAGTGAGAACGTACTTAAGCATTGTAACGAAGAAGCTAATATTGGTTTCTGGGACATGAATGTAAGTACCCAAACCATTATCTGGAGTGATGTAACCAAAAAGATACATGGCGTAGACCCAGACTACCAACCAAATCTTGAAACAGGAATTAATTTTTATAAAAAAGGGCATAGTCAAGACAGAATAACCGATTTGGTTTTTAATGCCTTAAATAAGGGAGAAGGGTTTAACGAAGAACTACAAATTGTAACGCAACAAGGAAAAACGAAATGGGTTAAAGTACTCGGTATTCCTGAAAAAAATCATCAAGATACAATTAATAGGGTTTATGGGACCATGCAAGACATAGACGCCCTTAAAACATATCAACTAAAACTCGAAGAAAGCGAACAGGCATTCAGAGGGAATTTTGAAAATGCCGCCATAGGTATGGCACTGCTCGACAAAGAAGGCAAATGGCTAAAAGTTAACCAAACTTTATGTGATATGGTTGGCTATACAGCAGAAGAGTTTTACGAACTCACTTTTCAAGACATCACACATCCTGAAGATTTAGATTCAGATTTATCTTTATTGAACGAAGTTATTGAAGGCAAGCGAGACCATTACCGGATGGACAAACGCTACTTCCATAAAAAAGGCCAGCTTGTTTTTATCCACCTTGCCGTTTCGGTTGTTAGGGACGAAAAAAATGATGTACTATATTTTATATCGCAAATAATTGATATCAGCCAGCAAAAAAAACAGGAACAAAAGCTAAAGCGAATTATCGATCTCACCCAAGACCAAAACGAACGACTAAAAAACTTTGCACATATTGTATCGCATAATTTGCGCTCGCATTCTGGAGGCCTATCGGCACTTTTGTCTATTTTAAAAGAGGACGAGCCTGATTATTTTGAAAACGAAATTGTAAAACTCTTAGAATCATCATCAGACAACTTAAATGAAACCATCGAGCACTTATCTGAGGTTGTAAAGATCAACCTTTCTTCAAAAGAAAATTTCTCTTTACTCCCAATAAAACCGATTGTAGACAAACAAATTACCTCAATATTACCACTGGCAGAAAAAAACAAGGTAAACATCATCAACAATATAAATCAAGACACCAAAGTTTTGGCCATTCAAGCATATCTTGAAAGTATTGCGCTTAACTTTATTACCAATGCCATAAAGTACCGGTCTAAAGACCGTGACAGCTATTTAGAAATAAACTCACTAAAGAATGGGAAATACACCATTATTGAATTTATAGATAACGGTGTTGGCATCAACCTCGACTTGCACAGTAAAAAGCTATTTGGAATGTACAAAACATTTCATAAAAACAAAGATGCCCGAGGCATTGGGCTATTCATCACCAAAAACCAGATTGAAACTTTAGGCGGAAAAGTTGAAGTAAGCAGCGAAATAAACAAAGGAACCACTTTTAAAGTATTTTTAAGAAATGAAAAAGATTAACCTAGCTTGTATTATTGACGACGACTCCACACACGTTTACATTACTAAGCGTTTCCTTGATTTAACTGGTGTAGTTGAATCTGTACTAATATGTCACAACGGAAAAGATGCTTTCGATAAATTAAAAGCCATTATTGTAAACGGCGAAAGTCTTCCCGAACTCATTTTACTGGATTTAAATATGCCTGTTTGGGATGGCTGGCAATTTTTGGATGCCTTTAAAACTATCCCAACAACACAAAAAATTACTATCTACATCTTAACCAGTTCTAACAGCGAAGAAGATATTGAAAGGGCAAAAAAATACAACATGGACGGCAATTATATTGTAAAGCCTATTTCTTTGAAAGAACTAAAGAATATTGTTCTAGACTTAGCTTAAGTAAAGAAATCAAAAAAAGATAGAAATAAAAAAAGCTTCCCGTTTCCGAGAAGCTTTTTATTCTTTTTAAACCTTAATTATTAAAGGGCAGCAACGTGTTTTGCTAAACCAGATTTAAGGTTGGCAGCTTTGTTAGCATGAATAATGTTTTTCTTTGCTAGTTTATCTAACATAGAAACCACAGAAGGAAACAATGCTTCAGCTTCTTTCTTATCAGTCAACTCACGTAATTTCTTAATCGCATTACGAGTCGTTTTGTGCTGATACTTGTTCACCACACGTCTTGCTTCGTTTCTTCTAATTCTCTTTAATGCTGACTTATGATTTGCCATTTTGCTTTTTTATTATAAAATATTGTAGCCCGTAGGGGAATCGAACCCCTCTTACCAGGATGAAAACCTGGCGTCCTAGCCGATAGACGAACGGGCCATTTTGTTTTGAGTGCGCAAATTTAAAACTTTTAATTTAACCTGCAACACTTTTTTTAAACTTTTTTAATGAACAACAATGTTTCCATTGCGGATGCAAAAATACAACTATTTTTAAATGCTGCAAGACCTATTTCAAATTTTTCGAAAAAAATTTTCACTAGGTTTTTCAACCCGCTGTATCAGTATGCTTTAGCGAACAACACCCTACGTTTTGAAGGCTTTCCTGAATACACACAAACACCGTCTTCTTCTTTCACATCCAAAGGAATACATCTAATGGTGGCCTTGGTAAGCTCCTTTATTTTGTCTTCCGTTTCGTTAGTGCCATCCCAATGCGCCGAAATAAACCCTGTTTTGTTTTCCAAAACGGTTTTAAACTCCTCAAACGTATCTACCTCTGTAATATGTTCGTCCCTATACTTTAACGCCTTACTGAACAAGGTTTCCTGTATTTCAGCAAGCAAACTTTCTACTTTGTCATTTATATTATCCAACGCAATCACTTCTTTGCTTAAGGTATCTCGTCTAGCCAATTCTACTGTGCCATTCTCCAAATCCTTTGGCCCAATGGCGATTCGCAAAGGCACGCCTTGCAATTCGTGCTGTGCAAACTTCGCCCCAGGCCTATGAGTGGTTCGGTTGTCGAATTTAACCGTGATATGTTTGGCTCTTAAATCGCTAATGATGCTATTAGCTACCTCGGTAATGGCGTTTAAGTCTTCTTCACTCTTATATATAGGAACAATAACCACTTGGTTGGGCGCTAAACTTGGCGGAAGCACCAAACCGTTATCGTCGCTATGCGTCATGATTAAGGCGCCCATTAAGCGGGTAGAAACACCCCACGAGGTTGCCCAAACGTAATCTTGCTTGCCTTCTTTATTGGCAAACTTCACATCGAAAGCTTTTGCAAAATTCTGCCCCAAGAAATGCGATGTACCCGCCTGTAACGCTTTACCATCTTGCATTAAGGCTTCAATACAATAAGTTTCATCTGCTCCCGCAAAACGCTCGCTTTCTGTTTTTAAACCTTGCACCACGGGAATAGCCATAAACTTTTCAACGAAAGTGGCATAGACGTTGTTCATTTGTTCCGCTTCAGCCAAAGCTTCCTGCTTAGTTTCGTGCGCCGTATGCCCTTCCTGCCATAAAAATTCGGCGGTACGTAAAAATAAACGTGTACGCATTTCCCAGCGCACCACATTAGCCCACTGATTCACTAAAATAGGTAGATCTCTATACGATTGGATCCAGTTTCTATAGGTATTCCAAATAATGGCTTCACTGGTTGGCCTCACCACCAATTCTTCTTCCAACCTAGCCTCTGGGTCTACGCGCAACTTACCGGGTTTATCTGGATCGTTCTGTAATCGGTAGTGAGTTACTACCGCACATTCCTTGGCAAAACCTTCAGCATTTTTTTCTTCGGCTTCAAATAAACTTTTCGGAACAAACAACGGGAAATAAGCATTTTGATGACCAGTTTCCTTAAACATTCTATCCAATTCCGCCTGCATTTTTTCCCAAATCGCATAGCCGTATGGCTTAATAACCATACAACCTCTAACGGCAGAGTTCTCGGCCAAGTCGGCTTTTACAACCAATTCGTTATACCATTTGGAATAATCTTCTGCTCTACTGGTAAGTTTTTTGCTCATATTTTAGTTTTGGCACAAATGTTGTGACTTTGTTAAATAAAAAAATAGTTCAGCAAAACTAACTATTTTTGTTATGTTCAACAATAAAATTAAACAGATATGCAACTTAACCACTACATAAAAAGAAAAATGCCAATCTGGGGACTTTTCGGGCTTCTATTTGGCTTAGTGTCATGTGGTTCGTACCAATATGTTGGCGGGAACGACGATGGCATTTATGGAGAAACCGAAAGGTACGCGGTTTACGAAGATGCAGTTGTTGAAGTACCTAACCAAAACAATAGTAATTATTACAAAAACTACTTTAAAACCAAGGCTATTGAGGCCGACAGCTATAACTCTGAAGATGCCATTTTCACCGATATTGATGCTTACGAGAGCAACAATTTTGAAAACGATACCATTGCCAACAACTATGAAGGTTATGCCGGATGGGGGCAGGATAGCAACAATGTAACCATTAATTATATTGATAACGGCTGGAACAACTGGGGCTGGAATGCCGGTTTTGGCTGGGGTTGGAACAACTGGAGATACAACCGCTGGGGTAACTATTGGGGTTGGAACAATTGGGGATGGAATAACTGGGGTTACTATGATCCGTTTTATGGCGGTGGTTTTTACGGAGGATGGGCCTACAATCCATGGTACGGTGGTTACTACGGCTACCCTTACCGTTACGGAAGGTATTATGGTTATAATGATGGTTTCTATGGCAACCGATATTACAACAGAAGAAGCCCAGCATACAGCGCTACCAGAAGAGGCAGCTACGCTACAGATTATTCAAACCGCTCTGCGAATACCAGCAGAAGAAGCAGCGTAAGCTCCTTAAACCGTGGCACATCGTCTAAATACAACACCGCGAGAAGAAGCAGCGTTAATCGGAGTTCTTCATCAACAACTGTAAATAGAAGGACTTATAACAGCAATGGAACAAGCACCAACACTGGGGTTACCCGAAGAAGCACGGTTACCAGAACGCCTTCAACAAATTCAAGTTCGAGAAACTCGTCATATTCCACAAGAAGAAGTTCTAGTACTGTTTACAGACAGCCTACGCGTAGTAGCTCTAGCTCTGGAAACACATACAGAACACCTTCAAATTCAAGAAACTCTACCTACACACCTAGCCGTAGCTCGAATTCAAATTCCAGTGGAAACTACTCTAGATCGTCAAGTAGCAGCAGAAGCAGTAGCTCTGGAACAAGATCATCAAGCGGTGGTGGCGGAGGACGAAGACGCTAATTCCAACCCAAATTTTAAAGAAACAAAACGCACATGAAAAAGTTAAAGTTACTATGCATAGGTATGCTATCTATGTCTACAGTTTACGCCCAAGATATAAGCGACGCACTAAGATATTCGCAGGATAACATTCAAGGAACCGCCCGTTTTAGAGCCTTAAGTGGTGCCTTTGGTGCCCTTGGTGGCGATATGAGTGCCGTAAGCCTTAACCCTGCAAGTTCGGCTGTATTTACAAGAAGCCATGCCGCTTTTACCGGATCGAATATGGATGTTGAAAACAGCACCAATTATTTTGGAAATTCAGTAATAACAGACCACTCTAGTTTTGATATTAACCAAGGTGGTGCCGCGTTTGTGTTTGCTACGCGAAACAATTCACCGTGGCGAAAAGTATCTATAGCTGTAGCCTACGAACGCACGGGCAATCATGACGACCACTGGAATGCCAGAGGTTTGAACACTAATGACGAGGTTTTTGTAAATGGAAATGACGAAATACTTTCACCTGCAAATTCAATTGCAGGTTACTTTTTCCTTAATGCCGATGGCTTAAGACTGGATGAAATTTCAGCTTTCGATGGTGAGTCACTTAGCGATGCTTATTTAGATATAGGTTCGGCTTACGGTTTTGGCCACCAGCAAGCTTTCTTAGGCTTTGAATCGTTTATTTTAGAACCCGAGGATATAGACAATGACGCCAACACTACATATTTTGCCAATGTAGCACCAGGCAATTTCAGTCACGATTATTCCTATATAGCCACAGGTTACAACGGAAAAATCACGTTTAACGTAGCAACACAATATAAAGACAACCTATATTTAGGACTGAACTTAAATTCACATTTCATCGATTACCAAAAATCGACTTTATTGTTTGAAAACAACACCAATGCTGGTTCAGTACTAAATAGTGTAGAATTTGAAAACAACCTATCAACCACAGGTAGCGGCTTTTCATTTCAATTGGGAGGTATCATGAAACTGAGCCAAGAATTCAGATTGGGGGTTACTTACGATTCCCCAACATGGTACACCATAGAAGAAGAAACCACACAATACATCGCCACCGTTCGTGACGACAACGGATCTAACGCCACACAAGTAATCAACCCAGATGTGGTAAATGTTTACCCCAGATACAAACTACAAACACCAGGAAAAATAACAGGTAGTTTGGCTTATGTGTTTGGACAAAAAGGATTGATCAGTTTTGATTATTCCAGAAAAGATTACGGCAAAACTGAGTTTAAGCCCGAAGGCGATTATGTAGATTTAAACGAAGGTATTGCCAATGTACTAACCGATGCCTCAACCTACCGTTTGGGTGGCGAGTACAAACACAAACAATTTAGTTTTAGAGGCGGTTATCGTTTTGAAGAAAGTCCGTATGCCGATGGCGTTACCGTTGGCGACTTAAGCGGTTACTCTTTAGGATTGGGCTATAATTTCGGAAACACGAAATTGGACTTAACTTACGACCGTTCCGAACGCACCAATGTGACACCTTTATACAACATTGGACTAATTGACACGGCAACTATAGACCGAGTAAATTCCAACATTACAATATCATTAAGTTTTAATATTTAACCTACAGTTATTAATCCAAAAAAAGGCTTGAACTCCCCCGTTCAGGCCTTTTTTGTTTTATGCAATTACCCGAAATTTTGGCACTACCCCATAGGCTAAATCGTGAAAAAATGTCACTTTTAAGTCTTAAAAAACACTTTAAAGTACGCTTTTTAAAATCGGCACTTATTTTGCCTTTATAAAACTGAAAAACAAATGTTTAACTTAAATTTTTTAATTATGAGCAATTTAGCAACATTACCGAAAAATGGAGGTTTAGCAAACAAAAAATCGTTATCAAGTTTTCCATCGTTATCGAATTGGTTTGATGACTTTTCAATGGGCGAATTTCCATCATTGTTTTCGTCAAATTTCAACACAGGCATTTCTGTTCCAAAAGTAAATATTAAAGAAGAGGCAGATGCCTTTATCGTAGAAATGGCAGTTCCCGGACTGAAAAAATCCGATTTCAATATCCATTTAGAAAATAACACGCTGTCCATTTCCGCAGAGCTGAAAGAAAACAACGAGCAAAAAGACGAAGGTTACACCCGGCGAGAGTTTGGATATTCTTCATTCAAAAGAATTTTTACGCTGCCTGAAACCGTTGAAGACTCAAAAATCAACGCCAGTTACAACGAAGGCATCTTGAATATTCACCTTCCAAAAAAAGAAGAAGCCAAACAAAAGCCAGCGAGAAGCATCAAAGTTTCTTAAGCTAAAACACTTCAGAAAAAACAATTTAACAAGCCTGCTTAAATGCGGGCTTTTTTTGTGGGATTAAAATCTAGCTACCGTGGTTACAACATGACATTTATCATAGTTAAAACTTCATCCATTGGGTAATTTTATAACACCAAAAAAGATAAATACCAACATAAATTTATGAGATCATGGAAGCTAAAAAGAACCCACAGCTCGAAATAGGAAGAAATAGCAGCATCTATTTTGCAATTGGTTTAAATTTAATGTTACTTCTTTCATGGCAGGCACTAGAATACCGCACCTACGAAAAGAGCGAAACCGAAATCGACATTGTTCAAATTGAAGCCGAAGCGGAAGAAGAAATTCCAATAGTTCCTATAAACACCCCACCTCCGCCACCACCACCTCCTGCCGTTGTGCAAACCAACATAGAAATTGTTGATGATGTTGAGGAAATTGAAGAAACTGTAATTGAAAGCACAGAAACCAACCAAGAAGATGCCATTGTCGAAAGAATTGTTGATGTTAGCGACATACACGTTGAAGATTATGTTGAAGACGTTCAAGTAGCCTTTGCCGTAATAGAGCAAGTACCCGTTTTTCCAGGCTGCGAAGGACTAACAAAACTAGAAACCAAAGCATGCTTTGAAAGAAAGGTGCAAGAACACGTAGTGAAGAATTTCAAATATCCACGAACTGCACTGGACTTGGGCATTCAAGGAAGGGTTTCTGTAGTATTCATTATCGACAACAACGGTATTACCACCAATGTTCGTTCTCGTGGACCGGATAGAATTTTAGAAACAGAAGCCGAACGCATTATAGGTTCATTACCAAAAATGAAGCCGGGCATGCAGCGAGGCAAACCAGTAAAAGTATCGTACGCTGTACCTATTTTCTTCAAACTACAAGGCACATAAACACCTTAAAAACCTCGAAACAATTTTCGAGGTTTTTTATTTCGCTTCGTTTTCTACCATAGTGCTACAAGGCACCACAACAGTTCATCCCCCAAAAACTACAATTCGGAACATCACTTTTTTAACAACGGGTATTCTCGAAGATATTTGTGCCATAATCTAATCTGAATTCGAATTCAGAAAAAACAAAAACAAATGAAACAACTATTATTTATTGCAGCACTTATGGTTTCGACGTTATCCTTTTCGCAAACCAACTACGAAAAAGGCATGGACAAAGCCTTCGACCTTTGGAAAAACAACCAACCTATTGAAGCGGCCAATTTATTTGAACGTATTGCCGCCGCCGAGCCCGATAATTGGTTGCCACCGTACTACGCCGCTCAGATTAATATTCTGTACAGTTTTGGCGAAAAGGATGAAAAAAAATTGACAGCTCAGTTAAAAAAAGGTCAGGATTTAATTAACGATGCCACGGCCATTTCAAAAGAAAACCCAGAAATTTTGGTTTTACAAGCCTTGCTTCATACCGCTTGGGTTGCTTATGATGGTGCCACATACGGTATGACACTGTCGGGGAAGGTCGTGGAGCTTTATGAAAAAGCCGAAACCATCAACCCGAAAAACCCCAGAGTGGTGTATTGCAAAGCCGAATGGAACATTGGTGGGGCACGATATTTTGGTCAAGATACCGCACCATTTTGCAAAGACTTAGAAAGGGCATTAGAACTTTTTACTAACTTTAAACCAGAAACAGCTTTCCACCCCAATTGGGGCAAAGACCGCGTTGAAATGCTATTGGAATCCTGTAAAAATTAATTTCACAACTATCCGTTTAACATGACAAAATCAATCAAAAATATCATCATTACCTTTTTAATTGGTTGCGCCATTTTTGTAGTTGGCAATTTGTTATCTGGCGGATTTGATTTTGAAAGTATTGGCAAGCTTGTTACCAACTTTGTGTTTTACCAAATTTACACCTTTGTTTTAGGATATTCCAACATGTTTTTTTTCGACTATTTAGAAAAGCGCCATTGGAAAAAAACCGACACCTTAAAGCGTATTAGTGTTGGTATTATAGGAGCCACGATTATTACATTGATAGGATTGTTCTTATTAAGAGCAGCCACAGCCTTACTCATGAATGGCGTAACGTTCAGTGATTTTTTAATGAACGAAAAATTCCGTTACTACCAATTCGGGCTTTGGATTACCTTAACCATTGTAGCCATTTTTCATGTTATCTATTTTTATAACAAGTACCAGCAAAACAAGATAAAGGAACAAAAGGTTATTGCCGGTACGGCCAGTGCCAAATTCGATGCACTGAAAAATCAGTTGGATCCGCATTTTTTATTCAATAGCTTAAACGTGCTCACCAGTTTAATTGAAGAAAACCCAGACAAAGCCCAGAAGTTCACCACATCGCTTTCAAAAGTATATCGCTACGTGTTGGAGCAAAAAAACAAGGAATTGGTAAGCGTGGATGAAGAATTGCAATTCGCCAAGACGTATATGACATTAATAAAAATGCGTTTTGAAGACAGTATTGTATTTACCATGCCCGAACGCGCCACAAACCCCGAAAGTAAAGTGGTACCGCTATCGCTACAACTACTTCTGGAAAATGCCGTAAAGCACAACATGGTCACCCCAAACAAACCGTTGCACATTACCATACTTGAAGACCGTGGCTATTTGGTGGTAGAAAATAATCTACAGCCCAAACAAATTGTAAAAAAGAGTAGCGGCGTTGGGCTTAGCAACATCAAGCAACGCTACGATTTATTAACCAACAAAAAAGTAAACATCAATCAAGAAGCAAAACGTTTTGCCGTGGCATTACCAATGCTTACCAAACAAATATCAATCATGAAACAAACAGAATTACCATCAAGATTAGACGACCGCTACGTACGCGCTCGTAAACACGTTGAAGAATTAAAAGGCTTTTATTACAGCCTTATCTCCTATTGTGTTGTTATTCCCTTCCTCATTTTTGTGAACTACAAAACCTTTTGGGGCTTCCAATGGTTTTGGTTCCCTATGTTTGGTTGGGGGCTTGGACTGGCCATACAAGCCTACCGCGTTTTTGTAAATAATAGCGTTTTAGGCAACAGTTGGGAGCAACGCAAAATAGAACAGTTTATGCGCGAGGAAGAGAAAAACCGTTGGAAATAATTTATTAAAACATGAATCTATCTAAAAAGTAAAAAAACAAACGCCATTGATGCAGAAGACACAGCCTGCACTGAGCGCAGTCCAAGTGAAGCAATCTCACAATTTGAAACTTCATTTTTAAAGATTCCTTCACGTAGTTCGGAATGACAACTTTTTAAATTACCTCTCTACACCCATTTAATGTATTAAATATAAGGCACATGAAAAATCACGATTTAGAACCCTATAACAACCAAGCTTCCCGAGAGGAACAATATTCCAGAGAGGAAGCTTACCTCAGAGCCAAAGAAAAGGTAAAAAAATTACTAGGCTTTTATTGGCATGTTGCCAGTTACGTCATCGTCAACCTATTTATAATTATCGTCATCGTTTCAAACGGCGGAACCCTTTTTAGCTTCGGCACCTTTGCCACGGCTATTTTTTGGGGCATTGGCTTACTGTTTCACTTTTTAAGCGTTTTTGGCCCCGATTTCCTATTCGGAAAAAACTGGGAAGAACGCAAAACAAAAGAATTCATGGAAAAAGAGCAAAACAAACGTAAATTCGAATAACAATGAGTGCCGAAAAAGACTATTTAAAAGCTAAAAAGAAGGTCTATTACCTAAAAATATTTTACATTCATTTGGTGGGGTACTTTATCGTGGTGGCACTTTTGCTCTATAATCTGTATATCATGGAAGGGCCGCATGTCGATTTCTTCTTTTGGTTCGATATTATCATTCTTGTCGGTTGGACGGTTTTTATCTTCATCCATGGTTGGCACGTATTTAAAGGCCGAATTGTTTTCAAAAAAGAATGGGAAACCCGGAAAATGAAAGAGTACCTTAACAAAGAAAACACCAAACGATGGGAATAATCTTTTCTAACAGTCACATTGAAATTTTATACAAACCAATAAAACCTGCCAAATGAACATTATTATCATAGAGGACGAAAAACCATCGGCAAGAAGGCTGCAACGCATGCTTCAAAATTTAGGACTCAATGCCGAAACCATGTTACATTCCGTTAAAGAATCCATCGATTGGTTTCAAAACCATACGCACCCCGATTTAATTTTCCTCGATATTCAACTCAGCGATGGGCTATCCTTCGAAATTTTTGAAACTCTCGAAATAAAATCGGCGGTTATTTTCACCACAGCCTACGACGAATATGCCCTACAAGCCTTTAAACTTAATAGTATCGATTACCTGTTAAAACCTATTGATGACGAAGATTTGGCTACCGCAGTAAACAAATACAAAGAGCGCACCCACCACAACCAAGCCGTAACTTTAGATTTTAACGATATAAAAAAACTGCTCGTTAACCCCATAGACCGCGAATACAAAAAACGCTTTTCGGTAAAAGTGGGTCAGCATTTAAAACTGATAAATATCGACGACATTGAATGCTTTTACAGTGAAAACAAAGGGACATACCTGCACACCACCGAGGGACGGAATTACCTTTTGGATACCACTTTAGAGCATTTGGAAAACGAACTGGAACCCCAAACTTTTTTCCGAATCAACAGAAAATTCTTTGTAAACATCAATGCCATAAAAGATATGGTAAGCTACACCAACTCACGTTTACAAATAAAACTGAATTCGTTTAATGAACAGGAGGTTATTGTTGCCCGTGAACGCGTTAAGGATTTTAAGGGGTGGTTGGAGTAATATTATTCAAATAATTAATTAAAAAATATTACTCTACTCACTTTACGTCTTCGTCAATCGGCGCATAGCCACCCACTGCTTTAGCATGTCGCGCGAATCTTGCGCTGGGTAACCCAATACGGTTTTTCCGGCTTCCACATCGCCAACAACTCCCGAGCCTGCACCAACTGTAGCTCCCGAATGAATCGTAGTATGGTCTTTTATCGAGGCGGCACCACCAATAATAACACCATCGCCCAAAGTTACCGAACCGGCCAGTCCACTGTGCCCCGCCATGATACACGAGCGCCCCATAACGCTGTTGTGGCCTATTTGCACCAAATTATCAATTTTACTGCCATCGCCAATGATGGTTGAGCTAAACTTAGCGCGATCCACACAAGAATTGGCCCCAATTTCAACATAGTGCCCAATAATTACATTTCCAATTTGCGGGATTTTCACCAAACCACGACCATCGTCGCTAGGACGGTAGCCGAAACCATCGGCCCCAATACTCACATTCGTGTGGAAAATACAGTGACTACCAATGATGCAACGCTCGCGAATCACGGTTCCTGACCACGCTACGGTATTATCGCCAATTATGGTTTCATCAAAAACACAAACATTGGGATACAACACCACGCCATTGCCAAGCACAACATCTTTACCCACGTAGCAGTTGGCTCCAATTTTACAGCCTTCACCTATTTTTGCCGTGTCGTGGATTACCGCCGTGGGGTGGATATCACTTTCAAACACAGGTGCCGGCGGATTGAAAAGCTCCAACACTTGGGCCATGGCCAAATCGGCATTTTTTACTTTTATGATGGCTCGGTTTTCACCAGGTTCTAACGACAAATTATCGTTAACCAGCACGGCACTGGCTTCCGATTCATCCCAATATTTTAGGTATTTGGTACTGCCAATAAACGTGATGTGATGCGGTTTTGCTTTTCGAAGTTGCTCAGGACCTTCAATCTTTTGGGTGGTATTTCCGACTAATTCCCCCTTCAACAGGTTATTAATTTCTTCAACAGTGTATGATACCATTATAGTTGTCTTTAAGTTAGTAGTTGTGTAAATCTACTAGAAAAAAGACAAATATCAACCGTTTTTATTCTTCAATTCTGTTTTCGTCGAAAGCCGAAGGCAATAATTTAGGAATAAATTTAACTACCAAAGGCAGCAGGATGGCACCTCCGGGCAATAAAAAAATAGCTAAACTGGGTATGGATTTAAAAATATCCAGAAGCTGTTCCTGTACTTTTTTTTGTTCGGCCGGAGTTAAATCCCGAACGGTAGATTGGGTTAGCAGCACCATCAACTCTTTGCTATCCTTTAATTCCCTATACAAACGCTTGCTGTTTCTTCTAATGAGTTTGTACACCATTTTACTGGAATTATCGTAAAAACTCTTCACCATATTTTTAGAACTTAAAAGCGCAATATTGTCTTTATGTTCAGTATAAAAATGGTTGACCGTTTTTATGGATTGGTGTATTCGGGAAAGGCTCAAATCTAAATCGCGCCCCAATTTTTCCAAAAACTGTTCTTCCTTTACATCAATCATTTGGTCGCTCCAAGTGGCCATGCACGAAATATCCAAAACATAATATTTCTCCAATGGCGACTTTAAATGTCTCACCGCTTTTTTATAAGTGAAGTTTTTGTTATCGCTGTAGCGCAATGACGATTCGAACAACCTCATCAAACTTTCGTCGTACTGATTTTTTAAGGCTTTTGAATTTAAAACATCCAATGAAATGGCGACTATCGAAGCTTCCAAATTTTTAATATAATCAATACTGATGCTTTCATTTTTCAAATATTCCATATACGCCAAAACATCAACGTACAACAAGGCATTTATAATAAAATAATTGAAGTTTTTTGTGAGCACATTAGCATCTATCTGAATACGTTTATGGATGATATCCTCCAATTGCTCATTCGATTTTTTCCCGCCTAAAAGCCCTTTAAAAAACGAGGTTTTTATTTCATTAATGGCCGTGTAAAACGTAATAACACTCTCTACAAAGGGTACACTGGTTTTAGATTGGGCGTGGGCGTACAAAAACGCTAAACAGAAATTGGTTTTGCACAGTTCCTCTTCCGAAAAATCTTTTTTTGGAAAAACCTGCGCCACCACACTAAAATTGCTGCCATAAATAAACCCGCAAGAGCGCAAAGCATCGTAAAAGCTTTCTTCATCGTACACCAAAAAACGGTTGTTCTTTTCAACCTCCCTAACCAACTTTTTTATCCAACCTGCCGAAGATGGGTTCATAACTATCCACTAAATATTTAAGGTGTAAAAATAGTGTTTTTAACGCTTTATAACCACAACTTTTGCTTTAACAAAATTTTAACAAAACCGCTATTTCCTTTTTTGCGTAGGTATGGGTGAGAGTCAAAAACATATTAACAACAAAATCTCAAAATCATGAAAAAATTAACAATTGTATTTGGAATTGGAATCTTAGCCATAGCTAGTTTCTTTATTATCGCGGCCGATCATATCGATGCTCCAGCCGTTCAAGGTGGTAATAGTGATATTACCGATTTTTACGCCTTTCAAGGTGAAAACACAGACAACATTGTATTTGCAGCCAACCTGCAAGGCTTACTTAGCCCCAGTGCAACGGGCAGTGCCACATTTAACGAAAACGTGTTGGTTGAATTTAATATTGATACTACCAACGACAATGTAGAGGACTTAGTCATTCAAGCCATTCCAAAAGATGGTAAAATGTACTTTTTCGGTCCCGTAGCACCATCGCAAACCGGATTGAACAGTACCATTCAAACCAACGCTACTGTTGGTGGCGTGGTAGATATTACCGCATATGGCGAAAATGCCAAAATAGCTTCGTATGGAGGCATGAGCTTTTTTGCCGGGCCTCGTGATGATCCCTTCTTTATGGATTTTGCACAATACTCAGAAATTATTGCTGGTAATGCCACCAGCTTTAACAATCCTGGTGCCGACACCTTTGCTGGTACTAATGTGATGTCTATCGTCGTAGAAGTGCCCAAAAGTATGATTGGCGGCTCTGGCACCATCAATACTTGGGTAGAATCAAAAAGAAAATAAAATAACGCAACCGTATAAATTTTAGAATTATGAAAACTATAAAAAATATAAAACTATTTACAGTGGCATGTGCCGTTTCCTTAATGGCTTTCAACTGTTCCAACGATGATGACAACACCATGCAACCCACCGGACCAGATTTCTCTGGAACCTACACCCAAGAAGACCAAATGGGTAGGCCTGCCGTAAACACTGTTTTTGTGGCCAGTGCAGATAAAGATATGTTTAACGTAACCGTACCATCGGCTCAGAATGCAGCATTTCAGAGTAAATTTGAAGCCAACCTAATAGCCTTGAGCCCAGCTTATGACAATGCTGGTGACGAAAACGCTTTAGGTTTAGATGCTGCTACGTTTACCGGTCTTTTGGCTACCGATGTATTAAACGTATCGCTGGACGGCACCACTACCTTTTACGATGGCACCAACGTTTTAACAGGTAGAGCCTTGGCAGACGATGTCATTACCGTAGAATTACTGCTCATTTTTGGCGGTGAAGATTTTAGCGAAAACCCTGGATTGTCTAACGACAATGTAGATGCCAACGACAAAGCCTTTTTGAGCTCCTTCCCTTACCTAGCTTCGCCTTGGTAAAACATGAACACCTACACAACCCTAAAACTTGGCTATGCCTTGTTTTAGGGTTACTACCAAACAAAAACTATAAAAAAAGAACACAACATGAAACCATTTAAACATATAGCCATTTTGCTTTTGCTAATTATTACGGTAAGCTGTGGCAAAAAAGAAAAACAAATTACCCAAAGGAAAGATTATAATATCTATTTAGAAAACACAGAGAACGAGAGGCTGGATTTGGTAAAATCTGATTTAATTTTTTGGGAAGAAAAGCTAGAAAAAGAACCCAATCAGTTCCCCTACTTTGCCAAAGCCGCTGCCTCTCAATCTCAAATTTTTCAGCACACCGGACAGATTGAAACACTTATCGATGCCGAAAACTACTTGATTGAAGCCAATAATTTTACCCATTACAGCCATGCTGGGTATCTGAGATCTTTAGCCAGAAACTACATTTCGCAACACCGTTTTAAGGATGCTTTGGCACTTTTGGAAAAAGCAGAAACCAATGGCGAAAATTTAAAAGGCACTCAAAAAATGCTGTTCGACGTCCACATGGAATTAGGAAACTTTGAAATAGCCAAAACCTATTTGGAAAAAACGAGAAAAGAAGGCGATTTCGATTATTTAATCCGCTTGTCAAAATGGTCTGACCATCGCGGAAATTTAGATGCTGCCATAAAATATATGGAGCAGGCCAAAACCATTGCTGAAGCTTCAAATATACCTTCAACCAAACAGTGGGTTTACACCAACTTGGCCGATTATTACGGTCACGCCGGAAAGATAAGCGATTCCTATCAACATTATTTAAAAGCTTTGGAGCTCGACCCCACTGATGCTTATGCAAAAAAAGGCCTTGCTTGGATTGTCTATTCACACGAAAATAATGCCGATGAGGCCATGCGTATTTTAAATGCCATTTCGAAAACATACAATGCTCCGGATTACCATTTACTAAAAGCAGAAATTGCCGATTTTATGGGTAATCAAAACTTAAAAGAAGAAGAATTGGACCGTTATTTCGATGCTGTGAAAAATCCGCTTTATGGCGATATGTACAACAAGCACAACACCCTTTTATACGCCGAAAACGCTACCCAAACTACAGAAGCTTTAAAAATAGCAATTGAGGAAATTCAAAACCGACCTACCCCACAATCGTACGATTTGTTGGCGTGGACACATTACAACCATGGCGACACAAAAGAAGCTTTAAAAGTTATGGAAGAACATGTGGTTGGTAAAACTTCTGAACCCGATGTATTGTTTCATTTGGCCAAAATCTACAAAGCCAACAACAACCTGGAAAATGTAAAAAAACTAAAAAAAGAATTACTGGAAAGCAGCTTTGAACTCGGCCCCTTAACGACCAAGGAAGTTAAAGCACTATAACATGGTTTGTTTGGTTAAAAAACCCGTTTGAAGTGTTTGATTTTGGGTTTTTGTTTGATGAAGCACTTGGTTGCAAACCTGCAACTGGGTGCTTTTTGCTTTGATTAATTTATATAAATTGGATATACGAATTCCGTAGTTACGCCTGTATTCAAATAAAGTTGACAACTGTCACCCTAATCCTTTCGGCTTCGCTCAAGATAAACTAGAGTCGAAAGGCCTTAAGCAGCTGGGATTTCAATTTGGTTTCGACTCCGATCAACCTGAAACACCGTATTTAACTTCTATAAAACAATACTATTTAACCTATTACGGATAAACCAAATATTTTTCACGGATTTCCTTAAACTTCTCCAAACCTTCACTCCAAGTAGCTTTAATTTCTTTTTCAGTCAAGCCTTGCTCAATTTGCTGTTGCAACGTTTGTGTCCCAGCGAGCTTCACAAAAAAGTTATTGAAAAATTGAGACTTATCCGCTGTGTTTTTATAAGCTTCAATGAGCCAATTTAAGTTTAGTGTGCTTAAATTTTTAGTTTGCTGCAAATCTTTTCCGAAGCACAATTTGTTTTTGTGTTTTGGGTGTTTTGCGCCGTCGTTCGGTTTTGGGGTAAATTCATAAGGAAACACCTCAGCATTTAAAAACGGACTTCCGAAAATTTGAAATTGTGAATCCGTTCCACGTCCAGCGCTAACATTGGTGCCTTCAAAAAAACACAAACTCGGATACAGATTAATTGATTTATCGTTGGGCAGATTCGGACTCGGTTTAATGGGCAAACTGTAAGTTTTTTTATGGTCGTAATTTTTAATTGGAATTACGGACAACTCACATTGCACGCCGTTTTTGAGCCATTTTTCGCCATTAATCATTTTTGCATATTCGCCAATGGTCATGCCATGTACTATCGGAATCGGGTGCATCCCCACAAAACTTTGGTGCTCCATCTCCAAAATAGGGCCATCAATATAATGTCCGTTTGGATTGGGTCGGTCTAAAATCAATACCGGAATATTTTGCTCGGCACAAGCCTCCACCACATAATGTAAAGTAGATATGTACGTGTAAAACCGAGCGCCCACATCCTGAATATCGAAAACCACAATATCCAAATCCTGCAACTGTTCTTTCGAAGGCTTTTTGTTGTTGCCGTAAAGCGACACAATAGGCAGGTTGGTGCGTGTATCGACACCATCTTTTACCACTTCGCCCGCATCAGCCTGACCTCGAAAACCGTGTTCGGGAGCAAAAACTTTTTTAACATTAACCTTCAGCGCCAATAAAGAATCAATAAGATGCGAAAAACTTTGGGCTTCAGGCTCCAAACTTCCAGCTTTAAAAACCACCGAAGTTTGGTTCGCCACGACACCAACGCGTTTGCCTTTTAATAGCGGCAAATACAGTTCCGTTTGGTTGGCGCCAACAATGACAGGATTATTTTCCGTTGTTTCATAAACTTCGGGCTTCAAGCTTCGTGCTTCAGACTTCGACAAGTTCCCACAGGAAATTAACAAAACAATCCCGGCAACTATCGGGAATAAAACTGTATTTTTGAACACACTAAACCTCATTTAAAAATTGAATTACGAGTTTTTTATAGCTAAACGTATTATTGGCAGTAAAGCGTATAAAAGTAGTGTTTCGGCACCAATAATAAAAATTGGTATTGCCGCCATAGCCATTGGTATTGTGGTGATGATGGTCGCTATTGCTACGGGTATTGGGCTTCAGCAAAAAATTCGCGATAAGGTGGTGGCTTTTAACGGCCACGTTACCATCACCAATTACGATAGTAACAATTCTCAGGAAAGCATTATTCCTATTTCGAAAAATCAGGAATTTTATCCGGAATTTAAATCGGTTGATGGCATAAAACACGTTCAGGGCGTGGCTTCAAAATTTGGAGTGATACGCACTGAAACCGATTTTGAAGGGGTTTATTTAAAAGGTGTTGGCAGTGATTATAACTGGGGTTATTTTAAGGAATTTTTAATCGACGGCCGATTGCCCGATTACTCTGAAAAACGCAACGAAGAAGTTTTAATTTCGGAATATTTGGCCAAGCGTTTGCAGTTTAAGGTGGGCGATAAATTCCAAATGGTATTTGCCAAAGACGACCCCGAAAAACTGCCCAACATCATTACCTACAACGTAGTGGGCATTTACAGTTCCGGATTCCAGGATTTAGATGCGCAATACATCCTGGGAGACATCAGGCATTTGCAACGCATTAACCGGTGGGAAGACGACCAAATTGGAAACTTAGAGGTGTTTATTGACGATTACAACGATCTGGAACAAAAAGGTCGAGACATTTACAAAAACACCCCATCTACTTTTAATACCCAAACCGTTACCGACAAATACTACTCCATTTTTGAATGGGTTAAAATTTTCGACAAAAACATTTACGGCATTATTGGCATCATGATACTCGTAGCGGGCATTAACATGATTACCGCCCTGCTCGTTTTAATCTTGGAGCGCACCCAAATGATCGGTATTTTAAAAGCCTTGGGAAGCAGCAACTGGAGCATACGCAAACTGTTTTTGTTCAACGCCTCGTATTTAATTTTACTTGGGCTGTTTTGGGGAAACCTCATCGGGTTGGGGCTACTATTTGCACAAAAATATTTTAAATTGTTTCCGCTCGACCCCAGCGTGTATTACGTTTCCGAAGTTTCAGTTTACATCAATTTCGGCTACATTTTGGCACTCAACATAGGCACTTTGCTACTGTGCTTGCTCATGCTTTTGGTGCCCTCGTACATCATCACCAAAATATCGCCGGTAAAGGCCATTCGTTTTCAGTAGAATAGTGTGGTTTAAAACTAGTCTTCAATTTCAAATAAGTATTCAACGGTAACACTGAAAAATCTAGCCATTTTTATTGCAAGTGTTACAGAAGGATTAAATTTATTTTTTTCTATAGCATGTATAGTCTGTCTTGAAACCCCTAGTTCTTTGGCTAAATCTGCTTGTGTTAAATTGTGCCTTGCCCTTTCCACTTTTACTAAATTTTTCATAGATATAGTTTTCGTTTGATTAGGAATATGGCTATATAGCACCAAAGTAGTGGAAAAATAAAATAATCCAATGTCAATTTTATATCCTTGTTCAAAAGATAAACAGCAATTGTTGCCAACAATCCAATTATAAAAGTCAGTTGAAAAGATTCTAGGCGCAATTTATCAATATAATCATCTTCAACTTTTTCTTTTGAAATCATATAGATTAGCATAGACATGATTGCTATAAAATCGACATTAAAGACTCCTCCCGTAAAAGCACTAAGAAGCGCTAAAAACCCATTGTTATCTGATTGTAATTGCTGTTCAGAAATATTGATTCCATGAGAATTGTATTTGTAGATTGAATTGTTGATAAAGTTTAAACCACCGTTTAAAACAGAAGCTATAATGAAAAGAGCAAGTCCAAGTTTTTTGCACCAATTTGGTAATATTTGAATTTTCATATTCTATTATTTTTATACAAAAGTAAACAAAACTTTACATTTAGTTGAAAAAAATAGAATTTTTATTTTTTTTAATTAAATTGAACTTTTGAATATTAAGTAGAAATCTTGAATTCTAATTTCTTTTCAGAATGTTTGAAACTCCAAAACATCGCCGGGCTGCATACTGCCTATTTTAATTTGCCCTATCCGAACACGCACCAAACGCAGCGTCGGGAATCCAACAGCCGAGGTCATTTTTCGTACCTGCCTAAATTTCCCTTCGGTTAAGGTTATCGACACCCAACTCGTGGGGCCGTGGCGCGCGTCGCGTATCTTTTTACCTCTTTCGGGCAAATGGGGTATGCTTTCCAATTTAAAAACTTGGCATGGCTTGGTAGTGTATTTTTTTCCGTTGATACTAATTTCAATCCCTGCTTTCAGCTTTTCAACAGCTTCTTCCGAAATATCGCCATCCACCTGTGCATAATATTCCTTTTCAACTTTTTGACTGTTTATAAAAGCGCTGGTTTTGCCATCTGTAGTAAGCAGCAGTAAACCTTCCGAAGTTTCATCCAAGCGCCCAATCGCCATAATTCCAACGGGAAAATCATAAAACTCACCTAAAAATCGTTTGGATTGCTGTTTGCTGGAATTGCTTCTAAACTGACTTAAAACTCGAAATGGTTTATAAATTACAAAGTGTTTGTGTGCCGTTTTATGCATGACCACTTAAAATTTTATACACCAATTCTTTTGTCGGTTTCTGTCCGTTTATTTTGGCTTTTACCACTTCAAAAGGCACTTTAAAATCGCAGCCCGATGAATAATTACTACAACCGTAGGCCGTTTTTCCTTTTATAATATTCCCTTTTTGGCATTTGGGGCACTTTAGCTCATCAGGTTTCGCTTTCGCGGCAAACTTTTTGGGTTCCAATTTTAAGTTGAAATCATCATCAAAACGCAACAAGCCTTCAACAGTTCCTGCCTCGGTCTTAAACCCTTTTAAATTCACAGTACTTCCCTTTTGAAGTAAGCGGATAAACTGTTTTTCTGAAATTTTCTTTTCAGCAAACTTAAAGGGCAACACAAAACGACAACCCGACTTAAACGCACTGCAACCATAAGCCGATTTCCCTTTTATCAAGGTCCCCTTTTTACACTTGGGACAGGTTTCGGCCAAAAGGCCTTTTTGCTTTTTTTCGGCTGCTTTGGCCTGCCTGTTTTTTATCACGTTGGCCTGCGAAATATTGGCCCGCTTGGTTTCGCTGCGCACTTCATAAACCAAGGCATCTACCATGCGCTTCATATTTTTTATAAACGCAGCCGCACTGTATTCTCCTTTTTCGATGTCTTTTAACTGCTTTTCCCACTTCCCGGTAAGCTCGGCCGATTTCAACAAATCGTTCTGAATGGTTTCAATCAACTGAATGCCTGTAACTGTGGGCAGCACCTGTTTTTTGTTCCGCTTAATATATTTCCGTTTAAACAGCGTTTCAATAATATTGGCTCGTGTTGATGGACGGCCAATACCGTTTTCTTTCATTAAGTCGCGAAGCTCTTCGTCGTCTACCTGTTTTCCCGCCGTTTCCATGGCCCGAAGCAACGAGGCTTCTGTATATTGATTGGGCGGTTTGGTTTCCTTTTCTAAAAACGACGGTTCGTGTGGGCCTTTTTCACCTTTTTCGAAAGTGGGCAAAATACCCGATTCCTTTTCTTTTTTATTGGGATTTTCGAATACGATGCGCCAACCTTTATCTAAAATTTCTTTACCAGTGGCTTTAAACGTTACCTCGGCAGCACTACCCAACACCGTGGTGTTCGATACGGTACAATCGTCATAAAACACTGCAATAAAACGCCGAACAATAATATCGTAAACCTGCTGTTGTACGGGGTTGAGCTGGGTTTGCATACCCGTGGGAATAATGGCGTGGTGATCGGTCACTTTTTTATCGTCAAAAACACGCTTCGACTTTTTAATTTTCTTTCCTAAAAGCGGTTGCGTCAATACCGAATATTGCGTCAGTTTTTGAAGAATGCCCGATACTTTCGGATACATATCGTTTGGTAAAAAGGTAGTATCCACTCTGGGGTAAGTCACCACTTTCCGTTCGTATAGCGTTTGGACTATCTTTAAAGTTTCTTCCGCCGAAAACCCAAACTTGGTGTTGCAATACACCTGCAACCCTGTTAAATCGAACAATTTGGGCGCATAATCCTTACCCTTCTTTTTTTCGATGGAAATGATTTCGAACTCACTTTCCTTCACTTTATTGGCCAAGGCTTCACCATCTTCCTTCTTTAAAAATCGGCCCTCTTCGTAACTAAAAAGCGTTTCGCGATATAGCGTTTGAAGTTCCCAATACGGTTGTGGCTTAAAATTTTCGATTTCCTTAAACCGGTTCACCACCATAGCCAAAGTGGGGGTTTGCACACGCCCCACCGACAGCACTTGTTTATAACCGCCATGTTTTACTGTATACAAACGGGTGGCATTCATACCGAGCAGCCAATCGCCAATGGCACGGGAAAAACCAGCATAGTACAAATTATCGTAATCAGTGGCTGGTTTTAGGTTTTCAAAGCCTTCTTTAATGGCTTCGGTGGTCAATGACGAAATCCACAAGCGTTTCACTTCGCCTTTATAGTGCGCCTCGTTCATTACCCACCGCTGTATGAGCTCACCCTCCTGCCCCGCATCACCGCAGTTTATAACAACTTCGGCTTTATCAAATAAACTTTTTACTATTTTAAATTGTTTTTGGATGCCCGAATTGGCCACCACTTTAGTTTCGAACTTTTCGGGCAGCATGGGCAAATTGTTTAAATCCCAACTTTTCCAATACGGTTTGTAATCGTTGGGTTCTTTTAATGTACAAAGATGCCCAAAAGTGTAGGTTACCGCATAGCCATTGCCCTCAAAATAGCCATCACGTTTGGTATTGGCCCCTAACACGGAGGCAATTTCGCGGGCAACACTAGGTTTTTCGGCAATACAGACCTTCATTTAAAACGGTTTAAAAAAGTTCTGCAAAATAAAGATTATGATGCGTTTTTTGAAGTGAAGTTTTTAGGAGTTATTAACTGAAAAGAAACTACCACTCCCGCTTTTTGTTCAGCTCTTCTTGGGCTTCGAGTTCTTTTTGAGGAATCACCTTTAAGAATGACGGGTGTTGCTCGATGGCATATTCAATTTTCTTTACGATTTCATCGGTGGTTTCGTTATCGTAATCAATTTCCAAAGGCGGTTTAATTTCCATGGTTTGGAGAATGTTTTTCTTTTTGATGCGCAATCCTTTTTTATCGAACGACCTCCTAAAACCATCAATAACAATAGGAATCACCACAGGTTTGTAGCGCTTTATTATATGTGCCGTACCTTTCCTAATTGGTTTGAATGGCGTGGTAGTGCCCTGTGGAAAAGTGATTACCCAACCATCATCCAAAGCCTTGCCAATGTTTGAAATATCACTCATCCGTACCTGACGGTTCACATCCTTTCCTTCGGAACGCCAAGTCCGTTCAATGCTCACCGACCCCACGTAGGCCAAAATTTTTGGCAACAATCCGGCCTTCATGGTTTCCTTGGCGGCCACGTAATAAATGTTCAATTTAGGATTCCAGAGGTAACCTACATTTTTTATGGAATCTACACGCCCGCTTAAACTGGCATTAAATACGTGGAACATAGCCACTACATCGGCAAAATAAGTTTGGTGGTTTGAAATGAAGAGCACATTGGTATCGGGCAGGTCTTTTATGATTTCTGAACCTTCGATTTGCAGTTCGTTAAAACCACGAAACCGACGGTGCGTCATCGCTCCCAACACCCTGATGAGCCATTTTTTAATTATTAATATATGTCCGAATGGATTTCTTTTAAACAATCCCATGAATACGAGTTGAAAATAGTTTGGTTGCTATACCAATTTAAGCAAAATATGCCAAAAGCCGCCCAAATTGAGCCTACAAATGTAATAAACAAAATAAACTACCAAAGTTGTTTCAGCATATCTTTAATCTCACTGAGCATCATGGCGGTAGCCCCCCAAACAATATAACCGTTAAGTTTAAACGCAGGCACCTCAACCTCAACACTATACGAGGTAGTCAATCGTTTGGTAATTAAAACGGCATCGTCCAAAAAATGTTCCAAATCCACCTCGATAACATCCTCAACTTCATCGTCTTGTTTTATAAATTTTGGGGTGGTTTCGGTAATTCCGATAAAAGGCTGCACATAAAAATTACTGGGCGGAATATACACCTGCGACAATTTTTTCATCACTTTAACCTGTTTAACGGGCACGCCAATTTCCTCTTCGGTTTCCCGCAAAGCCGCTTCTTCCAACGATTGGTCGTACTTTTCCAACTTCCCACCAGGAAAACCCACTTGTGCCGAATGCACCCCTTTGTAAGTTTTCCGCAATATCAAAACCAATTGGGTTTGCTGGCTTTCATTAGGGTAAAACAAAGCCATAACCCCAGCATGTTTGGCGCGTTTTATGGCTTCCGTCTGCTTTTTTAAAAGCTCCTGCCTAAATGGTGGTACCATTTTAAAATGCGAGGATTCGCCTAGAAGCGGTATATTTTTTATTTTTGAAAGCGATTGCTGAAATTCATCGAAATTCATTTGAATGTTCTTTTTTTTAACATAAAATAGGTTATCGTCATACTGAACTTGTTTCAGCATCTCAAAAAAAATTAAAAAACCAAAACCTTATAATGCGACCCTGAAATAACACTTCGACTCCGCTCAGTGTGACAATTCAGGGTAACGCTCAACTCATTGTAAGCTATTGTGTATAATCGAAATTCATCTAGAAAAGCCTTATTGGCGACTAAAATATTAATTAATGAGACTGTATTTATTACTGTGTTTGTTTGCCGTTTTTTTGAATTGTGAAGATAAAAAATCTAAACATAAAAGCACCCCAAAAACCGAAGTTGAACAAATAGATAGTTCTGAACTAAAAACGGAAACAGAATCCAAGGTGGTGAGCGAATTGCCCGAGCGCGAATTTCCGTTGTTGACGGAAAAAAACGCCATGGAATTTTTCTTGCAATACGACAAAAAACACAAAGAAAATAAGGTGCGCATTACTACCGATTTGGGTTCGTTTGATGTGTTGTTGTATGATGAAACCAAATTCCACCGCTCTAATTTTATTTTCCTCACCAAACAGAAGTATTTTAACGGCACCCAATTTTACCGCGTGATCGATAATTTTATGGTACAGGCCGGCCACAGCGACGACCAAAAAACCTTGGACAAGCGCCACGCCATTGGGCAATACCTGCTGCCACCCGACACCAAGCGTGGCTTTAAGCACGACCGCGGCGTTATTTCCATGCCCAGCAGCGAAATAGACAACCCACATAAACTGGCCTCGCCCTATGAGTTTTTTATAGTTCAACAGCATGGCGGTGCTCATTACCTAAACGGCGATTATACCATTTTTGGCCATGTAACCCGCGGTATGGACGTAATTGACAAAATTGCAAAAGTAGAAACGGATGATGCCGACTGGCCACTACGGAACATTTATATCCGGAATGTGGAGATTATTGAGTAACTGTTGGCGACAGAAACTTTTGTTGTTTTTGTAAAACATTTCGGCTATTTTCGTTAGTGACATTTTTAATTGAAATAAATGTAATGTTGATAAACCTAATTGTGTTTATACAACTGTTGGCCGTAATTTAAAAAACTTTGTAATTAGACTTTAATAAATATCAAAAAATGAAACATAGATTATTATCAATGATATTGATATTTGTCCTTATTACTAGTTGTAATACTAATATAAAGGAAAACGATTTAACTAAAGAGAACCTAAAAGGAAAGGTTAAATCAGTAAGTTCATTCTCTTATGCCGCAGAAATGAAATTTGGTGAAATAATTAAAGGGGCTAGAACAAGTAGTGTAATAGGTGGCAATTATTTAATAAAGTATAACGAAATAGGGAATATGATAGAAAAATATAATTATGGTCTCATTGACAATGGTACTTCTTATAAATTCAAATATAATTCCAGCAATAAAATAATTGAAAAAAATGTTTATAAAGAAAATGGAAATTTGTCTTCTAAATACAAATTTGAATACGATGAAAAAGGGAATTTAATTAAAAGAATAATTTATAATTCAGATGGAAATGCTGAATCTGTTAATTGGTTTTATTATGATAAAATGGGTAATAGAATTAAATTAAGTAATGGTCAAAAAACTTATATTTATAAATATGACAATGACAATAATTTAATTGAATATAGTTGTTATGATGGCGATGGCTATTATACACATCAGTCCATAGATAAAGATGGTAATATTACTAAAGACAATACTTATTACGGGAATTTGATTTTTACTCACACCTACAAGTACAATGATTTTGGTTTTAAAACAGAAAGTATTGAATTTATTAATGATAGTACTTTGTATTCAAAATCAAAATATAAATATGATGCAAAAGGCAAAATTATCGAAGAAAAGAATTACAAGTTTGATAGTAGTTTGTCTTCTACACGTTTATTGGAATATGATGATTATGAAAATGTAATCAGAAATATCTATTCAAACAGTTTATTTAATGAGGAATCAACTATACAAATTCAATATGATAAAATGAATAATTGGATTGTTAAAACAATTTATAGTAACAACTTTCCAAAACATATAATTGAAAGAAAAATTGAGTATTATTAATAAATTTATATGACTTAAAAAACACTACAGCCAACACCGACAACCGTTGCACAAGCCCCTAATTTTATAAAAAACAAGATATAAAACGCCCATTTTAAGGGCGTTTGTTTTTTTTTTTGAAAATATACGTCAACCCTAAGAAGGGAAAGCCCTTTAAACAAATGGTTTCTTCCGACAGCTAAAGGGACATACTTCCATTCATCTTAACCAGAAACCACTAAAAACCATTTTTATATACCCCATGCACCTATTATCTTTGCACTCGTAAATTACAATTTCACTTGCTATTTGCGGTTTAAAACAAGTTTTCGTAATTTGACAAAGTCTCTCAAAAAAATTAATTATGATCAGGAATTATAGGAATGAAGAATGGAAGTGGATTGAATTTGATGATAACATTGCCGATAACGAAAAATTCAAAATATCAAATTACGGTAGAATAATAAATTGCAAAGGTGAAAAGGAATTTATAGTAAAAGAATCTTTTATTAACGGCTACCGAAACCTTCATGTAAAACAAAAACATAACGGAAAATCGACCAGCCGATACGTACACAAATTGGTCGCCCAGCATTTTTTGGAGCAAAACGATGGGGTTTTCGTGATTCATTTGGATTACGATAAAACCAACAATCGCGTAGAAAACCTAAAATGGGCTACAAAACGCGAGAAAGAGCAGCATCAATTTAGCAATCCCGAATATAAGAACAAACCCCGTAAACGAACTTATTCCAAACTTACGGAAACTAAGGTAAAGCTCATAAAGCGTAAAATTAACGATCCCAACCGACGGACCCGATTAAAAATGATAGCCAAACAATTCGGTATTTCCGAAATGCAACTTTACCGCATAAAAACAGGAGAAAATTGGGGGTCGGTTACGGAGTATTAATCGGTATCCACATCGCCCCTGTAAATATTCGGTAAGGCAATCTTAAACTTTACGGCCAGCAATCGGGCAATGATGACTACAAATCCGGCAATGATAAAAACAAAATCGTCCTTTATCGGGAACTCACGCAGCACAAAATAGATAACACCTCCTAGAATACAGGCGGTGGCGTAAATTTCCTTTCTAAAAATAACAGGTATTTCGTTACAGAGAATATCGCGGGTTACCCCGCCAAAACTGGCAGTCATGGTTCCCAAGGCGATACAAATAATAGGATTTAACCCGGCATTCAATCCTTTTTCAATACCCACTAGGGTGTACAGCCCAATTCCAATGGTATCGAATAAAAACAGCGAGGTACGCAAATAATTGATTTTACTCCTAAAAATGATGGCAAAAATGGCCGAGGCCAAAATCACGTATGTATAGGTCATATCGCGCATCCAACTTACTGGCGTTTCACCAATAAGTACGTCGCGCAGCGTACCGCCCCCAACGGCCGTAACAAAGGCGATAATCAAAATACCGAACAAATCCATCCGTTTGTTAAAAGCCACCAACACCCCCGAAATGGCAAAGGCTATGGTTCCTAAAATATCTATGGTGTAGAACATACATTTTATTTGTTAATCGTCATTGCGAACAGAGTGACGCAATCTCATAAATTGAACCTTAAAATTAAACAGATTGCTTCACCGCGAATGCGCTCAGTGCAGGCTGTTTCTCTCACAATAACGGTTCTCTAAGATTCCGAGACAAGCTCGGAATAAGCAGTCTGCATAAATTTTTCCGCATTACATGTGAAAAATTTGGCGACCTTCTAAAAGACCCTTCGACTCCGCTCAGGGTAAGCGATTCACACACGTTTTGCTCAGTAAAACGTGGTTCTCTGCTTACATATCTTGGGTGTAATAATTATAATCTTTTAAAATCACGTCAATGAATTCCATGTCCGTTTTTTGCTTCACTTCTTTTATGCCCACAACTTCAACAATTTTATTTCGCAATTTTATTAAAGTTTGGTAATCTTTCGCCACTCGTGCCACGCTAAAGGTGTCTTTTATGATTCTTGCATCGTTATCAGACAGCTTTATCACATTCGGATAGGTGGGTTTATAATCGTCCCGTAAATTTTCAAGAATGGTGTGACTGATATTTACGCTGTCCTTCAATCCGATGACCGCCGTGCCCGCTGCCATATCGCCAATGCGCTGCGTTTTTTTACTGAACAGCATCACGAAAAAGCCCATCCCGAAAATATAAATATCTACAATCCTGAAAAACCAGCGCACTACATAATCGGCAAACGACGCTTGATAGCCATCAATCTTAACCACTTTAATTTTCAGCACCCTTTTTCCTATGGTTTGGCCTTCAAAAAGTGACTCCAATGCCAAAGTGTAAAACATCACCGGGAAACTCAACACCGTGTTAATGGCGATTTGCGACCATTGGTCCATGTTATCAAAAGCGCCGAACGCATAGCTCATCAACATTAAATACCCAATTTTAATGGCCATATCAATGATGAATGCCAATAACCGCTCTCCCGCTCCACTGGCACGGAAGGCAATTTTTACATTTTGGGTCGTGTTAATTTGTAACTCTGACATTTTATATTTTAATTTATCAAAAATACACGATTTTTTTATTCTAAAATTTATAAAAACAAATACGCTGTATATGTCTGGTCGAGCGGAGTCGAGACTTTTAAAAACTTTTACTTTATAACTTCTCGACTCCGCTCGAAGTGACAAAATTTATTTTTTGATATTAAAAATTTAGTTTCTTACAAAAGAAATACATGAGGGAAGTTTCATTCATCAAACAAAATAAGGAAAAATGGCTCAGTTTTGAAAAGGCCATTTTCAATAACGATTTTAAAAATCCCGATGAGTTAGCTTCTCAGTACATCCATTTAATAAACGACTTGGCTTACGCCCAAACCTACTACCCCAAAAGCAAGGTTATTACTTATTTAAACCAATTGGCCGCCAAAGCCTTTCAAAAAATTTATAAAACGAAGCGTCACGACACCAACCGATTGGTAGGTTTTTGGAAAACCGAAGTGCCGCTAATCTGCTATCAATTCCGAAAGTTTATTTATGTGGCCTTTATCATTTTTTTCGCCTTTACTTTTATTGGCGTGATCTCGGCCGCCAACGATGGCGAGTTTGTACGTTCCGTTTTGGGCGATAATTATGTAAACATGTCGTTGGAAAATATTGAAAAAGGTGACCCCGTGGCCGTTTATAAGAGCGGTAGCAATTGGGGCAGTTTTATTGGCATTACCATCAACAATTTACGGGTGGGCATCATCGCTTTTGTTTTGGGCGTATTTTTGGGTGTTGGCACGCTTTACATTATGTTCAACAACTGTATTATGCTGGGCTCGTTCCAGTATTTCTTTTATGAAAAAAACGTGTTTTGGGAAAGCGTTCGCGGCATTTGGATTCACGGTAGCATGGAAATTTTCGCTATTGTGATTGAGTGTGCCGCCGGACTCATTTTAGGGGCCAGCATTCTGTTTCCGGGCACCCATTCGCGATACACCTCGTTTAAAATGGGCGCCAAAACGGGTATTAAAATTTTGATCAGCACCATGCCGTTTACCTTTGCAGCTGGTTTTTTGGAGGGCTTTGTAACCCGTTATTCCAACATTATGCCGCATTGGCTTTCGGTGGGCATTATTTTAATTACTTTGGGCATCATTAGTTATTACTATTTAGTGTATCCGTTTAAAATCCAAAAGCAAATTACACAGCAACCTGTGTTAAGTCCGTCACAACTTTGAAAAACCCCAAAATACATATTATCCCTTTCTTGCTGTTGATATGCTTTCTTTTTCAATCTTCATTGGCGCTTTCATTTTCTGAAGTTCCACAGAACATCCGGCAGTTCGATGACGATTTCAAAGAACGTTACAGCGGAAACAAATACAATTACGAAGGGCACGACATAGTTGGTGAAACCCCCATGGGTTCGGGCAATTACGAAGACTATAAAAAAAACGACAAAATCAAAAGCAAAGAGGACAACAATGAGGGGTTCCTCTCCATGGATTTAAGGCCGATTAGTTGGCTATTTTATATCGCTATTATTGGCGCGGTAATATTTCTGGCCTATATTTTAATAAACGAAGGCAGCTCCGGATTATTCTCGCGAAAGCATAACCGAAGCATTGGCAAACACGAAGACATTACGGCCGAAAATATTGAACAATCCGACATCGACGCTTTCATTTTAAATGCTGAAAATTCGGGCGATTATCGCCTCGCCATTCGCTATTATTATTTACTGGTTTTAAAACATTTAAGCCTAAAAAACTATATAAAAGTTGAGGAAGACAAAACCAACAGCGAGTACCTCAATGAAATAATCGACAAGCCATTCAACAAAAATTTTGAATACACAGCCTACCTTTACAACTACATTTGGTACGGCGAATTTGCCATAAACCAACAGCAGTACCAAACGGCAAAAACCCATTTTTCAACCCTTTTAAAGCAAGTTGGTTAAGTATGAAAAAGGTTTTGCCCATACTGCTCATTCTCATTGCCTTGGTGGTTACTGCCTCTATATTTGTGGGCATCAAACGCACCAAAACGGTTGATTGGGAAGAATCGTTCAACGAAAAAAGCAACAAGCCCTACGGCATTAGTGTGCTTTACAAAGAACTGCCCAAATTGTTCAATAAGCATAAAATCCGAACCGTTTATCACCAACCAGCTAGTTATTTGCGAGCGCATTCCGAAGATGGTTTTGGCGACCATGTGGCCGTGGGGAGTTACATCATCATTGGGAATTCCGATTATTTAGAAGACAACTCGGTGGATGAGCTCCTTAATTTTGTGGATAAAGGAAACACCTTATTTATTTCAGATTACACCTTTCCGCAGAAACTGCACGACACACTGCATATAGACGTAAAATATATCGCGAATAAAACCGATAGCATTTCGGCTCAAAAACTGGAAGACTTCAACATCAACACCATTGAAATTGACCGTAATGAAGGCGACAATTATTTTTCGCGTTTCGACTCGATAAACTATCGCGTTTTAGGGCATTCAAAAATTGATTATTGGCATATTAATTTTCTTGAAATCCCTTTCGGTAATGGCAAAATTTACCTGCATACCGAACCCAAAACTTTTACCAATTACAACCTTTTAAAAAACAACCGGTACAAATATGTAGAGGCAGCACTGTCGTATTTACCCGAAAACGATGTGTATTTTGACTCGTACACCAAAATTCAAACGGGCTACGACGGCAATGTTGAAAAAGAATCGAATCTCGGGTGGTTTTTAGAGCAACTATCGTTCCGATGGGCTTGGTACACCGCCATTATTTTCGGTATTTTATTTATGATTTTTAATGCGAAACGCCGACAGCGCATCATTAAAATCATCAAGCCACTGCCCAATACTACAATCGATTTTGTTAAGACAGTTTCAAACCTATATTTTGAAACTCAGGATCACAAAAACCTCATTGAGAAAAAAATAACGTACTTTTTGGAAAAAATTAGAACCGATTACCATTTGGATACTTCGGATTTAAACGATGAATTCATTGAGAAACTGAGTTCTAAATCCGGAAGGAAAAAAGAGTTGGTTAAAAAAACCATCGGATATATTAATTGGTTACGAAGCAAAAACGAATTTTTTGAAGAGAACCTCATTAACCTAAACCGCCACATTGAAGCATTTTATACCGCATAATTATGGACAACAATAAAGCACCCCAAAACCCGAATCCAGCTACCGAAGACACACAGGAAAACACCATCGATTCTATCGACAGCAGCGCCTTGAACGACAACAGCACTTTAGAATTTAAAAACCGATTGGACTTGTCTGGACTGCAACAAAGCGTTAACCAAATTAAGCAAGAAGTTGGCAAAGTGATTGTGGGCCAAAAAGACTTGGTCGATATGCTGATTGCCTCGCTATTGGCCAAAGGGCACTCGCTTATTGAAGGTGTCCCCGGCGTGGCGAAAACCATTACGGCCAAACTTTTGGCGAAATCGTTGAGCGTAGGTTTTAGCCGTATCCAGTTTACGCCCGATTTAATGCCGAGCGATATTTTGGGAACTTCGGTTTTCAATTTGAAAGATTCAGAATTCGAGTTTAAAAAAGGCCCTATTTTTTCTAATATGATTTTAATTGATGAAATAAACCGAGCACCCGCCAAAACCCAAGCGGCATTGTTTGAGGTGATGGAAGAGCAACAAATCACCATTGACGGCCATAAATATATATTGGACGCGCCATTTATGGTTTTGGCCACCCAAAATCCCGTTGAACAAGAAGGCACCTACCGTTTGCCTGAAGCACAATTAGACCGTTTTCTGTTTAAAATTGATGTGGATTACCCTGATTTAGACGATGAAATTGAAATATTAACCCGAGAGCACCAACTGAAAAACAAAGCCAAAACCGATGAAATCACAGCATTTTTAACAGCCGAACAAATAGCCGAATACCAACAGTTGGTCACTCAAGTTTTGGTAGAGGAGCACTTACTAAAATACATTGCGCAAATTATAGTTGCAACACGAAGTAATCCGTTTTTGTATTTGGGTGCTTCGCCACGGGCATCCATCGCTATTTTAAAAGCCAGTAAGGCCTTTGCCGCTATGGGCGGACGTGATTTTGTAACCCCAGAAGACATCAAACGAGCCGCCATTCCCGTACTTCACCACCGTGTAATTGTTACCCCAGAACGCGAAATGGAAGGCGTTACCAGCAAGCAAATTATTAAACAAATAATTGAAACTGTGGAAATTCCGAGGTAGTTTTCAGTTTTAAGTTATCAGTCGCAGTAGGCAGTACTCACTATACAATTAAAACATTCGTGAATTCGTGGCAACTTCTAACTTCTAACTTCTAACTTCTAACTTCTAACAAAGATTGAGATTCCTTAGACCATTTTACATACAACCCCGATTTTTCTATGCTGGAATTGGCATTGTGGTGCTGTTTGCCATAAGTTATTTTATTCCGTTGTTGTTTAATGTGGCGCAACTTTCCATCTTGATTTTGATGGTGCTTTTTATTTTGGACGTATTAATTGTTTTCCTCGGAAAAAACAAAATACAGGCTGAACGGATAGTGCCCGATAAATTCTCCAACGGCGACAAAAATACGGTGACTTTACAGTTTGAAAATAGGTATCCTTTCACCATTCATTTAGAAATCATTGACGAAATACCGGAACAATTCCAAGCGCGGGATTTTAAACTGAAAAACAGTATTGCGCCCCGAAAAGAAAAAACCATCACCTATAATTTGCGCCCCACCGAACGTGGCGAATATCATTTTGGCAGTTTGAACGTTTACGCCCATTCGGTATTGAACATTGTCGCCAAGCGCTACACGTTCAGCGACAAAGCTATGGTGCCCACCTACCCTAGTTTTAAGCAACTGAAAAAGTTCAAGCTTTTAAACATCAACCAAAATTCTCTGGAATATGGTTTGAAAAAAGTGCGTCGTTTGGGGCACTCCATGGAATTCGAACAAATAAAGGATTATGTTTTGGGCGACGACCTGCGAACCATAAACTGGAAAGCCACCGCCAAGAAAAACCAATTGATGGTAAATCAATTTCAGGATGAAAAATCGCAACCCGTGTATTCGGTCATCGATAAAGGTCGCGTGATGAAAATGCCCTTTGAAGGTTTAAGTCTACTGGATTATGCTATAAATTCTGCATTAGTGATTAGCAATGTAGTACTAAAAAAACACGACAAAGCGGGGATGTTGTCCTTTTCTAAAAAGATTGAAAATGTAGTGGTAGCCGAACGCCGAAGCTCGCAAATGCAGTTGATTTTAGAGTCGCTTTACAACGTAAAAACCGATTTTTTTGAAAGCGATTTCAGCCGATTGTACGCCAACGTAAAGCGGCACATTACCCAACGCAGCCTCATTTTGATGTACACCAACTTTGAAACTTTAGATGGTTTGGAACGGCAACTTGCGTATTTACAAGCCATTTCCAAAAGTCATTTGTTGGTGGTTATTTTCTTTAAAAACACCGAATTGGATGCCTTGATTCATGATGACGCCAAAACCATCCAGCAGGTTTATGATAAGGTTATTTCCGAAAAATTCGATTTTGAAAAACGCCTTATTGTCAACGAACTGAAAAAGCACGGCATCCATTCCATATTAACCACACCCGAAAATTTAACCATTGACACGATAAACAAATATCTGGAAATTAAGGCGCGGGGTTTGTTGTAAAACATAAAAAGGCAACCACAAGGGCTGCCTTTCATCGCTATCAATCAATCTGCTTAGGTTAAACGGTTTCGCCCAACCAAGCTTTCATCATCCAAACCGTTTTTTCCTGTTCCGTTATAAAATCGCTCATCATCGAGTTGGTACCTTCATCATTGGCATCGTCCGATTCGTCCAGAATTTGTCTTTCAATTTTCAACAATTCGGTTAACGAATCCACAATCAATTCTACGGCTTTTTCATCCTCTGAAATATTCTTTCCAACGGGCACTTGTGCTTTCGCAGAATAGTCTTCAAAAGTGTGCAGTGGCGTTTCGCCCAAGGTAAGCACACGCTCGGCAATTTCATCAACCTTCGCGTTGGCATCGGTGTACAGTTCTTCAAATTTTTCGTGTAAATCAAAAAAACGTTTTCCTTTTATATTCCAATGGATGCCTCGTAAATTTTGATAATAAATCTGAAAATTGGCCAATAATGTATTTAAATCGTTGGCTAAAACTTTTGTTTTTTGTGAGTCTAATCCAATACTATTAAGTGTCATGATTACTATGCTTTTTTGTTTGCTACAAATTTAATTTATAATTAACCTTTGATTCAATAAGTTTTATTGATACTTTTTATATTTTTATAGCCTAATTTTATATGTATGACGATTACCCAATTATATTATGTATTGGCCGTGGCCGAAAACCAGAACTTCACCAAGGCCGCTGAAAAATGCTTTGTGACCCAACCCACTTTAAGTATGCAAATACAGAAGCTGGAGGACGAATTGGACATCCAGATTTTCGACCGTAGCAAAAAACCCATCGAACTTACCGAAGTAGGTAAAAAAATAGTGAACCAAGCCCGCAATATTGTTAACGAATCGTACCGCATCCAGGATATTGTAGACCAACAAAAAGGCTTTATTGGCGGTGAGTTTAAACTGGGCGTTATCCCCACGGTTATGCCCACTTTGTTGCCCATGTTCCTAAAAACTTTTATAAAAAAACACCCCAAGGTAAAGCTTAAAATAGAGGAACTTACCACCGAAGAAATCATCACTCGAATAAAAGACGGGCATTTAGACGCCGCTATTGCCGCCACACCTCTAGAACAAGAAAACATTAAGGAACGTGTGCTGTATTACGAGCCTTTTGTAAGTTATATTCCCCAAGGACACCGCTTACATTCCAACAAAAAAATTGAAGTGGCCGATTTGGATATTAACGACATGTTGCTGTTGGAAGACGGCCATTGTTTCCGAGATGGTGTGATTAACCTGTGTAAAGCGTTTAAAAACCAGAATGACGACCAATTCCAACTGGAAAGTGGCAGTATTGAAACCCTGATAAAACTCTCTAACGAAGGTTTGGGCATGACGCTGTTGCCCTACCTGCACACTTTGGATATTAACGAAAAAGAGCAACCCAACCTGCATTATTTTACCGAGCCATCGCCCGCCCGAGAGGTAAGCATTATTTACCACAAAAGCGAATTGAAAATGCAAATTATCGAAGCGTTACAGGATGTTATTTCGGGCATCATCCGTGGAGCGATTGCCTTTCAGGATGTAAAAATTATTAGTCCGTTGCCAAAATAGTTTGTAAGAATTATTTTTATATTAGTGCTGATTGAAAAACCCCGGGGGATAAAAATGGAAATTATGGTAAAAATATACTTATCCTTCCAAAATGGGACATTATAGGGTTTTCAATATTGATATAAACAAGTTGTCATTCATTGGCTGAACGCGCCTAAACTGAAAATAAATGAAAAAAACATTAAAAATAATTTCTACAGTATCAATTGCACTATTTGGAATTTTATGGATTTTGAGCAAATTTGATTTCTTGACCGAATATAACTCAATCGATTTTAGAAATGTTCTTGTATTGATTTATTTACTTACAAGTCTAAAGTATTTTCAAATGGAGCTTAAAGATAAAAACACAAAAATTCAGGAATTGAAATTAAAACTGGAGAAAACAAAAAAGGAATTTTAAAACAAACTGAATACGGAATTTAGCAATCTGATGAGTTACTTCCTCAATCGGAATTGAAATTTAGCGAAATAATTTGAACTTTGAAAAACAACGAAATAGCAACAAATAACCACAATTACAGCGGATTCGACTACTCTTCGACTTCGTTCAGGGCGGGCTTTACGCAAATCCACTCGGAATTGCTAACGTCAGTGCTAAACCGAAAAACATTATCTTTAATCCCTTAACTTACGAGTATTTAGTACATAGAACTTCATTTTCAAAAAACCATCACCCCAACACAACTTTAAGTTTAAATCGTTACTTTTGAATAAATTAAAATGCTATGGATATTCAGGCTGAGAAAATCAAACTGGTAAAAATGCTTTTGGATACTGAAAACCCAAAAATAATTGTGTCCATTAAAAACATTTTCAAAAAGGAAAAAGCATCTGACTTTTGGGACGATTTATCTATCGAACAACGTAAAGAAATCGAGAAAGCTTCCCAAGAAATAAAAAATGGTGAAGTAACGGATTACAATACTTTTATACAAAAACACAGATAAGTTGAGTAGAAAAGTTGTTATTTCAAAAACAGCAGAAAAGAAATTAGAAAAACTTTTCGAGTATTTAATTGCCGAATGGTCTGACAAAGTAAAAAGAGAGTTTGTTGAAAAATTAGATTCTTCTATAGAAATAGTTAAAAATCAGCCAGAGATATTTCCTGAATCTAAAAAAGGAAAGGGTTTAAGAAAATGTGTAATCACTAAACAAACAACATTATACTATCGCTATAATTCTAAGCGAATCAATATTGTTACAATATTTGACACAAGACAACACCCAAACAAATTAGACAAAGATGTTTAAAAAACGGATTTCCTAATTCCTAACAACAAACGCCCGTTTTAAGGGCGTTTGTTGTTTAAATTGATTGCCTATCCTCTGAAAAATATAGCAAAAACTACAACGTCAAATTAAAATAAACCGACACCCTATTTTTAGACTGCACATTATCACCGAATAGATTTTGCTGTATGGGGAATGTGTAATTAGCCCCAACCGTAAAGCGATTAAAAACCACTTCCGAGCCCAACGAACCACTTAAAATATTGCCATCGGTTTCTGGCACTTCTTCGCCAAATTGTTTAATGGATTGGTACACATCGCCAGAAATACCCACAAACGGCATCACAATATAGGTGGTTTTCGGGATGGAATAATACAAATTGGAAGCATAACTAAACTGGTCGCCAAAACGGTAATCGTTTTTGTTTTCAGATTTTAAATAATAAGTTACCGTATTATTAACGCCAATGCGTTTGCCGCTATACCCGTAATTGAGCGCAAAAATACCATCAAAACTGCCCGTGCCTACTTGAAAGCCTGGGTTTACCCTATCGGTTAAAGTTTCTTCAAATTCACCCGTAGGCAACTTGGCGCCCACGCCTATTTGCAAACGGTGACCAGAAGGTTTACGTTCGGTTGAAAATACTACTTCGTCTTTCTTTTGTTTTTTGTAAAAAGTGATTTGATACCAGCCCACCACATTCATATCGCCCAAACCATTGATGTGCTCGGTACGGTCTTCAAATTTTCGGTGTAAATCTTGATACGGCACAATGCTACTTAAATAAAAATTCTTTGCTACGGGCACGCGCGCCCAAAGTTGATAAGTATTGAAACTTTCTTCGCTGGACGGCGAGTTGTTGAAAATCCCGTCCTTCGATTTAAAATTTTGATAGATATAGCGCAGCCCCACAAAATTGGAATTTTTCAACGAGCCAAAGCCAAAACTGCCACTACTGGTTGAGCATCCGCACAAATCGCATTCGGGTTCAAAACTGTAATGCGCATGTGTGTCGCAACAATTTGAAGCATGGATTTTTATTGATAAAAAAGTTAGCAATAAAGCCAGCACTAAATATTTCATTCTAAAATTCTGCAAAACGTTCATCGTTTAAAAATTCGTGATCAGTCAATGTTTTCAAAAAAGCAATAATGGCTTCTTTATCGTGTTCAGAAAGGTCGATGCCCAAACGGCCATCTTCTTTTCTTAAAATGGGGTCGATTTCACCACCATTTTCAGCCATGCCGAAAGCGTAAAAATCGAGTACGGCTTCCAAAGTTCCAAAACGCCCATCGTGCATGTACGGAAACGAGTATTCAATATTTCGTAAACTGGGCACCCTAAATTTGTAAAAATCGGATGCATAGCCAGAAACCCGTTGTCTGCCTTTTTCCTCATCTTTAAACTTAGGATTGAAGGGAATGCCGTTATTTCTATAAGTTTGATCGGAAAACAAATCGGTGGCATGGCACGAGGCACATTTTTCGTTAAAAATGGCTCGGCCTTCAGCTTCCAATTCGGTGAACTCTACGCCGTCCTCTCCTCGAACCACTTTATCGTATTTGGAGTTTGAGGACACCATCATCACCATAAATTGCGACAAGGCTTTGAGCATGCGCTCGGAATTGATTTCGGGTGTACCAAAAGCGCGGTTGAACATATCGGGGTAATCGGGTAAATTTTCCAATTTCTTCAATACCGACGGAATGGTTTCGTTCATTTCCACTTCGGCGGTAATCGGGATGATGGGTTGCAGATCCAAATGGATAGCGGCACCGTCCCAAGTGAATTCACTAAAATATGCCAAATTCTGAATGGGCTGTGTGTTTCGGAAACCTTCCAGTCCGTTTTCGCCATGGCTAATGGTATGTCCATGATGGGTAAATGCCGAAGCTTGCTCGTGGCAAAATCCGCAGGAAATAATTCCGCTAGACGATAGATTGCCTTCGTAAAACAATTTTTTTCCTAGTTCGAAACCCGCATCGGTAGGCAGATTGGCCTCCAAATTGTATTTTATTTCTGGGAAATTAGCAGGCTGTTCTACATTCAATGCTACGGGTACTGGAACATACCCATCATCGTTATCCGTTGAACAAGACCACAACAAACCCAAACACACAAAAACTAATAATTGCTTTTTCACACGTTTAAATAAACCTTAAAGTTTAGCCGAAAACCCGACCAAACTTTAAGGCTAGTTTTTATTAGTTATGTATGTGGTGCACCATAAACATGCCACTCGCATTAGTCGCTATTTGTGGTGACTTTACCGCATCGACATGGATTTGCGGGGCATCATCCAACATAAATTGAGTGGTGCCGTTAAGAATATTATCCAAATCAACCACCACATGGACAATTGGGCTCAAATCGGTGCGCACCCTCGCTGTTGTTGGCATGGTCAAAGTAATTTCCTTATAATTATCTACAGACGAACCGTGCGACCCCATGTGGAACGCAAAAGCTGTTTCGGCTGTGGTTGTTTCTGAAGTATAAACACCTTCAAACACCAAGAACTTATAACCAGCTTGCCAACTCCACATCATCCCTGCATCTTGTGCCTGGGTTAAAAAATCGCCTTGACCATCGGCGCCTTCCAAGTATTTTTCTTGATCTACACCAATGCCGTAAGTTATTTTGGTATAATTTCCAGCAGGAACACCGGACAAATCAATCATTTGAGAACTTTCTGAAGACTCATCAACTATAAAATACGATTCGTTTTTTGGCACTTCATAAACATTTCCGTTTTCATCTTCCAATTTGATATTACTCACTATGTATTTAACTGCCGAAATTTTGATTTTTTCGGTATCGACAGCGTTGTAAGTCGAGGCATTTAAAAGTAAATCGGAACCCGCGTACGAATTATCGAATTCAACAATGAGGTTTCCTTCACCTGAAACAGTTTCGTCGTCATTAGAAGAACAGGCTACAATAGATAGGGCAAGCATGGCAGCGCATGCATATTTAGTAAGTTTCATTTATTTGTAAAATTTAAAAAAGAGCTGCTTTTATGGCAAGCAAGCATAGCCAAGCATCAACCAAACACGCATTATAGGCGTTTAGTAAATACTATTACATCAATAAAGAACAACCATAAAACTATAATGGCTAGTCTTATAAATTTGGAATTTTAAACCTTACAATTGGGTGGTTTTTCGAGTGACATTTCACGAAGAAATGCATACGAATTGGTGTAGTAATCTAATTTATTTTTGAGAGGCAACACTTGAAAATATGTTGGAAAAATATAATCTTGTTCGGCACTAAAAACCGGATAAAAACACTCTAAAACCACAGCCGTACTATTGGCATCGCCGTCACTAGAATTGTTCGCATCGATTTGCAGTTGTTGGGCCAAGTGGCACTTTCCGTTACACTGCATTTCGGGCTTATCAACATTTACACAATAAGTCTTTATAATGTAGTCGATATTCAATTCGTAATATGCCATTTGCCCCATGTAATACATAGGTCGTGCCGAAAGCACTAAAACAAACAATATGGCTATATATTTTTTCAGAATATTTTTTTTTGCAAATATACATCAAGCCAATAGTTTTACAATGAACTCGTTTAAACTTTTTGGATAGAAGTGAAAATCAGGCATTTTTTGCCCAGTTGAAGATTTTTTTGAGTTGCATAGCATCGCTACGGAAAGAAAAAAAGCAAAAAATGGGTAAAAAGGACAATTTTTTAGACAATTGAAAAAGTTTAAACGAGTTCAATAAAAAAAGCGGCTATAAGCCGCTCATTTTTTATGGTTTTAAATAAATCAAACATTGATTTAATTCTGGGTTTTGCCGTACTAAAGAATGAATAAACTCTTTAAGTTCTTCAATCTCATAAGGCAGTAATCGTTGTACTGCCTTTTGTACTTCTCTGCAAAACAACGTTGCATCAAAACTCACCTTATTAAGAATAGTTTTGGTATACTCAAGCATTGCTCTTGCCATATTTTTAGGGTTTTTTAGGTATTAAATTTATAAAAGTAGATTTGTTATTTAAGCCTTATTTTTTTAAAGCACATAAATTTAATAAAAAAAATAAACTTATCGAGGCCTGATTTAAATTTAAAGCAAAATTAACGTTTTAGTCCTTTTATATCAATTTCAACTTTAGCATAATCAACACAACTAACTGCATATCAGTCAAGTAAATTTTAAACCCGCTTTAAAAAAAATGTTTACATTTACTTCACATTACAGTCTCTCAAAACAAACCCTGTAAATTGCTATTATATTATGATATCCCATCACTTTTTTTGACGCCTATGTGACATATTTGGTTTAGTGCGTGTCTATACCTCTAAACAATCTTTTTTGTTTTTAAAAATATTTTAATACAACCCTCATTGTTTCTCTCACTATGAATGTTTTTAAATTATTTTCGATAGTTTTCACATTTGCATGTTTTTATAAAACGTATTCGCAAACTGGCCCTGGCGGCGTTGGCACCAATAACGGTTCATCAAACCTTATTATTTGGTACAGGCCAGACAACGGTATTTCAACCTCTGGAAACTCAGTAGACGGATGGGAAAACTCGGCCGGAATTTCAGATTTTGATATTAGCGAAACGGGGGCACAGCGCCCTACATTGGTCACCAATGCCTTGAATGGCTACGACGAAGTAAGTTTTAATGGCAGTAACCGATTGAGAACTGGGCTTACCCTTACTACTTCCAACTTTATTACCAACCAAGCCTCGTCGTTTATTGTTACAAGAGCCGATAACACCACACAACAATCATCTGTTTACACCACTGACCCCTTGGTGGGCAGCACACGGTTTTCTTGCCACATACCTTGGAATGGAACGGTTTATTACGATATTGGTACTTGCTGCAGTACTGACGCCAGAATACAAGTTGGCGGATTGAGCAATTTAACATCATATTCCATTTGGGCTTACGATGCACACCCTACAACCGGAAAACAATTATACAGAGACCAAAGTTTACTACAGAGCAGAGCCAATACCTCAACTTATAGTTCGCATGCCACACAACGATTTAATTTAGGCGCAAACACCTCTGGATCTAACGGGTTTTCTGGTGATGCTACCGAATTGGTCATTTTTAAAGAGAAAGTGAATACCGCTCAGCGCATTATCATCAATAATTATTTATCGGCCAAGTATAACACGTCGTTAACTTCGGAAGATTATTACAATGAAGACAACCCCGGAAATGGTAATTTTGACCACCATGTCGCCGGTATTGGCCAAGCTTCTGATGGCAGTAACCATACCGATTCGCAAGGCACGGGTATTGTTAGAATGAGTAACCCTTCCGATCTTGATAATGACGAATATTTATTCTGGGGAGAAGAAACTTTAAATCCTACTTATAACTTTTCGACAAATTCGAGTGATTACACCGAGCAATTAAATTCCATATGGCGGGTTAGCAGACGTGGGGATATTGGCACCGTTACACTATCTTTTGATATTAGCACCATTGATTTAACTGGTTTTAATGGGTGTTCCCCGCTACAGTTAGTCATCGACAACAACTACGATTTCTCGTCTCCAAACGAGGTTTACGACCTGGCTGTTTCTGGTACTACAGCCACGGCAACCGGTGTTAGTTTTAACAGCAACCACTATTTTACATTGCGTTACACCGACCAAATTGTTTGGGATGGTTCAAATTTCCATAATGGTTCAGGTACTGGAAATGCCCCAGGCGACACCGATTCTTGTTTAAAGTTAACCATAAAAAGCGATGCAGATGCCTACTTAACTTTTGATGCCCATGTGAGGGAAATTGAAATTGAAAACGGCGCCACTTTAATCGTTGAAGATGGCATTCTGTTAGAAACCGAAAACGCCATCAACATTAACACAAACGGTATGATTGACCTAAATGGGGAAGCCCAACTCATACAAAACCACACAGGCACGAGCTCTAACTCGGGTGACGGTTTTTTGCTTCAAAGGCAACAAGGCACCACAAATTTGTACAATTACAATTATTGGAGCGCTCCCGTAAACAGAAACGGCTTTTGGCAAATTGGGTATTTGGAAGACAACAACGGCGTGATGAATTTCACCAGTGCCTTAAATGCCAATCCTTCAACATCGCCCATCACAATTAGCAACCAATGGCTATACAGTTTTAACGGAACAGCGAACAACTATTACCAATGGAACCAGCTATCAACCACTAGTAATATTTTACCAGCAACAGGCTATACCATGAAGGGGTCTGGTGCAGCTACATCAATACAGGGATATGTATTTAGGGGAACACCCAACAGCGGAAATTACACATACAATATTTCTGCAAACACCGAGTTTTTAACAGGCAATCCCTACCCTTCTGCCATTGATGCCTATCAATTTATTTTCGATAATCTTTTCGTCATTGATGGCGGGTTGCATTTTTGGGAATCGTTTACTACCAACAACAGCCACTACTTAAAAGATTATCAAGGTGGCTATTCCACCCTAACCTTGTTGTTGTCTTTACCCGCAACTGCTGATGCTTCAGGGTTAACCAGCGGCAATGGTTCCTCAAGCAAGCCTGCGCCAACCCGTTACATTCCACCTGGGCAAGGATTCTTTATAAAAACTTTTTTGGGCGGCACTTTAGAGTTCAACAACGCCCAGCGTAGCTTTGAACGCGAATCTTTAAATGAAACCGTTTTTTACAGGCAACAGAACAACACAAGCAAACAAGAAGAAAAGCCCGACCAAAGACCAAAAATTTGGTTTGCTTTCGAAACCCCCAATCAGCTCATTAAAACCATTGGATTAGGTTACGATGAACGAACCACTTACGGCTACGACCAAGGTTTTGAAGCCAAACTATATGATGATTTTAACAACATCACGTACTGGCATTTACAAGACGGCAAAAAATTAATGATACAAGGGCTACCTGAACTAAACCAGAAAGACATATTGCAACTAGGCATGGATATTTCTAACTCAGGGACATACAAGCTCTCCATTAGTAACACTGAAAATATTCCTGATGATTTGCCTATTTTTCTAGTGGATTATGCTGAAAACAAATATTACAATTTGAAAACTGGAGGAGTTCCGCTTTATTTAAGTAAAGGTTCTGAGCAAAATCGATTTGCCATTGTGTTCCAAGATGAAGCACTATTGGATTTAAACAAAATTGAAGCAAAAAACAACTTTATATCTTACAAACCGGATACAGAAATTTTACAATTCCATTCTGAAGAACCCATTGAAAACATTGAATCATTCAGTATTTATAATATTGTTGGCCAAGAGGCCTTAAAAATAAATGCACCTAGCAACAGGTTTATAAACCTTTCTAATTTCAATGATGGGGTCTACTTTTTACAGGTTTCATTAAAAAGTAAAAATAAAACTGGACGCATAAAATTTGTAAAACACTAATCATACAAAAAAGCCAAAAGCTGTTTAAAAACTACAACTTTTGGCTTTTCTTTATTACTTATAAAAAAAGGTCTAAAACCTATTATCACCATCCAGCAAATCGCCTAGACCGCCCAAGATACTGCCCTCGCCTTTATCTTTTCCGCCACCCCGCGGCGCGGATGCCAAAACGCGACCAGCCAATCGGCTAAAGGGTAAGGATTGAATATACACCGTACCTGGTCCTTGAAGCTTAGCAAAGAACAAGCCCTCTCCACCAAAAATTGTATTTTTTATACCTCCTACAAACTCAATGTCATAATCCACTGATTGGTCGAAACCAATAATACAGCCCGTATCTACTCGCAATGTTTCACCCGCCTTTAGTTCTTTCATGGCCATAGTACCCCCGGCATGCACAAAGGCCATCCCGTCGCCTTCCAGTTTCTGCATAATGAAACCTTCACCACCAAAAAGTCCGCGACCCAATCGTTTTGAAAACTCAATGCCAACACTAACCCCTTTGGCGGCGCAAAGAAAAGCATCTTTCTGGCAAATAAACTTGCCTCCAAATCGAGTTAAATCGATAGGAATGATTTTCCCTGGATAAGGCGAGGCAAACGACACATTACGTTTTCCGGGTAGTGTACTGTAAAAGGCCGTCATAAAAAGGCTTTCGCCTGTTAAAATCCGTTTTCCGGCACCCAGTATTTTTCCTAAAAAACCACTGTCTTTTTGTGAACCGTCTCCAAAAATGGTTTCCATTTTAATACCGTCGTCCATCATCATAAAGCTGCCCGCTTCGGCAATTACGCCTTCTTGTGGGTCGAGCTCTATTTCTACATACTGCATTTCTTCACCGTAAATTCTATAGTCAATTTCGTGTGCTGTCATTTTTAATTGATGTTTATGTGTTTAACTGTTTATTAGTTGAATAGTTATTGGTTTTGTTACATTGCTTTTCAAATTCCAATAAACAACTTCAAGCTTCGTGCTTCACACTTTGTGTACTCTCGCAAAGGCGCAAAGCATTTAAATTCTATCGCGTATTGGCTTCCAAAAAATATTAGAGCAGACCGTCTTGCTGTTCCGATAGCTATCGGAATTTTTTCAGCATTACATTATAAATCTTTCCCCATTTTATGAAACCCTTAAATAAGCTCAGAGTGACGAACAAATTACCGAACATTGCGACTGCAAACTACTTACTTGTTTACTGCCTCACCTTAATACTCCACTCGAAATTAAAGGTCGACACTTCAACACCTTCTTCATTCACCCCGACCGATGTCATCCAAAAGGTTTGCCCCTCTCCCGTTTTAATGGCTTTTTTTAGGGCATCGTCAATTAGGTTTCCGTCGTTGCAGGTAAAGGTGATTTTTCCGGTGGCCTTTTTAGTAAAAACAGCTTTGTTTGAGGTAACCAACATGGACACTTTTTTACCCGATTCCTGAATTTTAGCCAATACCAAAGCACCTGTTGCCAGTTCTGCCGCCATGCCTTGTACCGCCCAAAACATCGATTTAAATGGATTCTGGTTAATCCACCTATGCTTTACGGTTACCACACATTTTTCGCTATCAATCTGTTTGGCCCTAATGCCGCACAAATAGGCCGACGGCAGTTTAAGCATATTGAAAGCGTTTATTTTTCTGGGCGTTAGCAGCATATTTTAGGTTTTAAATTTTCACTAATTTATGAAATTTTCAAGAAGCCTCAATTGTTAATATTATGTTAATTTTAGGTACTATGCGTAACAAAGTACCTGTTTTTAGACATATATTTGCATAAGAAACTATTATATGTTTTAAATATCAATCAAAAAAATCATGTTGGACAATCACCAAAAAAACATCGCCACCTTTATTCACTTATCGACTTTTGCTCGGTTTTTTATTCCGTTTGGAAATTTTGTTGGTCCCATTGTACTGTGGGTAATTAATAAAGATAAATCGGAATTTATCGATGCCAACGGCAAGCAAGCCATCAATTTTCAGTTGAGTATTTTATTGTACGCCTTAATATTGGGAGCGATTACTGTTCCGTTTTTTCTATTTAAAATGTTTAGCGGTTTCGATTTTATAGATTTTAACGGATTTAACAATTTCCACATTAGCATCGGCAAGCCTTCGCCCCTTTTATATTTGGGCGGGTTTTTAGGGGCATTAGCCATTATCGCTTTTATAATTGAATTGGTGCTTATTGTTAAAGCGAGTTTGAAAGCCCGCGATGGCGAGGTTTTTAAATATCCGTTGACCATAACATTTTTAAAGTAGAAGTATGAATAAAGTTGTGCATTGCGTTAGGGATTGAAGTGGCATCCTTTTAAAACATAAATATTACAAAAGGTTGTTTTGAGTTTGCATTTTACAGATTGCCTCGTCCTTCGTCCTCGCAATGACGTTTTAAAAGATATAGCGGAAAGCCCGACCCGAAGGGTAACGCCAAAAGAGTAAAAATTTCATCAAAAATAATCATCAATAATCAATCAAAAAATGAACAGTTTCATCAAATTAAAATGCTTTAGAACATGAAGATAGAAAACACAAAAGCACAAATGCGCAAGGGCGTTTTGGAATTCTGCATATTGTCGGTCCTCAAAGACGAAGACGCTTATGTTGCAGAAATTCTGGACACGCTTAAAGACGCCAAGCTGCTAGTGGTTGAAGGCACCATTTACCCGTTATTGACGCGGTTAAAAAACGCCGGACTTTTAAACTACAGATGGGAAGAGAGCACCTCTGGACCACCAAGGAAATATTACGGACTCACGGAAACGGGCAAACTTTTTCTGAACGAACTGGATACCACTTGGAACGAATTACGTAACGCAGTAAACATTGTAACTAGCCAAAAAAACACAAAAAAATGAATAAAACAGTCAACATAAATTTAGCAGGTATATTTTTTCATATTGATGAAGATGCGTACCTAAAACTACAGCGCTATCTGGAGGCTATAAAACGTTCATTTACCGACTCGCAAGGTCGTGCCGAAATTATAGCCGACATAGAAGCCCGTATTGCCGAACTTTTTAACGAGCGTGTACAAAACGACAAACAGGTAATCCGCATTAAGGAAGTGGACGAGGTGATCTCCATAATGGGTCAGCCGGAAGACTATTTGGTGGACGACGAGATTTTCGAAGACGAACCGCAAGCCACATACAAGCGCCGAAGTCAAGCTTCAAAAAAACTGTTCCGTGATACCGACAACTCATACATTGGCGGAGTATCGTCTGGTTTAGCGCACTATTTTGGCATTGACGCTATTTGGATCCGTTTGGCTTGGGTACTGCTTATTTTTGGTGCCGGAACGGGCGTACTACTTTACATCTTGCTTTGGATTTTAGTACCCGAAGCCAATACCACAGCCGAAAAACTAATGATGACGGGTGAGCCGGTTAACATCAGTAACATTGAAAAAAAAATTAAAGACGGGTTTGATTCCGTAACCGAAACGGTGAGCGATGTAGCGAAAAACGTATCGGATTCAGTAAGCAATGCCGCGAAAAAAGTGGATGTAAAAAAAGGAGCTAATTCCATAAAGTCGTCTAGCCGTTCGTTTTTCGACACCCTGGCCGATGTGATTATGTTTTTTCTAAAAGTGTTCGCCAAACTGGTAGGCGTGTTTTTAATTTTTGTCGGCGCTTCGGCTTTAATCGCTTTGATTATTGGGCTGTTTTTAATGGGAATAATAGACACAGCACATCTGCCTGGGGTTGACATAGCCGATTTTTTTGCAACCAGTGGGGTACCTATTGGGCTAGGGTCAATAATAGTCTTTTTTGCAATAGGAATCCCTTTCTTTTTTCTTTTCTATTTAGGGCTTAAAATTTTAATTAACAACCTTAAATCTATAGGCAGCGTTGCTAAATTCAGCCTACTAGGGCTATGGATTATTTCGATAATTTCCTTGATTTTTATAGGGGTTAGACAAGCCAGCGAGCATACTTTTGAGGAAACCTTTATTGAAAAAACGGAATTGCCTATTACCACCAGTGACACCTTGAATGTAAAAATGATTGGTCATGATAATTTTAATCCGCATAGTCATAGATACAGCGATAACTTTAAATTGGCCCATGACGAAAACGGAGATAAAGTATTATTTTCATCTGACATCAACTTATTGGTAAAATCAACTACCGATTCGGTGGCCACTATAGCTATTGAAAAAACTGCTGATGGCCGAGATTATGAAACCGCCATAAAGAGAGCAAAAAGCATCAATTACGGTTTTGAACTGAACAACAACACGCTCACCTTCAACTCTTATTTAACCACAAATCCTAAAAACAAATTTAGAGAACAAAAAGTTGACGTGATACTTTACTTGCCCGAAAACACCTTGGTTTACTTTAACAACAGCACCAAGGCCTTTATTCATCACCGCAGGTATAACGGCAATCTGGTTTTAAGGGAACACACCAACCATTACGTAAAAATTCTCGATGAAGATAGCGAGTGTTTGGATTGCCCAGAGGAAGACACCGTTGAAATCAACATAAAAACGCCCAAAGTAAAAATTAATGACGAGGGCATTGAAATAAACTCCGACGAGACCCATGTAAAAATTGACAAGAATGGTATAAAGGCCGAATCGGAAGAGGTGAAATTAAACATCAATTCGGATGGCGTCAATCTGGAATCGGAATAACAATTCATCATCAAAAAACAACAACTCAGATATTTAAGTTACTCATCAAAACTATTTTAAAGGATATTTGAACATCAAACAAAAAAATCAATCAAAAAACGAACAGTTATGACCACATTAATCAAAATTATCGTGACATTCATTTTAAGCCTCGTGCTTTTTTCATGTAATTTCGATATGTCCTTTAACCCGGGCGTTAAAGGCAACGGACAGGTGATTACCACCGACAGACCTATTACCGAAGGGTTTTCAACCATTAAAGCTACGGAAGGACTCAACGTTATTTTAACGCAAAGCAAAACCGAAAGCATTAGCGTTGAAGCCGACGAAAATCTTCAGGAACTCATTTTAACTGATGTTGAAAATGGTGTTTTAAAAATCCACACCAAATCGCAAATTGGTAAAGCAACAGCAAAGAACATTCGGGTGAGCTTTTCTATAGTTTCAGAAATCATTTCTACCAGCGGTAGTGAGGTGAGTTCAACAAACACCATTACTGCAGAGCAATTGAATTTAAAATCGACCAGCGGAAGTGACATGAGTTTGGATGTGGACACAGCCGTTTTAACCTGTAAATCGACCAGTGGTAGCGATATGCGCCTATCGGGAAAAACCACCAAACTAGTTGCCGAAGCTACCAGTGGAAGCGATATACAAGCGGCTGATTTAATGGCCGAATCGAGCGAAGTAAAAGCTACCAGCGGCGCCGATATTACCGTAAACACCTCAAAAGAACTTACAGCGAAAGCCACAAGTGGTGGCGATATAAAATATTATGGCAACCCTGAAAAAGTGGAAAAAAACGATAGCGCTTCGGGGAATATTAAACGCAAATAAAAACTGTACCAACCCTCAAAAACTCCATAACATTCATTGTTTTTGGAGTTTTTTTATTTTAAGTGACTATTTTTATATCGTGGGTCTAATAAAAAACGAACGTCGATGAGAATAAATCTACTTTACCTCTTCATCTTTTTCAGTGTTTTCACTGTTGAAGCGCAAGAAAAAATAAAGGGAAACAGAAATGTTACCATAGCAAAAACCGAGGTCGGCACTTTTCATACTATTGATTTGGATGAAGATTTTGACGTGGAGATTATTTTTAATCAAATACCATCGGTTGAAATTGAAACGGACGAAAATTTACATGAGTACATTGAATTTAATGTAATTGATAGCGTACTAACATTCAACAAAAAAGCACGCCTAAGAGAAAAAACGTTACGCATAAAAGTGGCTTACAACGGTTATTTGAAACACATTAAAACCACGAACGATGCCGAAATTTTATCGTTGACCACTTTAAATTTAACGGATGCAAACGTGGTGGCCAAAGGGTCGTCAAAAGTGGGATTGACCATAAAAACCAACAACTTAAATCTTGAAGCCGATGACCGAGCAAAGCTAAAATTGAACCTAACCTGCGAAAACAGCAACATACTTTTAAGCGGTAACAGCAAACTGGAAGCATTGGTAAATACGGTTAATTTTTCGGGGACTTTGTACCAACGAGCCAATGCCGAAATTGAAGGTTCGTGCAATATCGCCAAACTGGAACAAGACAACTATTCTCAATTTGATGGCAAAAACTTCACCATCAATTCTTGTAGCATTATTTCTAATATTGGTAGTGATGCTTACCTAGAAGTTATGGACAGCATTAATATCGAAGCCAGCGGAACCAGCGCTATTTATCTCTACGAAAACCCAAAAATTGTTATTGATAAAATGACTGATACAACAAAACTGCAAAAAAGGGCTAAATAAGCTTGAGTGCTTACTTAACCGTATCCTTCGCTTTTTTATTTCCAAACAAACCGCTCAAAGCATCCTTTATATTTTTTGAAGTAGAATTAGTTTGAGTAGAATCTTTGGTTTCTGACGAGTTGCCTTTAACAATATCTTTCAGCACATCTTTTACGGTGTTATTTTGCTTTTCTTTAATAGAGTCGGTTTTGGTTTTGTTCGAACCAATTACACCACCAATTAAATCTTTTACTTTGTTTTTACCTTGATTGAGCAATTTTTGTTTTTCAATTTCTATAAGTTGCTGGGTAAGTTTTTTTACACCACTGGTTAAATCGGTTTTCACCGTCGGGTTGGTTAAATTCCCTGTAATATTGGCCGTTGCCGGAATGCTCATATTATTCACTTCGGCTTCGTTGATTTTCCCGATAAGCCTATTCACTTCACTGCCCAGATATTTGGCCGGCACGTTAAACACCGCATTGTAACCCACCGATTTATCAAATCCGTGCGAACCCGAAACCGTAATGCCAATATCCTTGTACTTTAAATCGAAAGGTTGAACGCTTACTTTTCCGTCGGCAAATGATAGTTTGGTTTTTAAATCCTTTAGATCAATTTGGTTGAAATCGACAAAATCCAATGCACCATCCAATTTACTTAACAGTTTACTCTGCTCGGCGTTTATTTTTGTGGTGAGTAATTCAGCCAAAGCGTTACCCGAAACGCTGCTTAAATCGGGAGAAAATTCATTGTTTAAATTTCCCGACAGCTTAAGTTCGGTATTCAATTTACCCTGTAACAAATTGGCTATGGGCGCCAAGTTTTGCAACAATTCCAAATCTTTAAACGATTGAGAGATATCAAAACCGTTCGCTCCTAAATTGAGGTTGAAAGTGGGTGTTTTTCCTTTTGTGGACACATCGCCCGAAACAGACAATGCGCCATCAAAAATACTGGAGGTTAAATTTTCCAAGGTTGCCTGTTGGTCTTTTATATATAGCTGCCCCGTAACATTCTTTAAATTCAAATTATCGTAAACTACGGTATTGGCTTTTGCATTGACCACACACTCTAAAAAGGCAGGAATTTTCAGTGATTCAGCGCTGCCTGTGGTTTCAGAAGTTGTTTTTGTTTCGGTGTCTTCGGCCATAAAATCGTTCACCTTAAACAAATTAGACGTTAAGTTAAAATTCCCTTTCAAGGTGTTATCACTCAATAAAAAGCCCAATAGGTTTTTTATGCTTCCTGTTACATTGATATCGCTATCGCCAGTTTTGGCCTTAAAACCATTCAACGTTACCGTGCCGGGGTTGAAAGCCATATTGGCTTGGGTAATATGAAAAGGATGTACCATGTCTTCCGAAGAAAACACAAAATCGGTAATGCTCACTTCACCATTATTTTTTATGCGCTCGTAGGCATTGGTTTCAATGGCATTCATATCGAAAGACGTATTCAACTTTCCTCTTAAAATTCCGGTCAGTTGATTTTCCAATTCAATGGGATATACTTTAGTAAGGTTCGCCAAATTGATAACCCCGTCCAATTGGGCGTTTACCAACATATTTTTGGTAAGGTTTTTTATGGTCGCCGAAGATTTAAAAACGTCGTTATCAATTTTAAAATTCAAGGTTTGGATATCCACATAGGTATCATCTGCAATTCCGGTGGTGTTTTTAATGCTGGTATTGATGACGATATTTTCAACCTTTTTGGGTAACTCGGGATATTTAAACGAAGCGTTGTTCGAAGTAATCGTAATATCCAAATTCGGAATGGTTTCATCGGTCACCATACCTTGAATGGCTCCAACTACTTTAAAATCGCCCGTGGTCTCCACATTTTCAATGTTTTTGGAATAGGTTTTTGGAATAACGGCCAAGAAATTTTTAAAATCCGATTCGGGATTTTTAAAAGTGATGTACACTTTCTGTCCTTCCTCCAACAATTGCACATAGCCTTGAAATTCCAACGGCAAATCGTTAATAAAACCTTTGTTTTCCTTGAAGGTATATTTGCTGTTTTCCAAATCCAAACCAATCAACGCATCCAATTTTACGGGGTTACTGTTTAGGTAATTGGTGCTGTCCATAGTAAAACTCACATGGGCTTCACTTTTGGTATCCAATTCTGAAGTTTCCGCCGAAAACGTACCGTGCCCACTATGGTTTAGCTCGGTCACATCAATCTGCATTTTAGACACTTCATCAATGTAGGTAAAAGCACTTTTGTTTATGGCGTAATCTTCCACATCAAAAGCAAAATCGCTACTGCTTTCTGCTTCGGAAGCATTTTCGTTTTCCTTGACAATATCGTAATTCACATTGCCAAACTTATCGGTTTTTAAGCTAAGAAGCGCTTCGTCTATTACAATGGAATTGACCACTATGGGGCCATCGCTCGGTTTTTTAAACAGTTCCTTAACCGACATGGTAAACGCTATATTTTTTGCCGTGGCCAATTTTTCGTCCTTAAACGGTTCAAAATTGGTAATGGTTAAATCTGAAACCCCAACATGGGCTTGCGGAAAACTGCGTAAAAAACTCAAGCTCACATCGCTGAATTCCACTTGGGCATTTAGGTTTTGATTAACCAATTGTTTTACCATATCCTTGATTTTTCCTTGGAAGGCAAAAGGCACAACCAACAGCAAGGTTATTATTATCAAAAAGGTGATTCCTATTATTTTTAAGGCTTTTTTCATCGGGGAAATATTTATAGAAATATACGTTGTAAATAGATTCTACGACGAAGTAAATAAAAAGTTTAATAAATATTTAACCTAACCGCTAAATATATTAATGCATACCGTTAAAGGAGGTCGATTTCTTCGCCGGTTTTGAGCTTAAATCGCTTTTTTAAGAGGTACACCCCCAAATACAATAAAGGGGTGTCGCAGGCTGCTACAATCACTTTAAACAAAAAGCCGCTCACTAGCAAACCTTTAAAATTTTCCCATTCAATAATACCGAATGAACACAGTAAAAACACAATAGTAAACGTATCTACAAACTGCGAAAACCAGGTTGAAAAATTATTGCGCAACCACAAGTGTTTTCCTTTTGTAAGTCGTTTCCAAAAATGGTAAACCTGAATATCGACAAACTGGGCAAACAAATACGTAAGCATACTGGCAAAAACCGCAATGGCCGAATTGCCAAACACCTTGGCAAACAAACTATCGTTAACGTACGACCACGACGTGGCGGGCACCACACTGGCCACATAAATAATCAGCAACGAAAACAGGGAGGCAAAAATACCGGTTACCACCACATCGTTGGCCCGTTTTTTTCCGTAAATCTCACTAATTAAGTCGGTAATTAAAAATGTGATGGGATAAGGCAAAATACCCACTGAAATTTCAAAAAGCTTACCTCCAAAAATCTCAATATCGAACGGATACCAATAAAAAAACTTTTGAAAAATAAGATTCGACACCACCAACGAAGTAATAAACAATGCCCCTAAAAGGATATAAGTACGTTGGGCGGCCAATTTGTCTTTTTCTGTCATTTAGCTGCGTTTTTAATCACTTAAAATAAGATAACAAACCCGATTTTTTTGAAGCCGAAACCATAATTTCCTTACCATTGCTGAGTACAACACTACCACCCTTCCCCTTTACATACTTTACCACTTCGTTGACGTTTACCAAATACGATTTGTGCACCCGAGCAAAACAGCCATCGCTTAAAATATCTTCAAAATATTTTAGGGTTTTGCTCACTATTTTTTTCTTGTTGTTGTTCAGGTAAATTTCGGTGTAATTATCATCGGCTTTGCAATATAAGATATCCGCAGTATTCAACACCTCGAAACCGTCCAATTGCGGAATGGTTATTTTTCCGTTTACGGCATTGGTTTTGGGCACTAATATTTGGTCTTGCAAGGCTTGTTCCTTAGTTTTTATTTCAGAAACATAATCTACCGCTTTTATCAGTTCGTCGATGGAAATAGGTTTGGTTAAATAATACGACGCATGGGCATTTAGTGCATCGATAGCGTAATGGTTGTATGCCGTAACGAACACGGTTTCAAAATGGATTTCGCCAACTTTATCGAGCAAATCGAAAGCATTGCCATAGGGCATTTCCACATCGAGAAACACCAAGTCCAGTTCGTTATTCCGTATTAGCACCAAGGCTTCATCTACATTGGCCGCCTCGCCCAAAACCGTAACATTAGGACAGTATTTTTTAAGGTAATTTTTTAGAATATCCCGACTGGTTTCTTCGTCTTCTACTATAATGGAATTTAGTTTCATGTTTTTTTAGTTTGAAGCTGGAAGCCTGAAGCGTGAAGTTTTCTTCCAACTCCGCACTTCGTACTTCCAGCTTTAATCAGTCCTTTTTCAATGTTACCACTACTTTGGTTCCCGTGTCTTCTTCGGCCTGCAAATCGTCAATAAACACGTCCACTTTATCTTTGTACATATCGTTCAAAATAGCCACCCGCTCTTTTATGTTGCCCATCCCCTTTGAATTTTGCTTCTGTTGGTTTTCGGTTTTCAAGGCTTTCGATTTGGCCCGACCGATGCCATCATCCGTAATGGTGATTTTTATTTCCTCGGGAGTGGTTTGAACGATATCAATCTCTAAATGCCCTTTACTTTTTTTGTAGCGCAGCCCATGCCAAACAGCATTTTCAATATAAGGCTGCAACAACATGGGCGGAATAACAAACTCTTGCAACTTTATGTGTTCATCAACTTTTATACTGTAATCGAACTTATCCTTAAACCTGAAATGTTCCAGTTTGGTGTAAAGTTGAAGAAGTTCGATTTCCTTTTCCAACGGAATAAAATCTTCTTCGCTATTTTCCAAAACGGCACGCATAAGCATGGAAAAATCGGTAAGGTATTTATTGGCTGTGCGTTCGTCGTTTGAAGCAATAAAACTGTTGACCGAATTTAGGGCATTGAAAATAAAATGCGGATTCATTTGGCTACGCAGACTTTTCAGAGCCAATAAATTGTTAGCCAACCGTTGCTGTTTGATGTATTTAAACATTAAAAAAGCTGCGATTAGCAATAAGAGAAGCCCGCCAACCAACGAATAAATAATCAAGGTTTGCCGTTTCGATTGCTCTACGGTCAATTGGTATTTGCTTTGCGACAGTTCGCGCTCGCCCTCCAAACTTGAAATCCGGTTTTGCTTGCTCGCTATATCTTTACTGAAACGAGCCGCCTGCGATATTTCCTGTTCTTTTAGTGCATAGAGCGTATCCACCAAATCGACGTAACTTTGATAGGCAACCAAAGCTTTATCGAATTGCCCGGCATCGCGGTACACCTCCGATAATTTTCGGGTAGCATCCTTCTTAACAATCAAATCCTTTTTTTTGCCCGCCTCCGAAATACTTTTTTCGAGATACTGAATGGCATTGCCATAATCACTTTGAGAGGCATAAGCATTACCTATTTTATAATTTTGCTTTTGGGGAGTTAGGGCACTTTCGTTGTTAAATTCGGCTTCCTCTTCTATTTCAATCAAGGTATTTAACGCTTCTTTCCGCAGTTCAATTTCATCCGAAAAATCATTGGTTTCACTTTTAAAATCGGCGACTTTCAATTTTTCCTCAACGGCTCGTTTTTTGTTTTCGGTATTGGCCAACTGCATCGATTTTTCAAAGAACGATTCCGCTCTCCGCACCTCACCCTTGGCATTGTAAACCTGCGCTATTTTTGAGTTGAAATCGGTAATCTTTGGAGTAATTAAATGTTGTTTGGCAATTTTTAGACCTTCCTCGTAAAAATCGATGGCAGGCTGATAGGATTTAATTAAAAAATTAACATCGCCCAAGCCCATGTAAAGTTCAGTGAGCTGCCAATTGGAAAGACTATTTTTATCAATGCCTTTGTAGGTTTCCAAACTCTCTTGATAGTTTTTGTTTTGTCCGTAGGCATCAGCAAGCTTAAGGCTTACCAGGTTGGTTTTTCTATTCTGTAGACTAATCCGGTAGTTTGACACCGCCAAATCATACTGTTTCCAATGTGTATAAATGTCGCCCAAAACCTCGTAGGCTTCCCCGTTTTGCTTCGTTGAACTACTTTCAACCAGGGCATCGGCTACAAATTGAATGCTCTTTTTGGCATCGGTTTTCAAATAGGCTTCCGCCGAATCAATAAGCGCATTGAAACTTTCGGCTTTTGATAATCTGGAAAACTTTTTCAGTTTGGAAGTACTGATTTCCTCGTCGCTAGGCTCAACTTCAACCCTTATCCGTTCATCACTTTTAATGGTGTAAACCACGGTTTCAAAATCTTTGTGCCTAATAGTGAGTTCGTCGCCCTTCCGTGCTTCAATCCTAAAATCGCCAAAAATATCGGTGGTGGTGTACTGTCCGCCATTCACCTCTACATTAACATTGGGTATGGGGTTGCGGGTATCACGCTCAATAACCGATCCGCGCAACGTAAATTTCGGCTCTTCGGTTTTGCGCAACAGGTCGTTTTGCCCAAACAGTAGTGTTCCGCTAAAAAAGAGATGAAAAATGAAAATGTATTTTAAGGCAACGCGCATTCGCTTCGTTTAAATGAATTATCGAGTAGCTAAACTTACGCACTTTACTTGGTTTAATAAAATGTGTGTTCTGCAAAACCTTGATTTTTTTATATGGAAAATCAAACTTCACACAACCAAAAAGCGGTTTCACTCATTAAAATGTAGCTTTGGCTCATTCTGCCTTTTATAAGAAATAAGTTGGCTCTAGTTTTATGTTGTCAATGAACCAAAGTGGACATTTAGTTTAATTCATCTTCAATTAAAAAACGTAAACATCATGAAAACGCAAATCAAAACCCTGTTAGTATGCTGCTCGCTTGCCACAATTTTATCCTGCAACGCCAATAGCAAAAAACAGGATGTGGCTCAATATCAAGTGAGCGCAGATCACCCCGAGCCCAACAAACAATATATAAAAGTCGCCTTACTTTTGGACACTAGCAATAGCATGGACGGATTGATAGACCAAGCCAAAGCTCAGCTATGGGACATTGTAAACGAACTATCGTACGCCAAATGCGGCATCCAAAAACCCAATCTACAAATTGCATTATACGAATATGGAAACGATAATTTGAATAGTCGTGAAGGCTACATCAGGCAGGTTTTGGCTTTTAGCGAAGATTTGGACGATATTTCAAAAGAACTGTTTTCGCTCACCACAAACGGTGGCGAGGAATACTGTGGGCAAGTGATCCAAACTTCGTTAAACCAGTTGGATTGGGGCAAAAACCCCGACGACTTGAAACTGATTTTCATTGCCGGCAACGAACCTTTTACCCAAGGCAAAGTAAACTATAAAGATGCCTCGACCAACGCCAACGAAAAAGATGTTACGGTAAACACTATTTTTTGTGGCGATTACAACCAAGGCGTTTTAACTAACTGGAAAGACGGCGCCCGTTTAACCCATGGCGATTACATGGCCATAAACCATAACCGAGCCACGGTACATATCGCTTCGCCCTACGATGACGAAATCTTAATTTTAAACCGAAAACTGAACAAAACCTATTTGGCCTACGGTAAAAAAGGCATGGAAAAAATGGCACTTCAGGCCGAGCAGGATGCCAATGCCAATTCGTACAGCAAGGCCAACGCCGTAAAACGGACCATCAGTAAAAGTTCGCACCTGTACAAAAACAAAACTTGGGACTTGGTGGATGCCGTGGAACAGGAAGAAGTAGTTGTTGCCGATATTAAAGAAGAAGAACTCCCAACGGAACTAAAAGGGAAAAGCGAAGCGGAGATTGAAGCCTACATTGCCACAAAAAGTAACGAACGGGCCGAAATCCAGAAGAAGATCAAAGCACTTAACGCCAAACGCAAAGACTACGTTTTAAAACAACAGAAAGAAAACACCAACGGTTTGGAAAACGCTATGATAAAGGCCATAAAGGAACAGGCCAAAAAGAAAAAGTACAGTTTTCAATAATAAAAAAAGCCTCGAAAACATCAGTTTTCGAGGCTTTTATTATTTAATCTTTAGGCTTACTTGTTCCCTTTTTCGTAATCGGCCAAGAACTTCGCCAAACCGATATCAGTCAATGGGTGCTTCAACAATCCGGTGATTGAAGATAACGGGCCGGTCATCACATCACTGCCAATTTTCGCACAGTCGATAACGTGCATGGTGTGACGAATGGAAGCCGCCAAAATTTGCGTTTCGAAACCGTAGTTATCATAAATTTGTCTGATTTCAGCAATAAGGTTCAACCCATCGGTTGAAATGTCGTCTAACCTTCCCAAGAACGGCGATACGTAAGTGGCTCCCGCTTTGGCGGCCAACAAGGCCTGCCCTGCCGAAAACACTAAAGTCACATTCGTTCTAATGCCTTTATCAGAGAAATATTTACAAGCTTTGATACCATCGGCAATCAACGGTAATTTTACCACAATCTGTGGGTGTAGCGCTGCCAAAGCCTCGCCTTCTTTTACCATACCATCAAAATCGGTTGAGATTACTTCGGCACTTACATCGCCCTCAACAATATCACAGATTTTTTTGTAGTGATTCAATATATTCTTTTCCCCTGTAATACCTTCCTTTGCCATTAAAGAGGGGTTAGTGGTAACGCCATCCAATACACCCAAAGCCTGTGCTTCGGCTATCTCGTCTAAGTTGGCTGTGTCGATAAAAAATTTCATAATATTTTAGTTTTGTTGTGTTTTTAAATAGGCCAATACCTCTTGGCTCACCTTTTCTCCCGTAAACCCGAACTTATCGTCCAGTACGCCTGCTGGTGCAGAATATCCGAAGTGCTCCAATCCGAACACTTTCCCGTTATCTCCTACCAAACCTTCTAAGTTTACAGGCAAACCAGCTGTTAAACCAAACAATGGTTTGTTTTTAGGAATGATGCTGTTTTGATAATCTTTTGATTGTTGTTTGAATAAGCCCTCAGAAATCACCGAAGCAATACTAACTTTAAGGTTGTGGTCTGCTTCTAAAATTTCGGCAGCAGCCACTAAAGTTGATACTTCCGATCCGTTGGCTACAAGCACCACATCTGGATTATCAACAGATTTCACCAAATAACCACCTTTTTCGGCCGCTAAAGCCGCTTCGTAACGAGAACCTTCAGCAGGTACATCTTTTATACCCTGACGCGATAAAATTAAACCTGAAGGTGTATCAGTATTTTCCATAGCCATTTTCCAAGCAACGCTAGTTTCGGCAGAATCTGCAGGACGTAACGCTAAGAAACTTTGTTTGTGGCTGTGGTTTTGAAGTTTTTCTAACAAACGAATTTGTGCTTCTTGCTCAATAGGTTGGTGTGTTGGCCCATCTTCACCTACTCTAAAGGCATCGTGCGTCCACACATATTTAACTGGCAATTCTTGAATCGCACTTAAACGAATGGCAGGCTTCATGTAATCTGAAAACACAAAGAATGTTGCTACAACCGGAATAATACCACCGTGTAATGCAATACCGTTCGCGATACAAGCCATAGTTAATTCGGCAACACCGGCTTGTAAGAACGAACCAGAGAAATCTCCTTTTTGTAAAGACGATGTTTTCTTTAAGAATCCATCCGTTTTATCAGAGTTAGATAAATCGGCAGAAGACACGATCATGTTTTCTACGTTTTCAGCTAAATACGCTAACACGTTAGAAGATGCTGCTCTAGACGCTAAGCCTGCTTTGTGCTCAACTGAAGCAAAATCTAATTCTGGTAATTGTCCCGAAAGGAAGAAATCCAATTTATCGGCTAGTTCAGTATTGGCTTTTTTCCAAGCCTCGATTTCAGCTTTCTTTTCAGCTGCTTGTTTTGTTTTTTGTTCGATTAGGTTTTTATAGAAATCGTTTACCTCATCAAAAATCTCAAAAGGATTGTCAATATCGGCACCAAGGTTCTTTAATGTTTTTTCGTAATCGGCACCGGTGTCGCCAATAGGCTTACCGTGCAATTCGCAATGCCCTTCGTACATGCTTCCATCGGCCGTTACACAACCTTTACCCATTATGGTTTTACCAATAATCAGGGTTGGTTTTTCGGTTTCGTTGTTGGCATCAGTCAAGGCCTTTCTAATTTCATCGTGGTCATGACCATCAATGGTTACCACTTTCCAGCCCCAAGCTTCGTATTTTTTAGCAGTGTCTTCGGTGGTTACTTCGTCAGTTGAAGTCGACAATTGGATATCGTTAGAATCGAAGAACATAATAAAATTGCTCAAGCCCAAGTGCCCGGCAATCCTTCCTGCCCCCTGAGATATTTCCTCCTGGATACCTCCATCGGAAATAAATCCGTAAATCTTGTGGTTCATCCAATCGCCAAATCTAGCCTGTAAAAACTTGGCTGCAATGGCTGCCCCAACACCCATAGTGTGCCCTTGGCCCAGTGGCCCAGAGGTGTTTTCAATTCCCCTTTTAACATCTACTTCTGGATGACCCGGTGTTACAGAGCCCCACTGTCTAAAGTTGGCGATGTCGTCTTTTGAATAGTTGCCCAACAAATAATACTGAGCGTACATTAAGGTTGAGAGGTGGCCGGCGTCCATAAAAAAACGGTCCCTGAAAGGCCACTCCATATCAGACGGGTCGTAATTAAAAAATTCTGAATATAAAATGTGCATAAAATCTGCCCCGCCCATTGGTCCTCCCGGGTGGCCAGAATTCGCCTTTTCTACCATGGCAACGGCCAGTGCTCTAATATTATCTGCCGCCTGTTGATCAATTTTTTTGTTCATTTTTTTAATTACAATTTTGTCTTTGATATTGTTTGTTATTTTTCCATCACTTACTAAAAAAGCAACGATCCGCAAAACTAAAACTTTTTATCCAAAACCCTTATTTAATTTCAAATTATATGGCTGTGAAAACATTACAACTCATAAATTTGGTGTAAACATGCAAAAAAACCCACAGGCAAACAATATAGCTGTTTGCATTTTAGGCTGTTGAAGTATTTATAGGTTCAACAAACCACCAAAAAAAACCACAGATTAATTCATACTATAAGGGATTTGCTTAAATTTGCAGCCTAAAATTTTTCTATGTACCGAAGTCATAATTGTGGTGAATTAACATCGACAGATATCAATAAAGAAGTGACCCTTGCCGGATGGGTTCAAAAAATAAGAGACAAAGGCTTTATCGTTTGGGTAGATTTGCGCGACCGTTACGGCATCACCCAATTGGTTTTTGATGAAGAACGCACCTCGAAAACACTTATCGAACAGGCTCAAAACTTGGGTCGCGAATTTGTGGTTCAAGTTAAAGGCACTGTTATTGAGCGTGCTTCGAAAAACCCGAATATCCCAACTGGGGACATAGAATTATTGGTTTCAGAATTGAACATTTTAAACGCAGCCAAATTACCGCCCTTTACTATTGAAGATAAAACCGATGGCGGTGAGGACATCCGAATGAAATACCGTTATTTGGACATCCGCCGAAACCCTGTAAAAAACAGTTTAATTTTTAGGCATAAGGTTACCCAAGAGGTTCGTAATTACCTTTCAAAAGAAGGATTTATTGAAGTAGAAACGCCTTATTTAATAAAATCAACTCCCGAAGGTGCCCGCGATTTTGTGGTTCCTAGTCGCATGAACGAAGGTCAGTTTTATGCCCTTCCGCAATCGCCACAAACATTTAAGCAATTGCTTATGGTGGGTGGCATGGATAAATATTTCCAGATCGTGAAATGTTTTAGGGATGAAGACTTACGTGCCGACCGTCAGCCCGAGTTCACCCAAATAGACTGCGAAATGGCCTTTATAGAGCAGGAAGATATTTTAAATGCTTTTGAAGGGTTAACACGCCATTTATTAAAAGAAATTAACGGTGTTGAAGTTGAAAAATTCCCAAGAATGCTTTACGACGATGCCATGCGTTTATATGGTAACGACAAACCAGACATTCGTTTTGGGATGGAGTTTGGCGAATTGAACGCCGTGGCTCAACACAAAGATTTTAACGTATTTAATGCTGCCGAATTGGTTGTTGGTATTGCCGTACCGGGCGGAAATAGCTACACCAGAAAAGAAATCGATAAATTGATTGATTGGGTTAAGCGTCCGCAAATCGGCGCATTGGGCATGGTATATTGCCGATGCAATGACGACGGCAGTTTTAAATCTTCGGTCGATAAATTTTACGACCAGGACGATTTGGCGAAATGGGCTGAAGCTACCGGCGCAAAACCTGGCGATTTAATCTGTGTGCTTTCTGGCGACAAAAACAAAGTAAGAACACAGTTAAGTGCTTTACGTATGGAATTGGCCGAGCGTTTAGGGTTGCGTAAACCCGATGAGTTCGCTCCGCTATGGGTAATGGATTTCCCTTTATTGGAATGGGACGATGAGACCAATCGTTACCACGCCATGCACCACCCCTTTACCGCGCCAAAACCAGGACAGATTGAATTGCTAAAAACCGATCCCGGTGCCGTAAAAGCCAATGCTTACGATTTGGTGTTGAACGGCAACGAAATTGGCGGTGGCTCAATCCGTATCCATGATAAAGAAACCCAAGCCTTGATGTTCGATTATTTAGGCTTTACTCCAGAGGAGGCAAAAGCACAGTTCGGCTTCTTAATGGATGCTTTCCAATATGGGGCACCACCACACGGCGGATTAGCATTTGGTTTGGATCGACTGGTGGCCATATTGGGCGGACAAGAAACTATTAGAGATTTCATTGCTTTCCCGAAAAACAATGCCGGTCGCGATGTGATGATTGACGCTCCTGCTCCTATTGACGATGAGCAACTGAATGAATTGAGTTTAAAACTTAACTTAAAACAATAAAACAAAATCCTGCTGAAAAGCGGGATTTTTTAGTAGTTTTATACAATGCCTGTTTCAACTAAAAGTTTGTTGCGTAAGTTTTTAATCTGGAAATACAAACATCTTTCAGAGCAGCAATTTATTTACATACTCAGCATACTTGTTGGTTTTTTGGCAGGAATCGGTACGGTAACCTTAAAAAACCTTACACACTACATCCGTCTGCTTTTTGAGTTGGATTTCCTCAAAAACTATCAAAACTCATTATACTTTGTTTTTCCTATTATTGGATTATTTCTGGTTTATGTTATTAAACAGACTTGGCTTAAAAAACATATTGGGCACGGTATTTCATCAACGCTTTACGCTATTTCAAAGTTAAATGGAATCATTCCGCGGTACAATATTTATGCGGCTTTAATCACTGCGCCGTTAACCGCTGGATTTGGTGGTTCGGTGGGGTTGCAGGGGCCTGCCGTTAGTGTGGGTTCAGCATTGGGCTCCAACGCCGCACGCCTGTTCCATATGAATACCAAAACCCGAATGCTGCTTATTGGTTGTGCAGCGGCAGGTGCTATGGCCTCTATGTTTAAGGCGCCCATTGCGGCAATCATTTTTGCCATTGAAGTCTTTAGTCTCGATATTGCGTTTACCTCGTTAGTCCCTTTACTTTTGGCATCGGTTTCAGCAGTAGTGACCTCCTATATGTTTTTAGGAACAGACATATTGCTTCGGTTTCAACTCACCGATAAATTCCAAGTGAACGACATTGCGTTTTACGTAGTGTTAAGTGTTGTGACTGGCTTGGCATCCGTATATTTTTCCAAAGTATTTTTTGCCATTACCAACTTCTTCAAACAATTTGAAAGTCGGGCGAAGCGCCTTTTAATTGGAGGCATTGCCATAGGCACCATGCTTTATTTTATTCCGCCCCTTTATGGTGAAGGTTACGGCATTATGAATAATCTTTTGAAAGGCGACCACTTGGCGGCCATTGGCACCACACCATTGGATTTGGACCTATCGAATATATGGATTGTTGTTGCGTTGCTTTTGGGCATTTCGGTTTTTAAAGCCATTGCCATGACCACCACCTTTGGCGCCGGTGGCGTGGGTGGTGTTTTCATTCCTACCTTGGTAATGGGAAGCGCCTTAGGAAACGCCTTTGCTAAAATTATTAACCATATTGGGTTAGGCTTTCATGTTTCGGAATCAAATTTTACGCTTATCGGGATGACGGGGCTTATGGCTGGGGTATTACACGCCCCTCTAACCGCTATTTTCCTTATTGCTGAAATCACTGGAGGATACGAGCTTTTTGTACCGCTTATGATTGTTTCAGCCGTATCGTTTGCCATAACAAAATACTACGTATCGCATTCCATTTACACGTTGAAGCTTGCCGAACGCGGCGAACTGATGACGCACGATAAAGACCAAAACGTACTGATGGTGTTAGACATCGACAAAGTCATCGAAACCAATTTTATAACATTAACACCTGAAATGAAATTGGGAGAGATTTTGAATGAAGCCGTGGCCAAATCATCGCGAAACCACTTTCCCGTGGTTAATGATGAACACGAATTTTTGGGCGTGATTAGACTTGACGATATACGCCATATGATGTTCGACACCAGTTTATATGATAAAGTAGATGCCGCCAGCCTGATGCATGCCGACGCCGGAATTATTGATTACGATGCAGATTCCATGCACGATATCATGGAAAAATTTAAAACTACTGGCGCTTGGAATTTGCCTGTAACCAAACAAGGTAAATATTATGGTTATATTTCAAAATCGAAATTACTGACTGCTTACCGCCGCCAACTGATAAAATTCACAAAGTAAACATGAAATACCTCATCATTATATTGACCATTGCCGTTTTTACGAGTATTATTTTAGGTTTCACACTCGATGTGGACTACTCCGAAAAGTTGATTGGTTTTGGGGTCGCTGGACTGTTTTTGGTGGTTTTCCCCTTGTTTATTTATCACCGTTGGAAAGACCGAAACTTAAAAGATTATATGCTTACCAAAGAAAATTTGGATAAAATGCGTGAGAACCAGCGTGACAGTAAGTATTAGTTTTCTCCATTCATTACAGAATGAATTAATGAGATCCTGAAACAAGTTCAGGGTGACGAACGTCAATTCAAATTCCGTTTTTCAATAAAAAAGCGTTTTAAAAGCGTAGAAGCCTCTTCCTCCAAAACACCACCTTTCATTTGAGTTTTGGGGTGCAGTTTGGTTTTCAAATTGATACATCCGCGCTCCATATCTCGAGCCCCATAAACAATATTCGAAATTTGGCTCCAATACAAAGCCCCCGCACACATTTGGCAAGGCTCCAAAGTGACATAAAGCGTGCAATTTTGAAGATATTTTCCGCCTAAAAAATTCGCTGCCGCTGTAATGGCCTGCATTTCGGCATGGGCCGTAACATCGTTAAGGGTTTCTGTTAAATTATGTCCGCGGGCAATAATCCTATTATCAATTACTACAACCGCCCCTACCGGGATTTCCCCTTTTTCAAATGCCATTTCGGCTTCCTGCAAGGCTTTTTTCATAAAATAGTCATCATCAAACGGCTCGATCATTCAAATAAAATTTTGGTTTCAAATCAAAAATACAATTTCATCTGCTACATTTGTATTCAAATGCAAAATTTACTCCAACAAATCCATTCTCCCAAAGACCTCCGCAATTTAAGTACGAACGACCTGCCGGAGTTAGCCAAAGAATTACGCCAATTTATCATCAACATTGTGGCCACCAAAGAAGGTCATTTAGGTGCGAGTTTAGGCGTGGTGGAGTTGACCATTGCATTACACTACATCTTTAACACTCCCAACGACCAATTGATTTGGGATGTGGGCCACCAAGCTTACGGACACAAAATATTAACCGGCCGCCGCGACCAATTTCACACCAATCGGCAGTTGGGCGGAATCAGCGGTTTCCCAAAACGAGAAGAAAGCGAATATGATACTTTTGGTGTTGGGCATGCCTCCACCTCTATTTCGGCAGCTTTGGGCATGGCCATTGCTTCGAAAATTAAAGGCGATACCGAAAAACAACATATTGCCGTTATTGGCGATGCCAGTATTGCTGGTGGGATGGCTTTTGAAGGACTCAACCATGCCGGCGTTACCGATGCCAATATTTTGGTAATACTCAACGACAATGCCATTGGCATCGACCCAAGTGTAGGTGCACTAAAGCAGTACTTAACTAACGTAAAAAAGGGCACCCAAAAACGGAATAATATTATAAAAGCTCTAAACTTTGACTATTCGGGCCCCATTGATGGTCACGATTTTGAGGCTTTGTTGAAAGAACTGAAACGACTAAAAAAAATAGAAGGTCCTAAATTTCTGCACGTTATTACCACAAAAGGAAAAGGACTGAAACAAGCCGAAGCCGACCAAGTCAAATACCACGCCCCCGGAAAGTTTGATGCCAAAACGGGCGATTTAATTGCTAAGGCCAAATTAAAGCAGCCTCCAAAATATCAGGATGTATTTGGGCATACCATTGTAGAGCTAGCCAAAACGAACCCAAAAATTGTGGGGATCACCCCTGCTATGCCAACGGGAAGTTCACTTAAATTTATGATGGAAGCCATGCCCGATCGAGCTTTCGACGTGGGCATTGCCGAACAACACGCCGTAACCCTAGCGGCAGGCATGGCCACACAAGGTCTTATTCCGTTTTGCAATATTTATTCCACTTTTTTACAACGGGCCTACGACCAAATTATACACGATGTGGCCCTGCAAAAACTACCCGTTGTTTTTTGTTTAGACCGTGCCGGATTGGTCGGTGCCGATGGCGCCACCCACCACGGTGTGTTCGATTTGAGTTATCTGCGCTGCATACCCAACCTCATCATTTTTGCACCGCGAAACGAAATGGAATTGCGAAACATCATGTATACCGCCCAATTAGGATTGGATATGCCTATAGCCATTCGCTACCCACGCGGCATAGGCGTCACCATAGATTGGGAACAACCCTTTGAAAACATTGAAATTGGGAAAGGTATCGTTTTAAAAGAAGGACAGGATTTGGCTGTTTTAACTATTGGCAACATGGCCAAAAATGTAACCGAAGCCGTTGAAAAATTAGACGTGTCGCATTACGATATGCGTTTTGTAAAACCGCTGGATGAAACCTTATTGCACCATATTTTTAAAACCCACCACACGATTGTTACGGTTGAAGACAACGCCATAAATGGTGGTTTTGGAAGTGCCATTTTAGAATTTGCTGCCCAGCACAATTACCACAACACCGTAAAGGTTTTAGGTATTCCCGACACCTTTATCGAACACGGCAGCACGGCAGAACTGCAACAAGCTGTTGGCTTGGATACAAATAGTTTAAAAGCTCTTTTTGAAAGTTTGCTCTGATTGCTAGTTTTCAACTAATTTGACTTTACAGAAAACTTCAACTATATTCGTTGTCAATCATTAATTTCCGATTATTAAAACAGCATAAACCAACCCTCAACTATAGAAACATGCCAGCACACACCATCTTTACATTTAACAAAACCTCAAACTTAGAACACTGGAAAGTGGTTGATGATGCGGTTATGGGCGGTAAATCTTCAGGGCATTTTAAGCTTAATGAAGACGGTATGGGCATGTTTTACGGCAAGGTTTCTTTAGATAACAATGGTGGATTCTCTTCCTTACGGTACCGAGGCGATTCCATTGATACCCAAGGTTTCCAGGAAATAGTCTTAAGAATAAAAGGCGATGGCAAACGCTACCAGTTTAGAGTAAAAGCAAATCTTGACGACAACCACTCATACGTTTCATATTTTACAACAACAGGTGAATGGCAAACGCTTATCGTCAAACTAAAAGATCTTTTTCCTCGGTTCAGAGGGCGTAATTTAAGCATCCCAAAATTTTCTGGAAAAACCATTGAGGAACTTGGCTTTTTGGTGGCCAATAAGAAAACAGAGGAGTTTACGTTACTAATAAAAAACATATGTTTACAATAAATAGCCTTAACAACCTTAAACTTTTGCTTACCTTTAAGAGTTATGCCTGTTGACTTTTTAAAATTTTCAACTGCCTTCGTTTAGCTGTAATCAACACATTTATTTTAAAGCGGCTGGGAGCAATCATCCAATATTTCCATTTTAAACCCAAATCATTTATATGAACATTAAGGCTTTCATCCTTTTTATTACCATACTTCAAAATAGTTTTCTGTTCGCCAACGACAGTATTGTTAAACATTTACTCTTTACCCCACAAAAATTATTAGTTAATAATGATTCGGTGGCGATTCGCCCATCACAAATTTCAGATTTAGAGGCATTCTTAAAATCGAGTCTAAAGGAAGCTTCTGCTGGAAAATTCATAGTCCACACACCAAATAATGACTTTAATATTTGTTTTGAAATCAATGCGGATTTAGAACAGTTTGACAGTTACCGTTTAAACATAAAGCCTACTGAAATCAGGTTATCCGCAAAAAACACCAATGCTTTACGTTACGGCAAGCAGACCTTAAATCAACTTTTGGGATATGTAAAAACAAATAACACCCCCCTTCCGCAAATAGAAATCAACGATTGGGCAAACTTTGAAAAACGGGGCTATATGCTTGATATAAGCCGTAACAAAGTCCCCAGCATGGCAAGCCTCTATCAATTAATTGATCAATTGGCGGCATGGCGCCTTAACGAATTACAACTATATACCGAACATACTTTTGCCTATCGTAACCATCCGGTAGTTTGGCAAAATGCGAGCCCGTTAACCGCATCTCAAATTCAAGAATTGGACCTTTATTGCTTAAAAAGAGGAATTGATTTAGTGCCCAACCAAAACTCGTTTGGCCACATGGAAAATTGGTTAAAGCACGATGCCTATTTAGATTTGAGCGAATGTGAAACCGACTGCAAAACCAAGTGGGGCAACAAAAGCAGAACTGCATTAGCACCAACAAACCCAAAATCTTTTGAGCTTATGCAGGAGCTTTATGCCGAACTTCTCCCCCATTTTTCGAGCAAATATGCCAACATTGGCGGCGATGAAACCTTAGAGTTGGGCTTAGGAAAATCGAAGGCCTTATGCGACTCCATTGGCAAAGGCCAAGTGTACCTCAACTTCCTGAAAAAACTGAATGATGAAGTGGTAAAAAACGGAAAGCAAACCCAGTTTTGGGGCGATATTGTTTTAAACCACCCCGGATTGATTAAGGACATCCCTAAAAACATGACGGCACTGGTTTGGGGCTACGACGCTACCTATCCGTTTGATAAAAATTTAATTGAATTCCATAAAGCCGATTTAGATTTTTATGTGTGCCCCGGCACTTCGAGTTGGCGTTCGGAGATTGGCAGAAACAACAACGCGTTTATCAATTTAAAAAACGCCGCAATAGCAGGTAAAAAATATAATGCCAAAGGTTACCTTATCACAGACTGGGGCGATTTTGGGCATTTTCAACCCAAATCGGTGAGTTACCCTTCGTTGGTTTTAGGTGCTAATTATGCGTGGAATTATTCTGAAGACACCATAAATAATTTGGAATTTCTGCTGAATAAATATGTCTTTAAAGACGCTACGGGTTACACCGCAAAAGCCCTATTAACTTTGGGAAACGCTTATTTAAAAGCGAACATCCCAGAAGGGAATGCCAACGCTTACCACTTAATGCTACGCCGATTTAGATGGACCATTAACGGCCATTACCAAACCAAACACCTAACTAAAGCGGGATTTTTAGCTGCTAAAGCCGAAATTGAAAACGGTTTAAACCAACTTCAAAAAGCCAAACCAATATCAGCTGATGGTGAGATAATCATCAAAGAATTAAAACAAGCCTCTAAATTAGCATTATTTGGTATTCAATTGGGAATAGCGCGCTTAGATGCAAAAGATATGGCCACTAAAAACATCCCTTCTAAAAAAAGGAAAGAATTGGCCAACACACTTTCAAATTTAATTGACAGCCATAAATCGGTATGGCTCATTAGAAATAGAAAAGGCGGATTACAGGAATCTGTTGACAAACTACAAGACTTAGTCGATTATTTAAACGAATAAAGTCTAAATAATCTTGGTTTTATGACCATGATCATTGTGAATTTAAAAGCTATCAAAGCCGTTTGATCTTTAGGGATTAATTTCGTATTTTAGTTATAATAAGGTTGTTAACCGTGGACAAGTCACTAAACACAAACCGCAACCAAGCCTAAACTAAAAAAGATGAAAAAAATACTATTCCCTACAGACTTTTCGCCTGCCGCCCATAAAGCATTTGCTTACGCCATAAGCATCGCTAAGAAAGCCGACTCTAGAGTTGATGTAATACACGTCTACCCAGAACCCGGCAAAGGCAAGGAGCTTTACATGGACCCTAAAGAACTTCGCGATGGCCGCAAAATGTTTCAAAAAGACATGAAGAAAAAAATGGCTGAATTTATAAAACCATATGACGCCAATGCCATAGGAAGTCAAGTGGTATTTCCTTCTGACGAAACAACAAATAAAATCATAGAATTTAGCGACCATAAGTACGACCTCATTATTATGGGTACCAAAGGTGAAAGAAATGCGCTGAACAAAATTATGGGCAGCATTACAACAAAAACCATGATGAATGCGCACTGCCCGGTATTAGCCGTTCCCACTGACACCGAGATCAAGGATCTTAAAACCATAACCTACTCGACTTCCCTAAAAGAGAAAGACGACACCTTTCTGAAATCACTTTCTGAATTTGCAGATTTGTTTGGAGCTTCAATAGAATATCTTCATGTTGTAGATAATTCTGAAAATCAGGCTATCGCCAACTTAAAAGCCAAAGGGCTTTCCGCCGATTCTTCTAATGTTCATTTGGTAAAAAACACTTCTGTTTTAAATGGGGTGGATGATTTTTTAAAGGAACACCAAACCGACGTGCTGGCTCTTTTTATTCCTAAAAGAACATTTCTTGATAAACTATTCCATAAGAGTGTCACAAAAAAACTAACGTTTTATGCGGGCATTCCGCTATTCGTTGTAAATGAAAAGTAAATAGAACAATCACCTTTCATTTCTTATGCCGCTTTAAAAGGTTACCCCTTCTATCTTTTTAAAGTTTTGGATGGCTTTACTATCCGACAACAACGATACATAATGGCAAACCGAAAGCAGTCTTTGGTACAGATTATCGCTCTTAAAATTGATGGTTTCGGGCATACGGGTCAGTATCAATTTATCGTAATTTGAAGCCGTGCCGTTGTACGAGTTATTTACCGCAGCCGTGTAAACGCCCAACAGCTTATTGATAATTTGGTAACCAGCAATTTCTTTATCAACCACCTCTTCCGATTGGTACACGTTTTCAACACTAATTTTTATGATGTCCTTAATTTGGGCATCGTACTTACTTTTATCCAACAGACCGCAATCAAAACTACCGTTTAAAATAGCGTCTTCATTGGCCATAAAAATATCTACCGCATCGTTAATAAGTGCCCCAATGGCGAGCGCACGTAAATAGCCAATACGATCTTCGCGGCTGGATAGCGCATAATAGTTTTCGGCTATAATATTTTCGCGAATGACTTTTGAAAGATACTCCAAAGCATATTCCTCTTGAATAAGCCCCAAATTAATGCCATCTTCAAAATCGATGATGGTATAGCAAATATCGTCGGCCGCTTCAACCAAATAGGCCAAAGGGTGACGTGAAAAACTAATGTGGTCGTTGCTTCGTTTTATCAAACTCAATTCATTGGCTACATCTACAAAAGCATCTTTATCACTTTGGAAAAATCCATATTTTTTATCGGCGATATGGGTTGTGGGCTTTTTGGGCAACGACTCTTTTGGGTATTTGGTAAAGGCTCCGAGTGTGGCATAGCTCATTCGCAAACCGCCTTTTCGCCCAGGGCGATTTTGGGTCAGTATCTTAAAGCCGTTGGCATTGCCCTCGAAATCGCAAAGGTCTTGGTATTGTTTCTCGGTAAGTTGGGATTGGTATTGTTTCCCTTCGCCCGTTTTAAAAAATTCACCGATGGCCTTTTCGCCCGAATGCCCGAACGGTGGATTACCAATATCGTGCGCCAATGCCGCCGTGGCAACAATAGCCCCAAAATCGTTGGCCTGATAGCCGTGAACACTCTGTAAATGCGGGTGTTTTTCCAAAACCTTCAACCCCACTTTTCTTCCCAACGAACGCCCCACTACGCTCACTTCTAAACTGTGGGTTAAACGGGTGTGCACAAAATCGGTTTGCGACAACGGAATCACCTGGGTTTTATCCTGAAGACTTCTAAATTCCGAAGAAAAAATAATACGATCATAATCCACTTCGAAGCCTAGTCGGGTTTCGTCCTGCTCTTTTCTTAATCTTTTATTGGTATCGCCAAAGCGTTTTAAGGATAGTAGTTGTTCCCAGTTCATTGTTCATTTTTAAAGCAAGGCAAGATAAAAAAGATCTTATTAACCTATGGGCTTTACTTTCGTTTTTTTGCCACACACGAGTTAACATTACGGTAACATTTTAATCATCGTTGTTTAATATTTAGGTAACATTAGATTTATAATGTTTCGCTTATTTTGCCACTTATTTACACATTAATAAACATGAAGCATATTATTGTCATTGCCGCTATACTTTTCAGCACACTTTCCTTTAGCCAAAAGACTGGGCTTATTGTTGGAAAGGTTTTAGACAATGAAGTTGAAAATGCGCCTTTGGTTTTGGCTGACATCAGCATTAAAGATACCGAGGTAAAAGCCAGCACCGACCAAACCGGCATGTTTGTTATTGAAAACTTGAAAGCCGGCGATTACACTTTGGTTTGCAGTTTTGTAGGTTACGAACCTCAAGAAGTTGATGTTCATGTTGATGGCTTTAACCCAGTAGAATTGAAACTCACTTTGGAAGCTAGCAACGTTTCTATGGACGATATCGCTTTAGCTATGGCCATGGCAAACGCCGGGCAAAGTTCAAAAAACACTTCGGATCAGTAACAACCATGTTTCCGACAGTCAACACATTCTTTATTTTCCAGACTTAGACTTCGTTGGAGTTATTTTCCATCTGAAAAAACTTTTCTTTTTTCGAAGAATTGATTTTAAGCTCCATTTGAATTCCACGACCTAACCTTACTTCGATTTTAGATTTCATCCCCAATCTATCTCTCATGATTTTCAAGAAAAGCTATTTCCAATCTTACCCCTCCTTTTTAAAATTCAAAAGTCAAAACACATCATTTCCAACATTAAATTAATGTAACTATTTTCTCTAAAAACCCAGTTAAGCATAACGTTTACATAACACTTCTATTACCATTGTTTAACCCATAGGTAACACCCCGTTCACATAGTGTATCGTTATTTGCACAAGATAAAAACTAAGAAATATGAAAAAATTCACTCTATTTTTAGCGCTAATTACAGCATCGGTTTTTTACGGACAAAATACTGGTTCTGTGGTTGGTAAACTAACCGACAAAGAATATAACAATGAGCCTTTGGCCTTTGCCAATGTGTTGATAAAAGGTACTACAAAAGGAACCACTTCTGATTTTGACGGATTATACGCCCTTGAAAATTTAGATGCTGGCGACTACACTTTAATATATAGTTTTGTGGGTTACGAAACCCAAGAACTTGCCGTTACCGTAGTGGCCGGAAAAGTAACCGAAGTGAATGTGCCCATGGGCGCAAGTGCCGCTTCGTTGGACGAGGTGGTAATTACCACAACTACCAAACGTGAAAGTGAAACTGCCCTGTTGTTGGAGCAGAAAAAAGCGGTACAAATAAAAACAGCCATAGGTGCACAAGAGCTTAGCAAAAAAGCGGTATCAGATGCTGCCGATGCAACACTAAAAGTTACCGGCGTTAACAAACAAGAAGGATCGAGTAAAATTTATGTTCGTGGTTTAGGTGACCGCTACAATTCTACTACGCTTAACGGTTTACCGTTACCTTCTAATGATCCAAGAAACAAAAATGTCGACCTATCACTATTCAGCTCAGATATTATTGAAAGCGTAGGCATCGGCAAGGCGTTTTCTTCATACATGTCTTCAGATGTATCGGGTGCAAGCATTGACATTGTTAGCAAAGAAACTACCGACAAATCATTATTCAAAGTCAGCCTTTCATCAGGAGCAAACACCCAAACTACGTTTAAGGATTTTAAGGAAATGGATGGTGCCAATTGGTTTGGGGTTAATAGCAACACCCAACACAAAATACGAAGTTTGTCTAATTACAATTTTGACAACAGCTATTCCCCTAATTCAGGCAAAGCCAATCCAACATTGGGCGTTTCATTGAACTACGGAAAAAAAATAACATTATCTGACGAAAGCAACATTAGCATATTCCTTGTGGGGTCTTTTGATAATAAATATGCTTATCGTGAAGGGCAATCTGATGCCATAGTTGATATTAATGAAGATGGCTCATTAAATGTGGGGTCTATTTTTGATACAAAAACTTATGATTACAATGCCTCCAAGATGTTAATGGGCAATTTGGTTTACAAAATCAATAACAGCCACAAACTGAGCTACAACCATTTATTTGTACACTCCAACACCCAAAAAATTGAAGATTTTGTTGGAACAACAAATGACATTGGTAGAGATGCTGAAGACAATAGATTAGTGAACGTAATATTGCAAACTGAAGTTCAAAATAAGCTTTTCGTTAACCAGTTATTATCAGAACACAAACTAGGAGAGTCTTTTGACGCCAACGCCTCAGTAAGTTATAATGCCATTTATAATGACGAACCGGATAGAAGAAAAAACACTTTAATTATAAATAACGACACCAACAGAACCAGAATTTCCCAAAATGCGGTTAGGGACAACAGTAGGTTTTACGGCAACTTATTTGAAAATAGTATCGCAGGAAACTTAAATATTGTGAAATACCTTGGCGACCGTTTTGAAAATAAAGGCAAAATTACATTGGGATATAATGGGAATATTACCGATAGAAAATTTGACGGTATTTACTTTGACCATAACTTCTCTAACCCAAGGAATACGTTTGTAGATGTAGAAAACTTAGACGCCACATTCAACCAAACCAATTTGGACAATGGTGTATTTGGCATAGAGACATCAAGAGGTAGGAACAGCGACGATGCCGAAACTTATCTTCCGCAATTATACGATGCCAAAAAAACTACACATGCCGTTTATATTGATGCGGTTTATAAATTCAACGAAAAGCTTACTGCCAATTTTGGCGTACGTGCAGAAGATGTAAAAATGGACGTAGAATGGGACACCAACATTAGTTTCCCTGGGTTCACAAACAACAGCCAGATTACTTTGGACAAACAATACGTTTTACCTACTCTTAACCTGAAATATCAGCTTAACGACAAAATCAACTTAAGAGCCTCTGGTAGCGTAACGTACACTTACCCTCAGTTTAAGGAAATTGCCCCATTTACTTACGAAGGCATCAACTATCAAGAAAGTGGTAACCCAGCTTTGATGCCGTCAGACAACTATAACGGCGAACTTAAATTCGAGTTGTTCCCAAACAAGAGTGAGCTTTTTTCCATAGGTGTTTTCGGGAAATTAATTCAAAACTCCATTAACCGATTAGAAAGAAACTCTGCAATCGAAAGAGACTTCACCTTTGACAATTCTGGTGACGCTACTGTTTTTGGATTGGAATTAGAAGGCAAACTGGATATTATCTCTATCGAAGATACAGATAGTGAAAAATCCCAAACCCTTTCCCTTGGAGGTAACGCTACTTTGATGAGCACCAAACTGGAGTTTAACACAGCCAACACCTTGTTCAACTACACCGGAGATAGCTCTCAATTAGAAGGCGCTGCTCCCTTTACTGTTAACGCAGATGTTTCATACAGATTTGAGTTAAACGATAAAGAAACCGTTTCAACTTTAGTATTCAACTACCAAAGCGACAAAGTGTACAGTATTGGCACAAACTTTAAGGAAAACATTATTGAAAAAGGAGTTCCGCTTTTAGACTTTGTATTTAGCCACAAATTCAACAAGAATTTAGGAGCAAAATTTAATGTAAAAAACATATTGAACCCTAGCTTTGACAGATACAGGGATATCCCGGAAAAACTAACAATGAATACCTACAAAAGAGGCACCTCCTTTTCAGTTGGCATCTCTTATGATTTGTAACAAAGAACACAATATTGACAGTCAACAAAAAGAAACCCACAAGACTATAAACATTAAGTTAACATAAGTAAATTTTCTTAACCTAATACTAATATTGGCTTCAAACTAAGTTTAAATCTAATTTCTTTTTTTGCAGAACAATAAAAACAAGAATTTAAAATTAAAAAAAACAAAATGAAAACATTAAAAAACTTATTAATAGTAGCCGTTGCTATCTCTATTTTTTCTTGCTCAAGTGATGATGACAACAGAACTATTGACCCAGGAAACGGCGGTGGCCCGATTACTGGAAATGAATTAAAAGGAGAGATTACTGAAGATGCCACATTATTAGCTTCTGTAGAATACAACTTAACCAGTTCTTTAACTGTAAAAGAAGGAGCTACCTTAACCATAGAGCCTGGTACAGTAATTAAGGCAAAAAGCGGAAGAACCGATGTGTTTTTAGCTGTTGAAAGAGGAGCGAAATTAATTGCCAAAGGTACAGCAGCCAACCCTATTAGATTCACCTCTGATGCTGCATCTCCAAAAGCAGGAGATTGGGGTGGTATTGTGCTAGCTGGTAAAGCAAAAAGTAATAAAGGAACTGACGTTCAATCTGAGGTTGCCGGATTACTTTATGGTGGCAATGAAGACACAGACAGCTCTGGCGAGCTAAGCTACGTAATCGCTCAATATACTGGCGCTAAAATTAATGGCGAACAAGAGTTTAATGGTATATCTTTCTTTGGTGTTGGAAATGGCACTATTGTAAATAACATTGTTGTAAGCGACGGAAATGACGATGGCATTGAATTTTTTGGAGGCAGCGTAAATGTAACCAATGTTTACTGTGCTAACATTGCAGACGATATGTTCGACTGGACAGAAGGTTATACTGGTACAATTACAAACGCTTTTGGTGTTCGTAACGATGGCTTTGATGCTGCCACTGATGACCCACGAGGTATTGAAGGAGACAGCAACAGTTCTGACCCTACTGCTGCCCCTATATCAACACCTACCTTAAAAAATGTTACCATTTTAAACCTTAACCCAGATATACCTTTAAAAGGTGGTGCTGAAATTAGACGTGGCACACAAGCCGTAATCAGTAACATATTGTTCGCGGCATACGGCAATGCTTCTTTTGGAAACAGGATAGACACAAAAGACGACAAAGGCAACGGTACTTTAACAATTACTAATGCTGTTGCTCAAGGAAACGTTGGTGACGATAATGTAGGAGGAGACATTACAGGATCAGTAACATCAATCACTGATGGTATTACAATTACCGCCAACAACACCATAAGTTTTAAAGCTGGCGTTGGTGCAGACGTATCAGCCTTTACTTGGGCCGGACAAAGTTTTGTAGTTACCATGCTTAACTAGTAACCAACACTTTTCAAGGTTAAGATGAAATAAAAAAAGCATCCCAAATGGGATGCTTTTTCTATTTGTAGTTTGCTTAGTTTTTATAGGCCTTTATCGTCCTTAACGTCTGTTTCCTTCAAACTAGCGATTACATTTTCATTGTAATCTACTTCTTTTACGGTTTCATTAGTGTAATAAAACCACTTGCCGACTTTTTTACCATTATCATAATTACCAGAAACTGTTTTTTTGCCTTCTGCGCTAAAGCTTAACCACTCCCCTTGAAGTTTACCATCTGTAGTGTAAAAACCGGTTTGGCTCACCACTCCATTGTCATGATAGTAAGTTACTTCAATTAAATTGGTGTCTTTGTTAAACTTTAAATCTCTCTTTTGTTCTTTTTGAGCAAAAGAAACCACAGTAATTAAAAAGGCAAAACATAAAATAAACTTCTTCATAATTATGGGGTTTTTAACATTATTAAATCAAAGTTACAAAATTGATAACATTTAAACAACATTTACATAACATTAAATTAACATTAAACTTGTAATCATTTGTTTTTCAATGAATTGAATATTTAAAAAAACATCATTATTAATATTAAATTAATATTTGCGTTACATTACAATGAACTTAAACCTTGATATTTGCACAGTCTTGAGACAATTTAATTAGTATTTCATATAATCTATTAGTTTTTGTCGACTACATTATCATGATTTCTAATGAGACTGCCTTTGGCCAAGGCAGTCTTTTTATTGTTTTAATGTTAATCGTTTGGTAACATTTAGATAACATTAGGATTGGTTCTTTGCAGCGACAAAAACTAATACGTACAATGAAAATTAAATTTGCCATCGCGCTAGCGTTTGGCCTAGTACTAGCTGCACATTCTCAAGAAATCAGTGAGACTTCTTTTGGAAAAGGATTAATCAATTTTGTTGCAAAAGATAGTTCTTTCAGTATAAAATTCGCTCCCCGTTTTCAGGTTCGCTACAATTCCCAATGGAATTATAACGGCAATAACTATGGTAGCCCCGAATATGATTTTTCAGTCCGTCGTGCCCGATTAAAATTCGATGGTTTTGCCTATAGCCCTAAACTAAGGTACAAATTGGAGTTGGGACTTTCTAACAGAGACATTTCTGGAGCAAACCAGTTTACCCGTAACGCACCGCGTTATATTTTAGACGCCGTTATTATGTGGAACTTTGCCAAAAACCTCGAACTTTGGGCCGGACAAACCAAACTTCCCGGCAACGTAGAGCGTGTAATTTCGTCTGGCAACCTACAGTTAATCAACCGATCATTATTAAACAGGCGTTTTACCCTAGACCGCGATATGGGCATACAATTGCGACATAAATCAAAATTAGGCGGCAATTTCTTAATGCGTGAAAAAATCGCAGTATCGCAAGGGGAAGGACGCAATATTACGGAAGGCAACCAAGGCGGTTTGCAATACACAGCCCGGCTTGAACTTTTACCTTTTGGAACGTTTCAATCTAAAGGAGATTACACAGGTTCTGATTTAAAGCGGGAAGCCAGCCCTAAACTAATGCTGGGCTTCACTTACGACCTCAATCAGGATGCCGTAAAAACCCGAAGCGTTTTAGGCAATTACATGTTCAGGGATGATGGTTCGCTTTACGAAACCGACATCACCACCTTTTTTGCCGATGCCATGTTTAAGTACAACAGATTTTCATTTATGGGCGAATATGCCAACCGTACAGCCGATAACCCTGTTGCCGTAAATGCAGACAACTCCGAAACGGGCGATATCGTTTTGGTGGGTAATGCCCTGAATTTACAAGCGGGATACTTACTTAAATGCAATTATGAGTTTGTTGGGCGTTTCACCACTTTGAATTACAAGTCTGTTACCAATACTTTGCCAACCAAACAATACACTTTTGGCGTGAACAAATTTATAGTTGGGCACAAACTAAAAGTACAATCCGATTTAAGTTATACAACCGTTAACAGAACTAAAGATAACATTTTGTTCAGGTTAGGATTCGACATCCATTTTTAACCAATTAAAATAACAATTACGTAACATAATAACCATATATTGTCATGATATTTGCAGTCCTTTTACAATTGAAACCTATGGAACACATTTACTTATACATGCTTATAGCTATCGCTATTTTAGCTGTAGTTGATCTTGTTGTTGGAGTAAGTAACGACGCCATTAACTTTCTTAATTCTGCCATTGGATCGAAAGCCATTTCCATGCGCACCATTATGATTGTGGCCAGTTTGGGTATTTTTATTGGAGCCGTTTTTTCCAGCGGACTTATGGAAGTAGCCCGAAAAGGTATTTTTGTGCCGGCCATGTTCAACTTCCATGAAATCATGCTCATTTTTATGGCTGTAATGATTACAGACATACTCTTGCTCGATTTCTTTAACACTATTGGATTGCCCACCTCAACCACAGTATCCATCGTATTCAATTTATTGGGTGCTGCGGTGATTATGGCTGCAATAAAAATCACGGCTTCGGATTCTGAAACCCTGGCCGATTTGGGCAATTACATTAATACCGAAAAAGCCATAGAAATTATAAGTGGTATATTACTATCGGTAGTTATAGCTTTTAGTATCGGCGCCTTGGTTCAGTGGGTATCGCGACTTATTTTCACCTTTCATTTTGAAGAAAAAATCAAAAACTTTGGTGCTTTCTTCGGTGGCGTGGCATTAACGGCCATACTGTATTTCATCTTTATGAAAGGCTTAAAGGGCACACCTTATTATGATAATTTAAAAGGAGTGATTGAAGGCAATGAAATGTATATCATTTTAGGCAGTTTTGTTCTCTTTACCCTGCTCTCGTTTGCTTTCCAAAAAATAGCTAAAAAGAGCATTTTAATCATCGTTATTGCGGTTGGTACGTTTGGATTGGCATTGGCTTTTTCAGGGAACGACTTGGTAAACTTTATTGGTGTACCCATGGCCGCATACCACAGTTACGAAGCTTGGGTAGGTTCTGGAACAGGTGCCTCTGAATTCGCTATGGGCATTTTGGGCAAAAAGATGCCAGCCGAGCCCTTTTTACTTTTCATTTCTGGAGGCGTAATGGTGGCGACACTTTGGTTTTCCAAAAAAGCAAAAACCGTTGCAGAAACTGAAATTAGCTTATCAAGACAAGGCGATACACACGAAAAATTTAAGCCTAACATGCTTTCAAGAAGTATTGTTAAAGCGACCTCGTCTATTTCGGATGGATTGAGATTTATCATCCCGGCATCCATGCAAGCAAAGATTGACACCAATTTCCAAAAACCAAACACTACATTAACCAAGGACCAAAGCATGGATGCTCCTGCATTCGATATGATTAGGGCTTCAGTAAACTTAATGGTTGCTGGTGTATTAATATCTATTGCAACGGCTATGAAATTACCACTTTCAACTACCTACGTAACCTTTATGGTAGCCATGGGTACATCGTTGGCCGATAGGGCTTGGGGTGCCGAGAGCGCCGTTTATAGAGTGGCTGGCGTGTTAAATGTTATTGGCGGCTGGTTTGGTACTGCCTTTGGGGCTTTTATCGCTTCTGGGATTGTGGTGTTTTTAATCAACTGGGAACCTCATGTAATGACGCCTATCCTTCTTTTACTTACTGTAGCGCTGTTAGTTAGAAACTTTTTAGCACATAAAAGAAAATCGGTTGAAGGCAAAAGTGAAGACCGACTTAAAAATACCGAAAGCAGTTCTGTACAAGGTGTTATCCACGAAAGTGCTGCCAACATTGCTAATGTGGTAAAACGAGGTAACAAAATTTACTCGAACGCCATACAGGGATTGGCGAAACAGGACTTATCTTCACTTAAAAAGAATAAAAAACAAATCGACAAATTATCGCTTGAAGTTGATAGTTTAAGAGACAACATATTCTATTTCATCAAAAATCTGGATGAATCGAGTGTGGGCGCCAGTGATTTTTACATCAATATTTTGGGCTACCTACAGGACATGACTCAATCTTTAGAGTACATTTCCAAAGTAAGCTTCAAACACGTAAATAACAATCACAAAAAACTTAAATTCAACCAAATTAAAGAACTTAAAGAAGTTGATGAATCTGTTGAGAAATTGTTCAACGATACCAAATCGGTTTTCGATTCCCGTTCTTTTGATAAAATCGGAGACATTTTAAGTTCTAAAGACAAATTATTCCAAATTCTGTCTGAAAAAATACAAAAGCAGGTAGAGCGCACCAGAAAAGAAGAATCGAGCCCAAAAAACACTACGCTGTACTTCGGATTGCTATCTGAAACTAAAGACTTATTGGTTGCCACTATGAATCTATTGGAAGAGTATCACAATTCTCATAATGCTTCGGTAAAACCTGCAACCATTGAAATTGTAGAGTCTATTGCCGGGAATGGCACTTTAAAAGAATTGGAGAAGGAAGAATAAGCTTCCTTCATCTGTTAAACACAATAAGTCACAACATGTTATGGCGCTTATAGCCAATACATGTTGTGGCTTTTTTTATATTGGCTTTCAGATTTTTAACAAAAAAAGACTGGCTTCGTAATCTATATTGGCTTTAATCTCGTAAATATGGGAAACAATATTATTAATGATTATGAAGAAAATATCTGTATTACTTTTAATAGCCATTTTTACCGTATCGTGCGTATCAAAGAAAAAATACTTGGCATTACAACAAGAAAATGGCGAAATTAAAAGCGAACTGCAAAAAACGAGAGTAGCCAAAGAAGACTTAGAAGCCAAATTCGATAAAATTCAGGAACGCGTTGAGGCCTACAACAGCAAAATCATGTCTTTAAAAGAAGAGAGCGATTCCAAATTAGAAGCAGCAGAAAACGGCACAGTAATTTCCAACAAGACTAAAGAGGGCATGCGTAAAACATTAAAAAATGTTGATCCTGCAAAACTTAGCCAAGCCAAAACTTTAAAAGACTCTATGAATTTGGCTGTGGCATACAACCTTGAAAAAACCATTAAAACAAGTAACATTGATGAAGACGAAGACTTTGCCGTAGATATTAACGAAACTGTTGTGATGATTTCTATTGCTGATAACATGCTGTTCAATACGGCAAGCTACAGATTAAGCTCTAAAGCCGATAAGGTTTTAAAGAAATTAGCCGACGTTATCAACTCCGAGCCTAGCTTAGACGTTATGGTTGAAGGTCACACCGATGCCAGAACCATTAGCACCGTAAACATCGCAGACAACTGGGATTTGAGCGTATTAAGAGCCACCTCTGTTGTACGTAAATTACAAGACGAATATAACGTAGCTCCTGAAAAATTAATCGCTTCGGGAAGAAGCAGCTACCAGCCTATTGCGAGTAACGATAACGCTGAAGACCGTGCAAAAAACAGAAGAACAAGAATTATAATCCTTCCAAATATCGATAAGTTTTTTGCTTTGATGGCTGAAAACGACACCGCTATTTCTGAAAATATATTAGACTAAATATTAGTTTAACTATCCGTTGAACATTCTAAAAAAGATGTGAAACAACATAAAACCTCCAAGAGCCCTCACTCTTGGAGATTTTTTTTGGTATTAAATCAGATTATGGCCTATCATTCTTTGTTCTACGATGAGTTTAGTATTTTTGAAGAAATTTTAAAATTTAAATGATGATTTCAGCAAACGAATATTTTGACGGCAACGTTAAATCTTTAGGATACACCAGCAAAACAGGGCAATCTACCCTAGGGGTAATGAACGCTGGCACTTACGAATTCAGTACTTCTAAACACGAAACCATGAATGTTGTAGAAGGTGAAATGACCGTGCTATTGCCAGGTGAAACCGAGTGGAAAACATACAAAGCTGGCGAGGCCTACCAAATTGAAGCCAATGAAAAATTTCAGGTTAAAGTTTCTGGGCAAACCTCTTATTTGTGTCAATACAAATAATTGACTAAAAATTATTGCAATAAAAAAAGCACCCGAATTCGGGTGCTTTTTTGTTATAGCGATTTTGAGTACTATTGGAAGTTTAGCCTTCGCAACTAGCACATTCCTTTTTCTGCTTAAACTTTTGTGCCGCATTCATACTGTGTTGGTAGTACAGCGATTTAAGCCCCAGTTTCCAAGCAGTAACATATATCTTGTTGATGTCCTTTACAGGCATATCTGGATGAACAATAATGTTAACTGACTGCCCTTGGTCAATATGGTTTTGTCTGTTTGCCGCTTGATATACAATAGTCAATTGGTCAATTTCAGAATAGGTTTTAAACACATCGCGTTCCTCTTCCGTTAAGAAATCTAAATGCTGAACCGACCCATCGTAATCGCGGATACTACGCCATACCTCTGCGGTATTTTGACCTTTTTCCTCTAAAAGTGCCTCTAAATATGGGTTCTTTATTGTGGTTTTAATCTTGGCAATATCCTTCACGTAAATATTAGACCAAATAGGCTCGATACCCTGCGATACTTGCCCTAAAATAAAGGCTGACGACGTTGTTGGTGCAATGGCATTCAAGGTAGCGTTACGTCTGCCATAACCTTTCAATACTTCTGGTTCTCCGTATAGTTTGGCCAATTCTTCTGAAGCTTTATATGATTTCTCCTCAATCAATTTAAAGATTTCACTGTTCAAGTTGAAGGCTTCAGCGCTATCAAACGACAACATTTTAGATTGCAGTAGCGAGTGCCAGCCCAAGGCGCCCAAACCTAATGCTCTGTTTTCTTTTGCAAAATTATAGGCACGCTCCATGAACATAAATGTTTGTCTGTCGTCCAAATCCTCAGAATCTCTGAATTCTTCCAACTTTTCAACAAATTCGGTGATTACGGCATCCAAGAAATACACCATCGTTTCAACGGCATCGGTATCTTTCCACTTATCGTAGTGCAATAAGTTGATAGACGACAACACGCATACAAACGACCAGTTTTCGTTGGATGGCAACATGATTTCCGTACATAGGTTACTCGCTACAATCTGGTGTTTTTTATCTTGATAAACATCAGCCGCTTGGTTGTTGGCATGGTCTTTAAAGAAAATATAAGGATAACCTATCTCACCTCTTCTTTGGATCACTTTAGCCCAAATGGAACGCTTTTCCACATCTCCATCAATCATTTCCTGCATCCATTTATCGGTAACCGTTACACCATGGGTAAGCTCCTGGATGGAATTCCCCTCCGTACCAATTTCCAAAAATTCTTTAATATCGGGATGCTCAACAGGCAAATACGGTGAAAAACGCCCTCTACGCACCGAACCTTGGCTAACCACATCTACCATTTTTTCAAAAAGCTGCATAATATGCACCGCACCAGACGATACTCCGTTGTTTTTTACTGGCGCTCCTCTGTGTCTCAAGTTTCCAAAATACCCCGAAGTACCACCTCCTAATTTAGACATCATACCCACTTCAGATTGCGTATAAAGAATATTCCCCATATCGTCGGCAATATTCGAACCGAAACAGCTAATTGGAAGACCGCGCTTTTTTCCAAAGTTAGACCACACTGGCGAAGCCAACGAGAAAAACCCTTCGGCCATATATTTGTAAAATTTATCGGCATAACCATCAATCTTCAAAATAGATTCCGCGCGCTCGGCAATTTCCCTAATTCGGCCTTCTGGTGTAGTGCCTTCGGTTAAATAACCTGATTCCAAAAATTTACGGCTGTTTTCGGTTAACCATTTAAATTCTGGCTCCGATTCTTGTCGGGTTGCGCTTTTAATCTGCTCTTTTCTGGCATTTAAAAGTTGGTCGTAGTTTGATTGTTGCTCGGTAGTTTCGTCCTGGAGGTGCGTGTTTACTTTCATGTTTTAAGATTCTTGTATCGGGTTAGTGTTAGGCTAATTATTCGGTCTTGTTTAGAATAAGTCGTCGCTGGTTATACTTTTTGTTCTTTTACTATAGTTGATAGAGCGCTTCACAAAGAAATCGCCGTGCTTGGTGCCAATTATTTCATCATCAAACCATTCGGTTTCAGCCAATAGTTTTTCATCTACTTCAAATACTTTTCCTATGCCGATGCTTTCCAATGAATTGTTGAAACGGTTTTTAATGAATTCATTAACCACATCCTTCGGAAGAAAATCCAATTCGCCATCCTCAAAAATCCAATCCACAATATCGCTTTCGGCATTAAAGGCCTCTTTACATATTTTTTGAATTTTCTCATCGTACTCTTCACCAAACCATTTTGGGTTTTCCTTTTTGATGATTTTGATTACATCTATCCCGAAATCACCGTGAATTTGCTCTTCTTTTGAAGTCGCCTCAACCACATTCGAAATACCTTTCAGCATATTTTTGTGCTTGTTGAAAGCCATGATGATTAAAAACTGCGAAAACAACGATACGTGCTCAATGAACAAAGAAAACAATAATACCGACTCGGCATAATCCTGTATATTTTCGCTTTTGGAATTTTTAAGCGCGGTTTCCAAGTAATGCACACGGCGCATAATTACCGGTTTCTTTTTCAAGCTTTTGAATTCTGCATTCAATCCCAAAATTTCCAACAAATGCGAATAAGCATCATGATGGCGCACCTCACTTTCGGCAAAAGTTGCCCCTACCGAACCAATTTCTGGCTTTGGCATTTTTTGATAGATATCGCCCCAAAACGTTTTTACCGCCACCTCGATTTGCGAAATGGCCAACATAGTATTTTTTATGACTGATTTTTCGGTTGGCGTTAATCCAGTTTTAAAATCCTGAACATCGCTAGTAAAGTTAAACTCACTGTGAATCCAGTACGAGTGCCTAATGGCGTTTACGTATTCGTATAAATCAGGATACTCGTAAGGTTTTAAGTTGATACGCTTTTCGAAAATATTGGTCTGGCGCTTTCTGGCCTGCTCATCACGATAAAGAATATAAGCCTTAGCAGCATCATGGAACGCACTTCCCATCAATTTATCCTCCACAATATCCTGCACCTGCTCCACCGTTGGCACGTATCTGGCATCAACAGCTTTTCTAGCCAAAAGTGATTCGAATACTTTGCTCGAAATAGATTCGGCGTCTTCTCTTGTACCGTGCCCTACAGAAAGCATGGCTTTTTCAATCGCGTTCGTGATTTTTTCCAACACGAAAGGTGTGGTTTCGTAGTCTCGTTTTATGATGTGCGTTATCTCCATTATATTTGGTTTTGGTTAAATCTTTAATAAAAACTGCTTTTTTTCTTCTAAAACATTCACTAAACGCATCACTCCCTGTTGAAATATTTTAACACCTGGCTTCCAACAAAGTTTGCAAATTGTAAAACATGTTTTAGACAACCGTAAAACACATTTTTAACAAGTTTATTAACAAGCTAAAAAAATTGAATTTTACCTCTGAATTGAGTACAACAAAGATTGCAAAATGATCAATACATTTTTGAACGAAACCAAAAACCTTTTCAACAAGTTTTTAACAACGCGCAAAACGTAAAAAACAAAAAAGTTGACAACAAAAAACAACCAACAAACTAACAATCAATAGTTTATGTTTTTTAGATTTTCGAAAAGTTTACAAAAAAATTTAATGATTTTACCGCTAAAACACTGGTTTAAACCATGTTTTGCACAGTTATTTTTCGGGTTGTTAAAAAGTTTCGGCAACCTTTTCCAACTCGGCGTACCAGTCCTCTCCAAATTTCCTTATGAGGGCTTCTTTTACGAATTTGTAGATAGGCACTTGAAGTTCTTTTCCAAGGGCACAGGCATCGTCGCAAATTTGCCATTTGTGATAATTTACAGCCGAAAATTCGCTATAATCTTGAACTCTTACCGGGTACAAATGGCAGGACACTGGTTTTTTCCATTTGACTTCACCTTGGTTATAGGCTTCTTCAATACCACAAAGTGCAGTATTTTTATCGTCGAAAATCACATAGGCACAATCGGCTCCGTTAATGAGCGGTGTTTCCAAATCGCCATCTTCGGTTGTAATGGAAGTTCCCTGGGCTTCAATGGCGGCTATACCTTCCGCTCGCAGAAAAGGTTTTACTTTCGGGTAGATGTCGTTTAAAATCTTAACCTCATCGGCATCGAGCGGCGCTCCGGCATCACCATCAACACAACAAGCCCCTTTGCACGCCGATAGGTTGCACAAAAAGTCTTTTTCAATAATATCTTCCGAAACGATGGTTTTACCTAACTGGAACATAACGTATAATTCTTCGAGCGTGCAAAAATAACTAAACTTTAGCGTTTATCGGCATATAAATTTAGCATAATCCTATACTTTTGCACAAAAATAAAAGCCACGTTATGGAACTTAATTTTAAAGAAATTTTTACAGCATTTATGGTCCTTTTTGCAGTTATTGATATTGTGGGCAACATCCCCATTGTTATCGATTTACGAAAAAAAGCTGGCCATATTCATAGCGAAAAAGCATCCATAGTAGCCGGAGTTATTTTAATTGTTTTCCTGTTTTTAGGAAAAAGCATCCTGAACCTTATTGGCATCGATGTGAATTCGTTTGCCGTTGCCGGTGCTTTCATCTTATTTTTTATTGCATTGGAAATGATTCTGGGCATCACCCTTTACAAACAAGAAGAACACGACTCTAAAACCACAGCGGTTTTTCCGTTGGCATTCCCACTTATTGCGGGCCCCGGAAGTTTGACTACATTACTTTCGCTCAGGGCGGAATTTAGAACCGAAAACATTATTGTTGCCGTTATAATAAATGTTATTATTATTTTTATAGTTTTAAAAACATCAGCAAAAATTGAACGCCTTATTGGCCAAAATGGCATCAACATCATCCGAAAAGTGTTTGGTGTAGTGCTATTGGCCATCGCCGTAAAATTGTTCACCCATAACATTAAAGCTCTTTTTGATGTTGTTTAAACAATCCAACTTATGAAAATCCTATCCATAATTCTTAGTGTTATTGCCTTGGGCTTGATTATTTTCAATGTAACCAAAGTCAATTTCAACGCCCCGTTTGAAGGCGAAAGCACCGTAGCGTTAATCACCATTGTTGCTGGGCTTTGCGTTATTTTGATGATGGCTATTTTACGGACCTCGAAGCGCATTGAAGACCAAGTTAAAAAACGCAAATAATATGTTCGACGTTCTAATTATAGGCGGAGGCGCCGCTGGCATGTCGTGTGCTCTGGTTTTAGGCTCTGCACAGCACAAATCATTCGCAAAAGATAAACGCATTGGCATTGTTATTCACCAAAAAACATCGCATTTGCAAACCGCACTGTTCAACAATGTTCTCGGTTTAAAACCGGGCACCACCGGTGCTTCTGTTTTAAACGATGGCATAGCCCAGCTTAATGAACTCTACCCACATGTTGAGCAAATTGACAAAGAAAAAGTATTGGGAATTTCCAAAACAGCATCGGGCGACTTCACTGTGATCACCAACAAAAACACGTACCAGTCCAAAATAGTTGTGGTTGCCGTAGGTTACACCAATTTAATGAACATCACAGGATTGGAAGAGTTTGTTGCCCCACACCCCCGTGCCGCTATTGAAAAAGACCGTATTTGGCTTAAAAACACCGACCATCTAATTGAAGAAAATCTTTATGTAGCAGGGTCTTTGGCCGGTTGGCGCAGCCAGTTTGCCATTTGTTCGGGCAGCGGCTCGCATGTTGCAACTGATATTTTAACACTTTGGAACAATGGAAAGCACACTAAAGTGCATGATAAAATTGAGGTTTAAATTCTCTCCTTATCATTTCTTTCCTATAACCTCTAGTATTTTTCCATGATTTGCATTCGAAAAAAAACAAGGCTATTTATACCCTAAATCTGCCTTCCACAAAAACTCTTGAATTCCGAATTCAGGACTTGAGAACACCTCTATGCCAATATCATCCAAGTACGTTTTAGCACCTTCCATAGAAGCCTGAGCCAAAAACACAACGTCTACTTTTGGGACGATAGATTTTATTTTTTCAGCAATTCCCTTTTCATACGCCACCAAATCTTTGCTCTCGAAATGAGACCAGTAAGAAGAACAATCGCAATAAATAATTTCTACATTTTTATTGAGTTCAGCAGCTAATTTTACAATTAGATTTGCACTTACTGTCTTTGTTGAATTTGCCGTATAAACCAACCCGACCCTGCCATAATTCCCAACTATGTGCCGCACTATTGGCTCATCAATTCTTAAAACCCCGTTTTCTTCTGATAATTCTCCGTAAGTAGAGCAGGTACAAACTACTAGATTAGGCTTGTATTTTCTTATTTCATCAACCTCTTTTTTAAACGAAATACTATCAGTTTCATCATTTTCCAAGGCATTTTTCAACAAGTTCTCATTTACAAAGTGATTGATATCAATATCTTTATTAAACTTTCTAACTAAGTTTTCAAAACGTTCAATAAGATTTTTTGATGTATGTAGAAATGCTATCATTTTCGGTTGCCCAAATTAGGCCAAACTTTATTTATTCTCCTCACTAAGCTTTATCACCTCTTCAACCATAATGTCACGCTGGTTGTACACTTCATTAAAAGCACCGTTGCCAAAAAGTTGGTCGGCCAAAGTCGCTTTTATGTATTGTTTTACCTCATCGTGATAGGCCACAAAAGTGACTTTCGAATCGGAACGCAGATTTAAATAATCCTGAAAGGCAAACACCAAATCGTCGCCCACTTCATATTCATCAACAAAATCCTGTCTCGAAATACCATCGTACTTATGCCTATCCTGTTCCAGCTCTTCAAAAACAAAATTCCCGAAGAACCCGCGGCGCAGTAAAAAAGAAAGTGTTTCGTTTTGCATGCTTTTATCGAGCGGCACAAATACATCTGGAATAATACCACCGCCACCATAAACCACTTTTCCCGCAGGAGTAGTAAATTTTAACGAATCGTCCACTTGAATTTTTTCGGGATCTAACAATTCTCCACTATCCAAACGTTCGAAATACTCGTCATAATAATCTTTGTTACCATGGTCGTACGGACGCTGAATGGAGCGTCCTGTTGGCGTGTAATACCGCGAAACGGTTAATCGCACGGCACTGCCATCTCCCAAATCCATTTCGCGCTGCACCAAACCTTTTCCGTACGAACGCCTGCCCACAATAGTGCCTTTATCGTTATCCTGCAAAGCGCCCGCCACAATTTCACTGGCCGAAGCTGAGTTTTCGTCAATCAGCACATACACTTTCCCGTTTTCAAAATCGCCTTTGCTCGTGGCAAAACTTTTATCGATATCTCCACGTTTGTTTTTTGTGAACAGGATTAATTTATCGTCCTCCAAAAATTCATCGACTATTTTTTCGGCTATACTCAAGAATCCGCCGGGGTTACCTCTCAAGTCTATGGCAATTTGAGTGGACCCCAAATCCTCCAGCTTATCCAGACCCGCTTTAAATTCCTTATAGGTTGATTCAGCAAAACGATTAACTTTTATATACCCCAACTTATCGGTCAACATATAAGCCGCATCAACACTTTTGATAGGTATTTTTCCGCGCTTTACGGTAAACACCAAAAGTTCTGGCTCACCACGCCGGTACACCGTTAACTTCACTTTAGAGTTTATCTCGCCCTTTAGTTTATTTATAATATCGCCATCGTTCAACTTGTTTCCATATAGCGTATCGCCATCTGCCAATAAAATCCGGTCACCACCCTGAATGCCAACCTTATCACTTGGCCCATTTTCAATAGCCCGAATAACAGCAATGGTATCTCTGTAGGTATAAAAACTCACGCCAATACCCACAAAATCGCCTTTCATCTCTTCGGCCACACGCTGCATATCCTCCTTTGGAATATACACCGAATGCGGGTCTAAATTTTCCAAAATACCGTTTACGGTAACATCAACAATACTATCGGTATTGATATCGTCAACGTAATCGTATTCAATATAATCGATTAATCGGTTGAGCTTGTCCTTTTTGCTATTGGTTGAAAACAGCTTATCGCGCGAATCGTTAAAATCCAGTTTTCCCCCAATAAAGATGCCCGCAGCAATAGCAACGCCCAAAACCAATGGCATGTATTTTTTTTGAAACAACATTAATCTTCTAAATCCTCTATCAATTTAAGTTCTACGCCGGCCTTTTCAAGAAACCTAAGCCCAGAATCATCTTTATAAGCTTGATGGTACACCACTTTTACAATTCCGGCTTGGTGTATCAATTTACTGCACTCTTTGCATGGCGACAAAGTGATGTAAAGCGTGGCGCCTTTGCAGGATTGCGTGGACGATGCCACTTTTGTAATAGCATTGGCCTCGGCATGCAGCACATACCATTTGGTATAACCTTCTTCGTCCTCACAAAAGTTTTCAAATCCGGAAGGTGTACCGTTGTACCCGTCCGATATAATCATTCTATCCTTTACAATAATCGCACCAACCTGCTTGCGCTTGCAGTACGACAGCTTGCCCCACTCTTGGGCCATTCTCAAATACGCTTTATCGTACTTTAACTGTTTTCTGTCTGGCATTAATCTGTTTTAAAATTATGGCGTTGCCCCGCCCTTGCTAAAAAACCCAAGGCTATCGGGGTCAGGCTATTCGCTATATCTTTCTTATGCTAAACTTGTTTAAGTATCCCATCTTGCTTTGTTTATAAATCATAGCGCATCTTAACCACAAACTCATAGGCTAAGCACAAAAAAAGGATGCCGCTACTATCCTTAACGCAAATAGCATAACGAATATAGTTGCAAAACATTTTAATTGCAACGTGCGGGCGTTAAAGTTTTTAGAAAATTTAAGAGAATTTTGGGTTTACGACAAAAAATCACTATTCAAAATCATGGGAATGACCAACCCGACTACGATGGCAGAAATAACCATAATCCAATCGCGTTTGTTAAACCTAAAAATGGTCTGCACAATATAGCCCAAAAACAGCACGATAAACACGATAATGACTTGTGCAAGTTCAATACCTAAAGCAAATTCCAACAACATCACCAGTTTGTTGTCGCTATCGCCCAAAAGCATTCTAAACTCACGTGCAAAACCCAAACCATGGATAAGCCCAAAAAGCAAGGTTGACAAAAACAGCACTCCTACTTTTTCGCGCTGCGCCCCTTTTCCGGACGTGAATACATTAAACAGTGCCACCACCATAATGGTAATAGGGATTAAAAATTCAACCATCGCAGCATCCACACTCACCACGCCATAGGCCGCTAAAACCAAAGACAAGGTATGCCCCAAGGTAAACATGGTCACCAGCAACAGCACTCTTTTCCAGTCTCTAAAAAGATATGGAACGGTTAAAACGATAAGAAACAAAACATGGTCGTAAGCATTAATATCCAGAACGTGATTAATGCCATATTCTACGTTAAACCAAAAATTTTCGAGCATAATTTTTAACATTTAGGGTTGCCAAATATACAAATATTGATTGATGAATTTTCTATCAATCCGTTTTGTTTAAAACGTCTTCATACTTTTCTTTAATTGGAATAGCATTTCTTCGGTGATGTCTTCCAAACCGAATTGATGTTTCCATTTCCAGTCCTGCCGCGCATACGAATCGTTGATATGTTTTGGCCAACTTTCAGCGATATCTTGCCGGTAGTCGGGCTTATAACTGATTTTAAATTCTGGGATGCGTTTTTTTATCGATTCGGCAATGGTTTTGGGTGTAAAACTAATAGCCGCCAAATTGTACGACGATCGGATTTTTACATCTTCGGCCTCCGCCCGCATAATATCAATAGTTGCTTTAATGGCATCGTCCATAAACATCATGGGCAGTTCGGTATCTTCCTTTAAAAAACATTCGTAAGCCCTTTCTTTTATGGCTTTATGATAAATCTCAACAGCATAATCGGTAGTTCCTCCTCCGGGCAGTGTTTTCCAACTGATAATGCCCGGGTAACGTAAACTGCGCACATCGACACCATATTTATTATAATAGTATTCACACCACCGTTCTCCCACCTGTTTGGTTATTCCATAAACGGTACTAGGCTCCATTATAGTGTATTGAGGCGTGTAATTTACGGGCGTTGTGGAACCAAAAACCGCAATGCTGGATGGCCAAAACACTTTTTTAATAAATTTATCCCGTGCCAAATTCAGCACATTGAACAGCGAAGTCATATTCAAATCCCATGCTTTCATTGGGTATTTTTCTCCCGTGGCACTTAATAATGCGGCCATTAAATAAACGGTATCGATATTGAATTTTTCAACACAGGTTTTTACGCTGGCATAATCTTGGGCATCAACAATTTCAAAAATCCCGGAATTAACCACATCCAAATTGCTGTAACTTATATCGCTGGCAATCACATTGTCCTCGCCATAAATATGCCTTAAAGCAAAAGTTAACTCAGAACCTATTTGTCCGCACGCACCAATTATCAATATTTTAGAGCCCATTAAAAATAAGTTTGTTAAAGATACTTCAAAAATAACAAGTTTTTATTGATAATATTCTATTTTTAAAAATGAATATTATCAATTTGAATCTTTGCTTAGTCCATAAAATTCAAGTATTGATATATTTGCAATCAACCTTTATCAATTAAAGTATGCGCACTAATCTTTTATTCTTTTTGGCCTGCTTAGTTTTCCTTTCATCGTGCAAAGACGCACAGGAACAACCCAGCACGGACGACACCGAAACAAGCGAAAACCAAAACCTGACCGAGCAGGATCTGGCCAAACTGAAATACACCGATTATATTTTGGACGAGCAAGCCAAAAATTTGATGAAAAACTCGGGGGAATACACACAATTACAAGAGCTTATAAGCAACATAAAATTGGGCGATTTAAGTTTTTTTGAAACCAGCAAAGAAACCCAAAAAGGTCTTTTTAAAAATTTAAGGCAAACCCTGCCCAATGGTTTAAACACCGAATCGGTTTTGGCCAGGATACTGGTTTTAGATACTAAATTCCACCAATTGGAAAGTCTTTACAACTTATCGACCACAACAAAAGACGAACTATTAAAAAATACAAAGGAATTTTTGGTTGCCTTTTCGAACTTAAACCTCCAAATGAACAAAAAAATGGAGTTTGATAACCGCACTATTGAAAAGCCTTAAGCTCTGCTGCGGTAAAGTTTGTCACGAAAAGTGGAAGACGCAAAGCACAACTGACAATAAAACTGGCCATACTTTTAGGCCTCTATATTGGCACATTCAGAAAATAGTATCATTAATTATATTTTGGTGCTATTTTTTGTTTTCAATACTTCCCTTTGACAGTTTTCCTTTGGCTAGCGATAAAAAAGAAAATTAAATACACAAAAGGCATGTGTTTTTTTAACGTCACGGTGCACGTTCCCCATTAATGGAAATCACTTTTTTTTAAGCGACTTGCTTTGGGGCGTTTTGCATTCGCCTTCCCATTTCTAAGGCATTGGCAGTATGTATGCCAAAGAAGACCCATAACATTTCATTTGGTTTTGTTTTCGCCTTGATTTCTTTGAGGTGGCAATGTTCCTTTTCTTTACCAAAACTACCTTCTAATCGTGAAGCTCTTTCTTTTGTTATGGCTGCTTTTAGCCTGTTTCCACCTTGGTGGTCTTTCGGTAATTTTCCCTTGCGCTTAAAATCGGTCTTTATCTGGTGCTTGGTTACAAAACTTCGGTTCTTGTTGGTGCCGTATATCTGTAATTTATTGACCTTGGCTCCAAACTCCACGGGTTTTGTTTCTTTACCTCTTACTATAGGGCGCAGGTAATCTTTGGATATGCTTACAATGCGGTCTTTTATCTTTTGGCCTGTTTTAAAATAGCTGCTTTGTTGCTCGTACACTTGTTTTACAGTGACTACTCTGCGGTAATATTGGGCAGTAAAATCAATATTGTTATGTTTTTGTAATTGAGACTCAAAATCTGTTCCATGAGCTTCCTGCCCGAACAGCCTGCATAGTGTTTTAAAAACATTGGGGCTAAACGACCGCGTGGACCGAACAACATGCTGTTGCCCAATTTTTGTTCTTTGACCTTAAATTGTAAAACTAAATCATCCCAAGGAATCGCTTGATGGATTTTTCCGAGATTGCCCTCTAAAAAGCGCGCGTAGAAAAGGGCATAATCTTCACTGGGGAAAAAAGGGAAAGACGACCTTGTAGGCCAGAAATTCTTTGTATTTCCATTTTAATAGAAACTGAAAACCCCGTTTTCGACCCTTTTTGGCCGTTTTCGGGGGTTATTTATACCTCTATATACAACAAAACCCTCATGTTTACAAGGGTTTTTGTGTTTTGTGAAGGTGCCTTTGTTTTTGTTAAAATTCTAATTAGTTAAGCGTCTCCCCGCCTTTTCTTCCGGTGCGGATTCTGTAGGCTTCCTCGACACTCGACACAAAAATTTTACCATCACCCACTTCGCCCGTTGAGGCCGACTTTAAAATGGCATTGATGGCCGGTTCTACAAAATCATCGTTTACCACAATGGAAAGATACCGTCTTTGTATATCGCTAGTACTATAAGAAATACCACGGTAAACATGGCCTATTTTTTCATTACCCAAACCTGTAACGTCCCAGTAGGAGAAAAAGTTAACGCCCACATCGTGCAAGGCTTCTTTTACCACATTAAACTTCGATTTCCTTATAATTGCTTCAATTTTTTTCATGCTGTATCGCTTTGTCTTTATCAGATATTTTTAAGTTAAGTTTACTCTTGCAAACACCTAATAAATATAACAAAAAAAAGGATGCCTTTAAAAAAAGACATCCTTAATTCTAATTAAACTTAATTGAATATTAATGTTCGTTCAATCGGAAATCTGGATAAGCATCCATACCGTGCTCGTGGGCATCCAAACCTTCCAATTCTTCTTTTTCAGAAACTCTAATTCCAACCGTTTTCTTCATTACAAAGAAAATAAGGAAAGATGACACTAAACAAATGGCCGCATAACAAGCTACACCCGTTAATTGCGCCAAAAATGTGTGGTCTGGGTTAGTTGAGAAAATACCAACAGCCAACGTACCCCAAATACCGCACACCAAGTGCACTGCAATAGCACCAACAGGGTCATCCAATTTAATAGCATCGATAAAGCTAACTGCAAATACAATAAGCGCACCAGCAATAGCACCAATAATAATGGCGCTTTCTGGAGTCATTACATCTGCGCCAGCAGTAATACCAACCAATCCACCTAAAATACCGTTTAGGAACATGGTTAGATCTAAGTTTTTGTACTTAATAAATGATACGAAAGCAGCAACCACACCACCGGCAGCAGCAGCTAAGCAAGTTGTTACCAAAGTTAATGAAGTTAATTCTGGATCAGCAGAAAGTACAGAACCTCCGTTAAATCCAAACCAGCCTAACCATAAGATCAATACACCGGCAGTAGCCATTGGAATACTGTGACCTGGAATGGCCTGAGCTTTTCCGTTCTTGAATTTACCAATTCTGGCACCAAGTAACCAAACCGCCACCAAAGCAGCCCATCCACCAACTGAATGCACCAAAGTAGAACCAGCGAAATCGTAAAAACCTAATTGATCTAAAAATCCGCCACCCCATTTCCAAGACCCGGCAATTGGGTAAATAATTCCAACATACAATACGGTAAACACCATAAATGGCCCAATTTTAATACGCTCTGCCACAGCACCCGAAACAATAGTTGCGGCCGTTGCGGCAAACATACCTTGGAAAAGGAAATCGGTCCACCAAGTATAACCGCCATCAGCGTACTCTGGCGTCATTCCATTTTCAGGAGCTGCAATACCAAATCCTGCAAAATCAAATATACCTGCTGCGCCTTCTTCAAAACCTGGGTACATTAAATTGAAACCAGCGATGTAGTAAAGCAGTAAGCCAACGGTTATAATAAATATGTTTTTAAATAATATGTTAATCGTATTTTTTTGTCTAGTCAATCCAATTTCTAAAAATGCAAAACCTGTATGCATAAAGAAAACTAGTGCCGTACAGATCATCATCCATACGTTGTTTGCTGTAAATAATCCTTCCATTATAATTGTTTTATGTAATATTTTTTGTTTTTGTTATTTTAAAGTTTCTCCGCCTTTTTCACCTGTTCGTATTCTGTAACATTCGTCAACATCAGAAACGAAAATTTTTCCATCACCTACTTCACCTGTTCCGGCAGAACTGATTATGGTTTGAATGGTTTTTTCTGCAAAATCATCATTTACCACAATAGATAAGTATCTACGTTGAATATCGCTTGTGCTGTAAGATACACCTCTGTAAACATGACCTTCTTTTTCATTACCAAGACCGGTTACGTCCCAATAAGAAAAGAAGTTCACACCTACTTCGTGCAAGGCTTCTTTCACCACACTGTATTTTGATTTTCTAATAATTGCTTCAATTTTTTTCATAATTCATTATCTTATTTGGTTTTAGTTTTCTTAAAAATAGAAAATAATTACATTCTCCTTAAAACCCTAAATTGCATTTTTATAAATGTTTAAAAAGTGCCCTTGTAACAAAGGCACTCTTTAAACATGATGTTATTTTTAAACTTATTATTCCTCAATTTCTCTTTGTCTCTTACCCGGGTAAGCAATAGAACCATGCTCTGACCAGTCAAGACCAGCTATTTCTTCTTTTTCAGAAACTCTTAAGCCTACTGTTACCTTCATTATATATAGGAATATAAAAGACAATCCAATGGCCCAAACCGCATAGGCAACAACACCAATGGCTTGTGCTCCTAATTGAGCAGCGCCACCACCGTTGAATAAACCAATACCAGCATCACCGTCAACACCCCAAAGACCAATAACTAAAGTTCCCCAGGCCCCGGCAACACCGTGTACAGAAATGGCACCAACAGCGTCATCAATTTTTAATGTTTTCTCAACAAAACCTATAGAGTACACTACAAGAATACCACCTACTAGTCCGGCCAACACAGCACCACCTTCGGTCATGTTACCACAACCCGCAGTAATACTTACCAAACCAGCAAGCGCACCATTTAAAGTCATACTTAAGTTTGGTTTACCATTTTTGATCCAAGTCAAGAACAAACCACTTAAAGCACCAGCGGCCGCAGCTAAGTTTGTTACAAGCACTACTTGTGAAGCTCCAGTAGCATCATCGCCACCCCAAGCTAATTGAGAACCACCGTTGAAACCGAACCATCCCAACCAAAGGATAAATACACCTAAAGTAGCATACATTTGGTTGTGACCGTGCATTTCGATTGGCTTCCCGTTAAGGAACTTACCAATTCTTGGCCCTACCATCCAAGCAGCAACAAGAGCTGCCCAACCTCCAACGGAGTGAACAATAGAAGACCCTGCAAAATCGATAAACTCGGCTGGCATAATACCGTCGGTATTATTCAACCATCCGCCGTTCCATTCCCATCCACCAGCAATTGGGTAGATAAAGGCCGTTAATATTAAACTGAAAATAGCGTACGTTGTATATTTTGTTCTTCCGGCAATAGCTCCCGAAACAATCGTAGCTGCCGTAGCGGCAAATACCGTTTGGAAGAACAAATCGGCTGCGCCTTGAGAGAATATAAAACCACCCCAATGGAAGAATCCTCCCCCAGCATCGGCACCGTACATTAAAGAATATCCGATGAACCAGAACGCCAACGAACCTACTGCAATATCCAGGAAATTCTTCATGGCAATGTTTACAGCGTTTTTAGAATCTGTCATTCCAGACTCCACTAGAAAGAATCCTGCTTGCATAAAGAATACCAAAATACCAGAGATTAGCATCCAAAGCATTCCCATGTCGCCTTCAATAGCGGCGGTGTCTTGCATTATAAGGGGCATATTTAATATTGACATAATAAATAATTTTTAGGGTTAGTTAATTTGATAACAAAGCAAGTTCTTTATTTAAAACAGAACTTGCTTTGCCTGTTTTTATGTTATATGTTTTTACATATTAGAATGTTATTATAGCAGCCAAAGTAAAGGCAGCTAAGCTATCGGTAGGAGCTCCGTCGCTATCAACAAAGTTTCCATAAAACATTCCGTCATCTTGGTTTGTTAAAGCATCCAATCTAACCTCTGGCTTGATGATTAAGTTTTCAACAGTATAGCTTCCGGTTAAAGTGGTAGCGAATACAGATGGCAAATCATCACCGTCACCATGTAAAGCAAAGTACTCACCTCTTAAACCAATTGAGAAGCTATCAGAAGTTGCTAATTGAGGATATAGAGCAGCACCGTAGAAACCAGCCCCATCATTATCATTATAAGCAGCATTTACACCTAAGTAGAAAGCATCAGATAAATCGAAACCACCTGTATAGTCGATTTCAAAACCTAAACCACCATTATTACCGCTGTCATAATATAAATTCAAGTACTGACCATAAGCACCCAACTGAGCACCAAGAGCATACTCTCCAGTCATTGAAATATCATTAGTATCCCATGGGTTAGTAACCGCCAACATCAAACTAACATCATCAGACAAAGCAAAATCTGCTTTTAAACCCATATGAGAGAATGGTCCGCTTGAAAATAAATAAGAGCAGCTGTAGTTAAAGTTTGCTGCTGGAGCAATAACCTCATAGCCCAAGAACGTATTCCATCTACCAAAAGTTAAGGTAGTACCTTCTGATACATTCCAGTAAACATAAGCTTGGTTTACTATTCCATCAACGATATCGGTATTAAAAGTAGCCCCTGCACCTCTTGGCCCAGTTACTAAATCTAAAACCCCTCCTACTTTATCTCCTTCATAAGTAGCAATAATATTACCCATACCCAATGCAAACCCAGATTTGCCAGCAAAAGCAGTACCGAATGTTGCACCTGCATTATCTGGAGCTGTTAAATAAGTTTGATAATAAGCATCAACACTACCCGTGATAGAAAGTTTACTCCCTTCCTCTTGTGCAAATAAACTACATGATGCTAGAAAGAACATTGAAAGTGTAATAAATTTTTTCATAATTGTTTTCATTTTATTAGTTACTAATTCTTTTTGTTAATTTTTCCTTAAGAACGATGTAAAACTATCATAAAATATTTTACCCCCCGAAAAAAACAGGGCTTATTAATTCATTTTTATCAATATTTTAAATTACCCCCTATTTTTTTAGGGGTATCACCCAAAAAACTTATTTTTTTAGTTTTTTAACAATACATTCAATTGAATTATTGTCAGTATTTTCAAATTTTTGATGCAGTTTTTTTTATTTAAACAACTTTTCGTTGACTTTAATTAGCATATCTATATTTATCACTCAAAAAATGCTGTTTGAATATTTATTAAAAAAGCGATGTAATATTGATATATAATTATTTTTAATTGAGGTTCGCTCCTAAAATCGAAATAATGAAACACACCTTATTGCGGTTCGAAAACTAGTGAGTATCTTTACGTTTCAACTCAAGTTTTAAAACCAATAATTGTTGATTATGCTGACGAAACAAGGACTTTATTTACCCGAATACGAACACGCCAATTGTGGTGCTGGTTTTATTTGTAATCTTAAAGGAGAGAAAACAAATCAAATCATCCACGATGCTTTGGAGATTCTGGTAAAATTAGAGCACCGAGGGGGTGTAAGTGCCGATGGAAAAACTGGTGATGGTGCTGGTTTGCTTATTGATATCCCTCACGACTATTTTAAACGGGTTTGCGATTTCGAATTACCCGAGCAAAGAGAGTATGCAGTTGGTATGGTATTTTTACCAAAAAACACCAACCAATACACCTTTTGCAAAAACGTTTTTGAAAAAGAAATAAAAGCCCAAGGCCTTTCTATTTTAGGGTGGAGAAAAGTGCCCGTGGATTCTAGCCAATTGGGTGAAATTGCCAAGGCATCAGAACCCAATATCGAGCAAATATTTATCGGCAAAACCGAAGCTATTGACGAGGCCACATTTAAAGCCAAATTATATGCTGCCCGCAAAATAACGGAGCACGAAATCATGAACTCCAAAATTTCAGAAAGTTCATATTTCTACCTACCAAGTTTATCAACAACAACCTTAATTTACAAAGGTATAATCATGCCAGAGGATATTGGCCCATATTATACCGATTTACAGCAAATAGATTTAGTAACTCGTTTGGCATTGGTACACCAGCGTTTCTCAACCAATACCATGCCTACTTGGGAACTGGCACAGCCTTTCCGTTTTATGTGCCAAAATGGTGAAATAAACACCTTAAGAGGTAACGTAAGCCGTATGCGTGTTCGCGAAGAAATCATGAAAAGTGATGTTTTCGGTCCGCAAATCGAAAAACTGTTCCCTATCATTTTGCCAGGAAAATCAGATTCTGCCTCTATGGATATGGTGGTAGAATTATTAACCCACACAGGGCGTTCGCTACCCGAAATCATGATGATGATGATTCCTGAAGCATGGGAAAAACACAAAACCATGAGCGAAGACAAAAAGGCGTTTTACGAATACAATGCCTGCATCATGGAGCCTTGGGATGGCCCTGCATCCGTGCCATTTACTGATGGCGATTACATTGGCGCCCTCTTGGACAGAAACGGTTTAAGACCATCAAGATACACCGTTACAAAAAGCGGAAAATTAATCATGTCTTCTGAAATTGGTGTGGTAAACGTTGACCCCGCCGATGTGGAGAGCCACGGAAGATTGGAGCCAGGAAAAATGTTCTTGGTAGACATGAACGAAGGCCGCATTATCAACGACGAAGAAATAAAAACAAAAATAGTTTCTGAAAGACCATACAAAGCATGGTTGGACAAAACCCGTTTACATTTAAGGGACGTCCCTTATACCAACGAAACTTGCCCAATCGAAACTATCGATATAAAAACACGTCAGCGTTTATTCAACTATACGTTTGAAGATATTCAGGAAGTCATCACCCCTATGGCCGTTGCCGGAAAAGAGGCTTTAGGTTCAATGGGAATCGACACGCCGTTGGCTGTATTATCAGACAGACCTCAACTTATCTCAAACTACTTCAAGCAATTATTCGCCCAAGTTACCAACCCGCCGTTGGACGGTATACGTGAGGAAATTGTAACCGACATTAGTTTGAATTTAGGTAAAGACCGTAACATTTTCAGCATTACCGAAAGACAATGTAGAAAATTAAGAATTCAAAATCCGGTCATTTCAAATGCCGATTTAGAAAAAATCAGAACCATTTCCATCGACAGCTTTAAGGCTGAAACCATCCACATCCTTTACCCTAAAGCGCAAGGATTAAATGGACTGGAAGATGCTTTGGAAAACATCATCGTTCAGGTTACAAAAGCACTTGAAAGAGGTACAAACATTATTATTCTTTCAGACAGAGGGGTTAATAAGGATTTTGCTCCAATACCATCGTTATTGGCATGTTCTTATGTAAACCACCAAATGAACCGTTTACGCAAGCGTTCGTATTTCGATATTATTGTAGAGTCGGCCGAGCCTCGCGAGCCTCACCACTTTGCTACCTTGTTCGGCTATGGTGCTAGTGCCATCAACCCGTACATGGTGAACGAAATCATCAGAATGCAGGTAAAGGAAGGTTTCATTGAAAACTTGAATGAAGACAAAGCCGTTGAAAACTTCAACAAAGCCATTGGTAAAGGGCTGTTGAAAATCATGAACAAGATTGGAATCTCAACATTACACTCGTACCGAGGTTCTCAAATTTTCGAAATCGTTGGTTTCAACTCTGCATTTGTTGAAAAATACTTCCCATATACCGCTTCAAGAATTGAAGGTATCGGGCTATACGAAATTGAAAAAGAAATTAACGAACGCTACAAACAAGCGTATCCAGATAATTTAATTGATAAAAAACTAGGTTTAAACATTGGTGGCGATTACCGATGGAGACGTAACGGCGAGCGCCATTTGTTCAACCCCACAACGGTTGCAAAATTACAACAGGCGGTACGCTTAAGCGACCAAAACAGCTACGATGTTTATGCCAAAGCCATCAATGAACAGTCTGAAAACTTAATGACCATCCGTGGTTTATTTGAGTTCGATAACCTAGACCCTATTCCAATCGAGGAAGTAGAACCTTGGACGGAGATTGTAAAGCGCTTCAAAACGGGTGCAATGTCTTACGGATCTATTTCAAGGGAAGCGCACGAAAACTTGGCCATTGCCATGAACCGTATTGGAGGAAAATCCAATTCAGGTGAAGGTGGTGAAGACAGAAAACGTTTCCAAAAAGACATGAACGGCGATAGCCGAAACTCTGCCATCAAGCAGGTAGCTTCAGGTCGTTTTGGTGTAACGTCTCACTACTTGACCAATGCTAAGGAAATTCAAATCAAAATGGCACAGGGTGCAAAACCAGGTGAAGGCGGACAGCTTCCAGGCGAAAAAGTATTGCCATGGATTGCCGCTGCACGTAACTCCACCCCGTTTGTAGGTTTAATTTCACCACCACCGCATCACGATATTTATTCTATTGAGGATTTGGCGCAGTTGATTTTCGATTTGAAAAATGCCAATCGCGAAGCCCGTGTTAACGTAAAACTAGTATCGGAAGTTGGTGTAGGAACCATTGCTGCCGGTGTGGCCAAAGCGAAAGCCGACGTGGTTTTAATTTCTGGTTACGATGGTGGTACGGGAGCTTCACCTTTAACATCATTAAAGCACGCTGGTTTGCCATGGGAACTTGGACTTTCTGAAGCACAACAAACCTTGGTACTAAACAACTTACGTAGCCGTATTGTTGTAGAATGTGATGGTCAGTTAAAAACTGGTCGCGACGTTGCCATTGCCGCTTTATTAGGTGCTGAAGAGTTTGGTTTTGCTACTGCTCCATTAGTAGCTTCTGGCTGTATTATGATGCGTAAATGTCATTTAAATACTTGCCCTGTAGGTATCGCAACTCAAGATAAAGAATTGCGTAAAAACTTTAAAGGCACACCAGAGCACGTTATTAACTTCTTCTACTATGTAGCGGAAGAATTAAGAGCGATTATGGCTCAATTAGGATTCAGAACTTTGGCCGAAATGGTTGGGCAAACGCATAAAATCAATGCCAATAAAGCCATCAAACATTACAAGGCGAAAGGATTGGATTTATCGAGCATCCTACACAGGCCGCAAGCTTACAGCCAAATGCCAGTGAGAAATACTGAAGCTCAAGACCACAATCTTGAAAACGTTTTGGATTTCACTATCCTAAAAGATTCGCACAGAGCTTTATATAGAAAGGAAAAAACGAATTTGAATTACAAAATCAAGAACATTAACCGTACCGTTGGTGCTATTGTAAGTAATGAAATTTCGAAAATATACGGCCACTTAGGTTTACCTGAAGATACATTGAACATCAATTTCACTGGTTCTGCCGGACAAAGTTTTGGTGCTTTTGGAGCCCACGGTTTAACCTTTACTGTTGACGGAAACACTAACGATTATTTAGGTAAAGGACTTTCTGGAGCCAAACTGATTGTTAAAAAACCGGCGACGGCCGACTTTATTGCTGAAAACAACATCATTGTTGGTAACGTTTGTTTATTCGGAGCCGTTCAAGGTCAGGCCTATATAAACGGTATTGCAGGAGAACGTTTCGCCGTGAGAAACTCTGGTGCACACACCGTTGTTGAAGGCGTTGGAGACCATTGTTGCGAATACATGACTGGTGGTAGAGTGGTTGTTCTTGGTAAAACTGGAAGAAACTTCGCCGCAGGTATGAGTGGCGGTATCGCTTACGTTTACGATCCTGAAAACAAATTTGTTAACGGTTTATGTAATACCGAAACTATTGAATTTGAAGATATTTCTACTGAAGATGCAGCAGAATTAAAAGGGCTTATTGAAAAGCACGTACTGTACACAAACAGTAACAGAGGAAAAGCGCTATTGGAAGATTGGGACAACAGCTTAGGCAACTTTGTAAAAGTAATGCCAATAGAATACAAGCGTGCCCTTAAGCGTTTAGAGACAGAAGAACAAATGGTAGAAGAATTAACAACAGCATAGTGTCATGGGAAAAGTAACCGGATTTAAAGAATTTGACAGACAAGATGAACAATACACCCCTGTTCAAGATAGGGTAAAACATTATAAAGAATTTACAGTTCCATTAAGCGAAGAAGAGATTACCAAACAAGGCTCTCGTTGTATGGATTGCGGTATTCCTTTTTGCCATAGTGGTTGCCCACTAGGTAATTTAATACCAGATTTTAACCACATGGTACACCAAGGCGAGTGGCAAAAAGCCTCTTGGTTATTGCACGCTACTAACAACTTCCCGGAGTTTACTGGGAGATTGTGCCCTGCGCCATGCGAAAAATCATGTGTATTGGGTATTATTGAAGACCCCGTATCCATCGAAAATATCGAAAAACAAATCGTTGAGCGCGCTTTCGCGGAAGGTTGGATAAAACCTCAGCCACCAAAAACCAGAACAGGAAAAACCATCGCCGTTGTTGGATCTGGTCCTGCTGGATTGGCTGCCGCACAACAACTCAATCGTGCCGGACACACCGTAACCGTTTTCGAAAGAGATGACGAAATCGGTGGGCTTTTACGCTACGGTATTCCTAACTTTAAAATGGAAAAGGAAATCATAGACCGTCGTTTAGCTATTTTGGAAGCCGAAGGTATCACCTTTAAAACCAATGTTAACGTTGGCGTTAATTACGACACCAAAGAACTTAAGGCTTTTGATGCCGTTGTGCTTTGTGGTGGTGCCACAGAAAGACGTAGCTTACCAACCCCAGGTATTGATGCCGATGGTGTGGTACAAGCTATGGATTTCTTAACCCAACAAACCAAAGTATTGTTTGGTAAAAAAGTGGAAAACCAAGTGATGGCAACTGACAAAAACGTTATTGTTATTGGTGGTGGTGATACGGGATCTGACTGTGTTGGAACCTCGAACCGTCACGGCGCCAAATCGGTAGTGAATTTCGAAATTATGCCGAAACCACCAGGGCACCGTTCGCCAACTACGCCTTGGCCATTTTGGCCATTGCAGCTTAAAACATCGTCTTCTCACGAAGAAGGTGTTGAGCGTAACTGGTTGATTAACACCAAAGAGTTCATTACGGACGAAAACAACAAATTAACCGCGCTGAAAACGGTTAACGTAGAGTGGAAAATGGTTCCGGGTGAGCGTCCTCAATTAATTGAAGTACCGGGTACTGAAAAAACTTGGCCATGCGATTTAGCGTTATTGGCATTAGGTTTTACAGGGCCAGAAAGCACTTTAGCTGATAAATTAGGTATTGAAAAAGATGCCCGTTCAAACTATAAGGCGGAATACGGAAAGTACCAAACCAATATCCCTAACATCTTTACTGCCGGTGATATGCGCCGCGGGCAGTCGTTAATTGTATGGGCTATTTCCGAAGGTCGTGAGGCCGCGCGTCAAGTAGATATTTTCTTGATGGGTAAATCAGACTTGCCTTCTAAAGATATAACAGGCGATTTGGTTGCTTTATAAAAACCGAAACATATACATATCATTCATAAAAAATGCGAGCTAAAAAGCTCGCATTTTTTTATGCCTATAAATTAATCAACTGTTTTAAAAACCCTTCTTTACTGCTTAACGACACTTTAACTTTTTCAGCATTACTCATTACAGCGTATGGCGGTTTTGTTTTTGTGTATTTTTTAACGTGACTTAGGTTTACCAAACACGATTGACTTACCCTGTAAAAACCACTTTCTTTTAGCATTTCTTCGAAACGCTTTAAGGTTTTTGAACTTGTAATTTTCTTTCCGTTTTCAATGTAAATGTCAGTATAATTTACTTTAGCTTCACAATAAATAATATTTGAAACATCTAAAACCACACATTCATTAGCAGTGTTTATGCTTATACGTTTTTTGGCTGGGTCTTCTTTTAAATTATAGAGTAATGTGTCTATTTTTTTATTTACATCGTCAGTAGATTTTTGAGATTTCAGCCTATTTACAACCTCATCAAAATCATCAAAATCAATAGGTTTTAATAAATAATGTAGCGCAGCAAACTTAAATGCTTTTACAGCGTATTTACTGTAAGCCGTGGTAAAAACAACCATAAAATTTAAATGCCTTACTTTTTGTAAATACTCAAACCCCGTTTGGTTGTTAATTTCAACATCTAAAAAAACTAAATCTGGGTTTAGCGCATTTGTTGTTTCAACCGCATTTTTAACGTTTGTGCATGTTTTTACAACATTAAAAACATCACTGTATTTACTGGTTAATTTTAGCAAAGCATCAATACAATGCTGCTCATCATCTATAATTAATGTATTAATCATCATTTAAATATGCTAACTGAAAAGGCAATATTACTTCAACTCTTGTACCTAGACTTTTATTAATAATTTTAATTTGTGCGTTTATATTTTTGGTTTTGTTTAAAACTGCAATTCTATCGTTTGTAATTTTAATACCCAATGATTTGTGCGCCGTATTCTTTTTGTTTGCAGGTGTTATTCCCACGCCGTTATCTTCTACACTATAACACAGCTGTTGGTTGTTCAATTTTTTAACTTGAATAGTAATTACACCAGCACCGTTAAGTTTTGATACACCGTGCCAAATACTATTTTCAACAAACGGTTGCATAATCATTGACGGTACTAAAACGTTACTTTTATCAATGCCATCATCAATTTTAATTTCATAATTAAATCCGTTGGGAATGCGTTTTTTTTCAATATCTAAATAATTTTCTAACAGCTTTACATCTTCTTCAATAGTAATATTTTCATACATAGACACCTCTAGTGTTTGTCTCATGAGTTTAGAAAATTTAGTAAGATAATTTGAAGCATCATCAACCTTATTACTAACAATATAATTATTGATAGAATTTAACGTATTGAAAATGAAATGTGGGTTCATTTGTGCTCGTAGCGCTTTTAATTCGGTTGTGGCAACTTTGGTGTTAAAATCGGCTTCTCGTTTTTTCTTATAAAAAACCATTAATCCAATTACAAAACATAACGCAATGCTACCACCTGCTAAATATGTTGTTTTTATAATTTTTTGTCTCTCTAACTCATTTGCAAAAAGCAACTGCTCTTGTATATGATTATTCTCTAATATATTTTTTTCATTTTGGTACTTATATTTTTCTTCAAGCCTTACTAATTCTTCTTTCTTTTCAATAGAATTAAAACTGTCTTTTAATATTATAGCTTCATTAATATAATTATATGCGCTTTTATAGTCTTTTAACTGCTTGTTTACTTCTGTTAAACCTTCTAAAGCTGATACTTGCAATGATATGCTTTTTGATTTTTCAGCCAAACTATAAGCCTTTTGATAATGATTTTTTGCTTTATGTAAACTGCTTATGTTCAAGTAACTTTCGCCAATGTATTCATGAACTATGGCTAAATTATTGGTATTGCCAAGGGTTTCATAAAGCGCTTTGGCTTTATTGAAATTGTTTAGCGCTTCGTTATGTTTTTTAAAGCCAACGTTTACAATGCCTATATTGGTCAAGGCATTGGCCATTCCTAATTTATTGTCACTTTTTTGCATTATACCATATGATTTTCTGTAATTATCAATGGCTTTTTGTTGCTGTTTTAAATAATCATAAATGTTACCAATGTTGTTGTAACTATTGGCTAAACCGTATTTATAATCTAAAGTTTCGTAAATTTTCGAAGCTTTTTCATGGTATACTAATGCCTTTTTATATGTTTTTAACTTAGTATATAAAATTCCAAGGTTTTGGGTGGTATTAGCATAATCTAGACTAAGTGTGTCTTTTAAATCTCTATAAATGGCGAGTGCGTCTAAATATTTTGATAAAGACGATGGATAGTCAGACAAATACATATAATTTATACCTATACTATTAAGCATTTTTGCCATCAACACACTATCATTTGCTTGTTTAAATGCTTCAAAAGCTTCAATATTACACCTATTAGCCTTTACATAATTGCTTTTATTGAAATATATGAGCCCCTTATTGTAAATGAGTCTTGCCTGTTTATTGTAATTATTGGCAGCTTTGTAAATTTCACCTGCCTTATCATACATGGCTAATGCCATGGAATCATTACCAATTGTTGAGTAATTATGCCCCTTGTATTGGTATGCTCTTGCCTCTTTATCTATGTCTTTTAAACTTTTGGCTAGCAAAAGAGCTTGATCTAAAACTTTCAACCCTTTTTTAGCATTAATGGAATAGTAATAATACCCTAAATCTGTTAACAAATTCAATCTAGTAGAATCTGCCAACTTCGTGTTTAACAATTGGTTTTCGATCGAGTCGATGTCTCTTTGTTGAGCTAACAGAACGGCACTTATCAAAAAACACAAGCAGCTTATTTTTCTAAACATAAGAGGATTAAAATACTGTTGCTAAACCAAATATATAAACAATATAAAAAATATACTATTCACACATCATAAAAATACGCAAATAATAACTGGAAGTTGCCAAATAATAAATTTAGGTATTCTATTAATAGCTACGGTATTATTTTTAAAACGCTATTAATTAATCTCAACCACAATGAAATCTTTATCTCAAAAAAGTATTAACAATTTTTTATTTGTTCCTTTTATTATAAATATTCAACACCCTTTCTCTCTCTCAAAAAGCACTATATCTATAGGAAGAAACTACACACAAAAGCATTAGGTCTATTTCTGGCAGAATTTATTGGTTTGTGCAAAAAGTACTTGTTTAAGATAGCTACTACCAGTATCAAGAAAAAATATACTCTGAACTGAAAGCATAAATAGAGTAGAAATCATTTTAAACAGCCTTTAGCTAATACTTCCTAATTTGAAGACTAATCGATAATTTAAAAACACAACTATTAATTGACCCTTTAAAATCTTAAAACAATGAAAAACAAAACAGTTACCCTCAATCTTAACAGCATTTAAACAAATCAATCCATAGCCTTCCCGAAAGCCTTGCGGTATTATTATTAATTCATACACACTCTCAACATGAAACTTTTTTTTAAGAATGTTTTTTTTTCGCTGCTTTTTTTGTTTTCACTATCTACAAGCGCCCAACAACAAAACACTGATGTAAAATATAAACGTAGTTCGTTGCACACCCTCATGATTAGCGATCCACAACAGGAATATGCCAATACCATACAAGACGTTTTTGTTAATGCACCCTTGCCCGACAAGTTCAACAACCACAGGGTATTTACTAGGCTAATTCCTAAAAACGATACGACCCTGGTTTATACAAAACCAAAAGCCAGCGAACAACCCAAAAAGAAAGGGCTACTATCTAAAGTTTCCTTAAAATCTAACAATAGTAGTTCTGATGACACCCAACATTTGGCCATATTAAATTATTTAAACAGTAAAAATATTGCTAAAAACATGGTTTCCAAATGGTTCAACAGAAGTGAAAACGGTGGCTTTAACATGGATTTAATTGCCGAAAGAGGCTTTTATAACGCCACCGATTTGGATGTGAAAATTGCCAACAATAGTGAACGCGGTTCGGCGATGTTAGCCGATGCAGGCGAAGCACTAATAAAAAACACCTTTGTGGTGGTCAACAATTTTAAGTACACCAACAAAGAAGAAATTGCCGACCAAGCCAAAGGCATTTTGGGCAGCGTTTCAGATGTAGCTTCAATTCTTGGGAAAAACGATGTGGCAACGGTGTCTGACGCAACCTCGGCAGGCGTTGAAGTTGCCGGAAAAGGTTACATCATCAAAACCCAAGCTTATTTGTACAAGCTGGTTTGGAACGATGACATCGCTGGGATATTTTACAATAGCTACTGGACGGAAGATAGTGCCATTGACACCGAAAAGAAAAATGCTTTTGACGAAACCGACCTATTCAAGTTTGAATATGTTGGCAAGGCCACTTCTTGGGCCGATGTACAAAGCACCGTTTATACCAAAAAAAGCAACGAAGATTTAATAAGTATTGCAACGGTTAGAGCGGTTGACAACGTTATTGCCAAACTGCAAAGGGAATTTGAAGTCTTTAGAACAAAAACGCCATTGATCAGTACAGATCCTTTGGCAGCAAAAATTGGCCTCAAAGAAGGCTTGGAAAAAGGCGATAAATATGAAGTTTTGGAACAAGTACTCAATGAAAATGGAGTTATTGAATACGAACGCTTAGGCGTTATAAAAGTTGAAAAGGAACTCATATGGGATAACCGCTTTAATGCCGACGAAGAAAATCCTTCAGAATTGGAATACACTACCTTCAGTGGAGGAAAAAACAAATATTTTCCGGGTATGCTAATCAGACAAATTAATTAACCTTAAATACTAAAACAACATGATACAAAAAACAAAACCACTATTTATTATAATTGCCTTCTTGGTAATTGGGGTAAGTGCAAACGCCCAATGGAAAAATGAAAAAGCCAACAAAGACACCGAAATTTTTCGTTATGATATCGAGTGCGAAGGCATTGCAAAACTAGGGTCCAAACTTGTAAAAGTATGGTCTTATTCCAAAAATCCAAAACATGCCATTTCGCATGCCATGAAAAATGCCGTACATGGTATCATTTTTAAGGGATTTGCAGGTGGCGGACAAGGATGCACTTCCTTTAGCCCTTTACTAAAATCTGCTAAAACCGCAGCTGAACATGCTGAATTCTTTGATGCTTTTTTTGCCGATGGCGGCGATTACCTTAAATACGTGTCTGCAGCTACAGACGGTAGAATAGCTGCTGGCGATCGATTGAAAGTAAGCAAACGTGAATACAAAATTGGCGCCGTAGTTAATGTCCAAACCGATATGTTAAGAAAACGATTGGAAGAAGAAGGCATTATAAGAGGTTTAGCATCCGGATTTTAATTATTAATACACAACTTATGAAAAAACAGATACACTTACACATTACCTATTGCCTATTTTTAATAAGTGCAATAACATTTAGCCAAGCCAAAAAACCAACAATTATGGTGGTTCCAAGTGATGCTTGGTGTATAAAAAATGGTTACGTCATGAATTTTGATGACCAAGGCACTTTGGTTCAAATACCTGATTATCAAAAAGCATTCCAACAAGATACCGACGTACTTTTAGTTATTAGCCAAATAAATGGTATGATGGCAGACAGGGGCTTTCCACTAAAAAATATGGAATCGGCCATTAAAACACTAAAATCCAATTCGGCTGAAGACAATTTACGTTCCTCTAGCGATTCGGGCAGTGGTGTAGCCGAAAGCCCTATAGATGCATTGAAAAAAGCGGCTAAAGCAGATATTATCATGCAACTTACTTGGACAGTAAACCAAACTGGCCCTAAAAAATCCATTACGTTTAACCTTCAGGGTTTAGATGCCTATACCGATAAACAAATTGCTACTGCTGCTGGCACGGGGGCACCTTCTTTTTCAGCCGAATTACCAGTATTGCTGTCTGAAGCAGTTTTGGCCCACATGGATAAATTTACCGAACGTTTACAAGCACATTTTGATGATATGTTTGAAAATGGTAGGGAAATTATTGTCCGCATTCAAAAATGGAATGATTGGGATGGCGATTTAGATACGGAATATGGTGGTGAAGTCCTTGGTTTTGCTATTGAAGATTGGCTAGCAGACAACGCTGTAAAAGGGCGTTTTAGCACGACAGACATGACCGAAAACATGGCATTGTTTGAACAAGTTAGAATTCCATTGGAAAATGAACAAGGTAGAGCCTTAGATGCACGCCGTTTTGTATATGAGCTTAGTAAATATTTAAAAAGTGCTCCATATAACATCCCAAACAAATTGGTCATGAAAGGACTGGGAAGAGCCACCATAATTCTTGGTGGTAAATAAATTTTAAAAAATGAAAGAAATGAAAAAAATAATATCCAGTTTCGTACTCATTGCCTCGCTAACATTGGCAGCACAAAATAATGTTAATTACGATGGTATTTTTTTAGGATCTTACATTCCTAATCAAACAGAAAGTGTTCCTACTTATGCTAAAAGTATGCTTTCAAACAAATTAAACCAAATCATTACAAAAAATGGCATTGCTCAAGGTGGTTATGACTCACGGTTTATCATTACACCGAATATTACTGTGATTAGCAAAGATGTTTTGCCTACAGCCCCTCCAAAAATCGCCTTAAACCTAGAGGTTACACTTTATGTTGGTGATGGTATTGAGGGTACACTATATACAAGTGAATCCATAATGGTTAAAGGCGTTGGCACCAATGAAAACAAAGCCTATATGGCAGCAATAAATCAAATAAAACCTAAAAACCAAGCATTACAAGATTTAGTAACAAGAAGCAAAGAACGTATTATTGAATACTTTAACAACAATTGCAACTTAGTTATTAAGCAAGCTGATGCATTAGCTTCACAAAACAACTATGAAGGAGCTCTAGCCTTATTATCAAGCGTTCCTGAAGTTAGCACATGTTTTGATAAAATAAAAACCAAGCTTGCTACCTATTACGACAAAGCTATTGAATTTGATTGCAAAGTTAAACTATCGGAAGCCAGTGGTATTTGGGCCGCCAACCAAGATATTAATGCCGCTAACGAAGCGGCTGCACTTTTGGCAACGGTTGAACCCACCGCACCTTGTTTCAATCAAGTTAAATCGTTGTTCTCTAAAATATCAGATAGAGTAAAAGAATTAAGCGACAGAAATTGGAACTACGCACTAAAAGTTTTAGATGTTGAAAAATCTAGAATACAAGCTGCCAGAGATGTTGGGGTTGCTTATGGCAATAACCAGCAGCCTAACACATATAATATTAGGGGGTGGTATTAATTACGCCCCCCTTCCTTGATGCTATTATCAACAAGAATATAATACTATGAAAATAAAATTACTCTCATTTATATTGTTCACAATTTCTTATTTAGGATTTTCCCAAACCACCGCCATACCCGATGTCAATTTTGAACAAGCGTTAATCGATTTGGGCATTGATAGCGATGGAGCTATTAATGGTAAGGTTTTTACATCTGATATTTCTGGTGTTACATATTTAAATATATCATACAGAAATATTAGTGACCTTACAGGAATAGAAGCTTTTACTGCTTTAACTGAATTAAGGTGTCAAGGAAATAATCTTACAAGCTTAAATTTTAGCAATAACTTACAATTAAAGAAATTGCTTTGTTATTCTAATAATTTATCCTCATTAAATATTAACAATAGCACCGTTTTAGAAGAAGTAAATGCTAACAACAATTCAATACAAAGTATTAATTTAACAAATAACACCTTGTTAAAAGATTTTCAAATTAGTGGCAGTCAATTAACATCCATAGATATTAGCAATAACAATTTATTAGAAACCTTGTCTGTTAGTGCTAACCAAATAGCAACATTAGACATAAGCAACAACCCTAATCTTACAAATTTAGATTGCTATTTCAATCAAATTTCAAGCTTAGATATTAGTGATAAATTTCAATTAAAAAAACTTTCTTGCGGCTCGAATAACTTAACTAGTTTAGACGTTAGTAACAATACTCTATTAGAAGAATTAACATGTGGTCAAAACTCTATTCAAAATATAAACGTAAACAATAATACGTTATTAAAAACATTATGGATTGACAGCAATGGACTAACATCTTTAGATATTAGCAATAATACCCTATTAGAGATCTTAAGCTGCCAAGACAACCAACTAACCTCCTTAAATGTTGATGCTCACACTAATTTAAGAGAACTTTTATTTGCCGTCAATCAAATTTCTACAATAAATATTAGCAATAATACTCTTTTAGAAAGATTACAATGTCAATTTAATCAATTAAACACTTTAGATGTTAGTAATAATACACTTCTGGACGATTTAAATTGTGGAGCAAATCTATTGACTAATTTAGACATAAATCAAAATACTTTGATAGATATACTTTGGTGCTTTGATAACCGATTAACTAGCTTAGATGTTAGTAATAATTTGCAGTTAACATGGTTAAGCTGTGGCAATAACCAATTAGGCTACTTAGACCTATCAAGTCATTTAAAATTGGAAGCAATAGAATGCAATGAGAACCAGCTAACATATTTAAACATCAAAAATGGTAATAATACTTTAATCACAGGAGGTTTTTATTTTAACACAACAGACAATCCAAACCTAACTTGCATCCAAGTAGATGACCCATCCTATTCTTCTACAAACTGGACAAACATAGATGCCCATACAAGTTTTAGCGAAGATTGTGGCATTGTATGGTCTTCCGATTCTAGTGACTATGCAAACTTTTCAGCCACAAATAATGATGGCGATTCCTTTACTTGGGAAACAGAAAACGGCAATGTTGCAGGAAAAGGCCTTATAACAGATACAAGTTTCTTTTCTAAATCTTATGATGATATTGCCGGTGCATTAACCCCAGACAATTTACTTATTACACCAACCGGAGCCATTACCATTCCCAACAATGCAACATCCATTTCATTTAAAATAAATGTAGAGGCTTCCAGTAGTGATCGCCCTGCAGAGCACTTTGCCGTTTATGTTTTTGATGAAGCCTTAGGACAGTCGTTCAACACTAAAATACACGAAGAAACCTTAACGGTAGGTGGTTCTGGAACAGCGAAAGATATTACAGCCGCTATACCCATATCTTTTGCAGGAAAAAATATTGGTATCATTGTAAGGCACTTTAACACCGTTGGGCAAGATAAATTGTATGTGGATGATTTTAAGGTGAGCTATGAGGCCTCAACCTTAACTATTGCAGAAGAAAACGACCAAACAGTAACTACTTTATACCCTAATCCAACAAAAGATAAAATTCACATCAATACGCTTCAAAAAGCTTTATACAAATTAACAAATATTAACGGTCAAGTTTTAGTAAAAGGGGTTTTGCATGGAGGCAATAATACCATTGACATTTCCCATTTTCAAGACGGAATGTACTTTTTGAATATTAATTCAAATTTGGGAAATGTCATCAAAAAAATCATTAAAAACTAGAACCATGAAAACTTTTTCAAAAATAGCCTTCATTGTATGTTTTTTATTCGCTTTTAACTATTCAAGCATTTATGCCCAAAATGGTGCAGCACAATTCTCTGCCAAGATAAACGGCAGTGATTTTGTACCAACACCAGAAGATGGCTTTAGCCAGATTTTTGCGGTATTGGTAAAAACGCCCATGTTCTTTCAACTAAGCATTAACGGAGGTACTGTTATAGATAATGTTGCCAAAAGTATTCTTGTTTCAATAATGGACGAGAAATCGTTTAACACCGTGGGGCCAAATACCGTATGGGACTCAAAAAATAATACAGGGGAAGACTTTCCTACTGGCCATTATTTTGAAGTACAGAATGATAATGAAAAAGAAGCTAGCACAGAATCTACTGAAGATTCTTATCTAAAAATCACATCTATTGATAAAGTAAACAAACTCGTTTCCGGAGAGTTTCGGTTTACCGCCTCAGACGGCGTTAACACATATAAAATTACTGATGGTGTTTTTACGAATGTATCCTATAAGAACTTAAAAGAATATAAATAACCCATATTAAATTATGAAAAAAAGAATCTATAAATCTGTTACATTAATAAATTTCATGTTGCTAAGCGTTATTGGAATGATTTTATTGTCTTGCTCTAGTGATTCAACAACCTCATTACCAGATGGCGATTATGTAACGTGCAATTTAGACGGTACTTCATTTACATCATCTTCAACCTTAACAGGAGCATCTTATGGATATAATATACTTACCATTTCCGGTATATCAATTGATGGTGGAAAATTTGTTAGCATAGGAATTTACAAGCCTGCAGAAGGGAAAACCTATAATTTAATTGATGATGTTGATGAAGAGGATAAAATACCAGGCCTTACTACCGAAATTGGCATCACTGCTGCAAACGAATTAGATGAAAACTACATAGCTCGACCTTATGTTGGTTCTGCTTCAATAACACTTACTTATTTTGATGGAGAATCTGCTTCAGGGACTTTTAGTGCTGAGGCAGTACATGAGGACGACCCTGACAGGAAAATTTCAATAACCAATGGAAAGTTTTCAATTACTTCAATAATTGAGTTGTAGTTACTTTTCAAAAATCACTTTTTTACGATTGCTATTACGTTCCAAAAAACATGAAAACATTGCTATTAATTAATCCTTTAAAATTCTAAGAAATGAAAACAAAACAATTACTCTCAAACATGGCCGTATTATGTACCGTCCTATTATTGACCTCGATGCTGTACGCCCAAACTACCTGGCGTGTAAACAACCAATCCAACTACGATGGCACCACAAACTTTGGCGAAAATTATGGGGGTACACCTAGCTTTCCCGTATTTAGCGAAATTAACGAAGCTGTTGCTTACCCTAATGTAAATGATGGCGACATACTGCATGTAGAAGGTTCTACTATTGTTTATGCCGATGCCACAATTACAAAAGAGCTAGTTATTATTGGCCCTGGTTACTTTTTAACTGAAAACCCTAAAGTTTCAAACAACACCTATGATGCTAAAATTGGACGTGTTACATTTGATGCTGGTTCTGAATCTTCACAACTCATCGGGATGAATATATTATATGATGGAAGCAGTGTAGATGGAATTGTATATGTAAACGTAAACGGGGTTACCGTTAAAAGATGTAGGATAGACCGCTACGTAAGACCAAACACCCAACTGGTTGACATCTATATTCTTCAGAATTTTTTTCCAAACACATACAATACCAGTGCTATAGTCGATACTGGAAGTAGTTCCTATATCCCTCCACAAGAAATTGTATTCAACAACAATATCTGCCAAAAAAAATTATTATGGACAGACAATGCATGGGGCACCGGAACTATTATGGTATGCAACAATAATGTTTTCGATGGGCCAGCTAATGAATTAAATTTAGAGTTCAACACAGGTTCCTTCCAAAACAATATTCTAAAAGCCGCTGGTATTACTGCAAACATTAATAGTGGCACCAATAATAACGTAGAATACAATACAGTTTCAAACTCAGATGTGTTCGATGGTACTCCGGGCAATCTTTGGGTGCCCAGCATGGCGCTATTATTTGTAGAAGAAGGCACAACCGATGGATTATACCAATTGCAATCGGGCTCCAGCTACAACCAAGCGGGTAGCGATGGCGCCGAGCGTGGTGCATTTGGTGGTGTGGTGCTTACCAACCGCTACAATTTGTCTGGCTTAGGTGCCATTCCCGTAGCTTATGATGTTACTACCACAGGCGTATCCGAACCAGGTACCGGGCTTTCGGTAACTGTTAAAGCTCGAACCAATAACTAATTTGCCATGAAACGGATTATTTTAACAGCCATTGTATTGGCTATAACACTAGGTATCCGTGCCCAATCCAACGCTACCCAAATTGAGTATTTTTTGGATGCCGATAATGGATTTGGACAGAACACGGTACTTGATATTGCATCGCCCGATATAGACATTACCGAAACCGTATTGGCAGATATTCCTTCTGGCACTTCGGTAGGTTATCACAAACTCTATATGCGGGTAAAGGATGCCGACGGAAATTGGAGCCAAACCATCAGAAAACATATCGAAATTGTAGCGCCCTTTGTTGAAAACAATATTGTAATGGGCGAGTATTTCATTGATGAAGACTACCAGTACGGCGCAGGGACATCGTTCACCATTGACCCTGAAACGGATGATATTGAACAAGCCTTCACCGCACAAATAGCAGCAAACACACCTTTAGGTTACCACAAACTATATGGTAGGGTAAAGGATGCTTACGGAAATTGGAGTCATACTTTTAGAAAAAATATAGAGGTTTACCAAAACCCAAACACCAACCTTGTAGAAATTGAATACTTTTTTGGAGATGATTTGGAATTTGGCAACAATACTGTTGTTGAAATTACTGAACCCGAGGCGGATGGCACTTATACATTCAATGTGCCCTATCCAACGGGCAATTACAGTTTTGAAGACGTTATTTATGTTCGGGTGAAGGATTCAAACAGCAATTGGTCCATCACCACAACGGTTGATGAAATAGCCACTTTAGGAATTGATGATTTCTTGAAAAAGTCCACTTTATTGCATCCTAACCCTTTTAACGCACAACTCAACATGAGGCTACCCGATAACATTAATGTTCTAAAAGCCGTAATTTACAACAACTTAGGCCAAAAAGTTTACTCAAGTACAGAAAACAAAACTACTTTAAACGTTGAGCACCTAAAAAGTGGTTTGTATATCTTAAATCTAAAAACTGATGTGGGCACAGCCTCTTTTAAAATAGTTAAAAAGTAAAATTGCTATTCTCAGGGGGTCTGCTAAATTGAGGGATAATAAAAATGCGAGCTAAAAAGCTCGCATTTTTTTGTTAATATTTAGATATTTTTATTTCTGTGCATTCCGCATAAATTCCTCACACTTATCTACCATGTTTTTGCTTCCACAAACAAAAGGTACACGCTGATGTAATTCGGTTGGATCTATATCCATAATTCTTGTAAAACCATCACTAGCCTTACCATTGGCTTGTTCCGCTAAAAAAGCCATAGGGTTACATTCGTACAATAAACGCAATTTTCCATTTGGATTTCTTGAACCTTGCGGATACAAATAAATACCTCCCTTTATCATGTTTCGGTGAAAATCCGACACCAAAGAACCAATATACCTCGACGTATATGGTCTGTCTCCTTCTTCCATTTGGCAGTATTTAATATAATTTTTAATGCCTTGCGGAAAATCGAGATAATTCCCTTCGTTTACGGAATAAATATATCCATCTTCAGGAAACTGCATATCGGGGTGCGACAAATAAAACGATCCAATCGCAGGGTTTAAGGTAAAACCATTAACACCCGCACCAGTGGTATAAACAAGCATAGTAGATGTTCCATAAACCACATAACCGGCAGCCACCTGTTCGCTTCCTTTCTGAAGGAAATCTTCAAGCTGCACCGGGGTCCCTACAGGAGTTACTCGTCTATAAATGGAAAAAATGGTTCCCACAGACACATTAACATCAATGTTTGACGACCCATCCAAAGGATCGATTAAAACCACATATTTATTGCCATGGTTTTCATCTTGACTATTAATGGTAATAAAATCATCTTCCTCCTCGCTGGCAATACCACAAACTATATTCCGTTTGGTAAGGGTTTGGATAAACTTTTCGTTCGCATAAACATCCAGTTTTTGCTGGTCTTCCCCCTGAATATTAGTATCGCCAGCAGCCCCAATAATATCTACTAGTCCTGCTTTATTTACTTCATGGTTTACTACTTTTGCAGCCAGCCTAATGGAGTTTAGTAAACTGGACAACTCACCAGAAGAGTATTTAAAAGCAGCTTGGTTTTCAATAATAAATTCACCTAAAGTTTGTTTTTTATGTGCCATAATGGATTGTTTGTTAACACAAATTAACAGTTTTTTTCAGCAAACTACAACGTTTTCGTTAGCTAATAATTAATTATTTAACTTTAAACTATATTTGGTGTAATTTTTAAAGAATATGAATTTTACAATAAGAAAATCTACAAAAAAAGATATGCCGCAAGTGCTCGATTTAATACACGAACTTGCTGTTTTTGAAAAAGAACCCGATGCTGTTGAAGTGACCATTGAAGATTTGGAAAACGATGGTTTTGGAACAAATCCGGCTTTTACTTGCTTTGTTGCCGAAGCCGATAAAAAAATAAAAGGCATCGCATTGGTTTATAACCGCTACTCCACATGGAAAGGCCGAATCCTGCACTTAGAAGATTTAGTGGTGAGCAAAACCGCTCGCGGATCGGGAATAGGCACGGCGCTTTTAGACGAAGTGATAAAATACGGCCACAGCTTGGGCGTAAAGCGTATTAACTGGGAAGTATTGGACTGGAACACACCTGCCATAGAACTCTATGAAAAAATAGGCGCCAACGTATTGCGCGACTGGAATGTAGTCCATTTAACTGAAGAAGGCATAAAAAATTACGTTTCAAAACTATAAGATGCAAGTATTTAAATTTGGGGGAGCCTCGGTAAAAGATGCCAACGGCGTAAAAAATCTGGTAAAGGTTTTAAAATTGGTGGGGTATAAAAATACTTTGGTGGTGGTTTCGGCCATGGGAAAAACCACCAACGCCCTCGAACTTGTGGTTCAAAATTATTTTGAAAACAAAGCCGAATTGCAAAGTACCTTACAGGACGTTAAAAAATACCACAATGGAATTCTATTGGATTTGTTTGATGACGAAAATCATCCAGCATTCAAAAAAACGGCAGCACTTTTTGACGAACTCGACGCTTTATTAAAAGTGAACAAATCGCCCGATTATAATTTTGTTTATGACCAAATTGTAAGCTACGGCGAACTTATTTCTACTACCATTGTTAGTGAGTATCTGAACAATGCCGGACTAAAAAATCAATGGATAGACGCCCGAAATCTAATAAAAACCAACAACTATTATCGGCAAGCCCGAGTAGATTGGAACAGTACCCAGCACCTTATCGCCTCAAAATTCAATAAATCGGTTTTAAACATCACACAAGGTTTTTTGGGCAGCGACGATAACAATTTTACCACAACACTTGGGCGAGAAGGCAGCGACTATACCGCAGCCATTTTTGCGTACTGTCTAAACGCAGAAAGCGTTACCATTTGGAAAGATGTCCCCGGTGTGCTCAATGCCGACCCACGTTATTTTAACCATGCGCAGTTGCTCAGTAACATGTCGTACCGCGAAGCTATCGAACTTACTTTTTACGGCGCTTCGGTAATCCACCCTAAAACCCTGCAACCCTTGCAGCGTAAGGAAATACCGCTTTATGTTAAATCGTTTTTAAACCCCATGCAAAAAGGTACCGTAATCGAAAAAAACACAACCATGCAGCCTAAGGTACCTTGCTTTATTCTTAAAAAGAATCAAATTCTCATTTCACTGTCTTCATTAGATTTTTCATTCATTGTGGAAGACAATATCAGCGAAATTTTCTCCCTATTGCACCAATTCAAAATGAAAGTGGATGTTATTCAAAATTCGGCCATCAGCTTTTCGGTATGCATCGATAATATTTACGACAAATTAGAGGCACTCTTACGGCAATTAAAAGCAAAATTTAAAGTAACTTGTCATGAAAATGTGTCGCTTTACACTATTCGGCACTATACCCAATCGTCCATAAACCAAATCGAAACGGGTAAAACCGTGTTGTTAAAACAGTTAACACCAGAAACCATACAGATAGTAACTCAATAAACTATTTAGTACATTTACAGCATGAGCAAACCACATCATACCGGTTTAGTATCTGCCAAAGAAGTCGCTAAAGCCATCCAGCTGGATAAGTACGGATTTATTGGCACTTTTATAGGCTGGCTGCTAATGAAACTCCTTAAAATATCTACCCTCAACAAAATATACAACCGCAATAAGCATCATAACGATTTGAACTTTTTGAATGCCATTTTGGACGACTTCCAAATCAAGTTTGAAATTCCCGAAGAGGATTTAAAACGCTTGCCAAAAGATGGCGCCTACATTACCATTTCGAACCACCCACTTGGTGGGATAGATGGCATTTTGTTGTTAAAATTAATGTTGGAACAGCGCCAGGATTTTAAAATTATAGCCAACTTTTTGCTGCATCGCATTGAACCTTTAAAACCTTTCATTATGCCGGTAAATCCTTTTGAAGATCGAAAGGACGTAAAATCGAGTGTTGCCGGTTTTAAAAATTCTATTTTACATTTAAGGGAAGGACATCCGTTGGGCATTTTCCCTGCCGGAGAAGTTTCCACCTATCGTGATGGAAAATTAGTAGTAGATCGCCCATGGGAAGAAGCCGCCATGAAATTGACAAAAAAAGCTGAAGTACCCGTAGTGCCCATTTATTTCCACGCAAAAAACAGCAAGTTGTTCTACAAGCTTTCAAAAATTAACGATACGTTTAGAACAGCCAAACTCCCTTCGGAATTGCTTACACAGAAACGACGCACCATTAAAGTGCGAATAGGCAGGCCCATTTCTGTAGAAGACCAAAATGAACATGCCAATCTTAAAGATTTTTCAGAGTTTTTACGCCGCAAAACCTATATGTTGGCCAATGCCTTCGAGCATAAATCGAAAATTCTAGACGGCCTGTCATCCACCTTAAAAGCTTCAAAATCACCAAAAAACATTGTTACTCCCGTCGATTCGGCGTTGATGGCACAAGAAGTTGAAATGCTAAGACAGGACGGCTCTAGGTTATTAGAAAGCAAAAACTACGAAGTGTTTTTAGCCGAGGCTAAAAAAGTGCCCAACATATTACGTGAAATTGGCAGACTACGCGAAATCACCTTTCGGGAAGTGGGCGAAGGCACCAACGAAGCCATAGACCTAGACCATTTTGACGAATATTATCACCACATGTTTTTATGGGACAACGATAAAAATGTTATGGTAGGTGCCTATCGCATGGGATTAGGCTCACAAATTTTTGAACGCTTTGGCATTAACGGGTTCTATCTGCAAGACCTCTTTAGGTTCGAGCCTGAATTATATAAAATGATGAGCGAATCCATTGAAATGGGTCGCGCCTTCATTATTAAAGAATACCAACAAAAACCCATGCCACTGTTTTTACTTTGGAAAGGCATTGTACACACTACCCTACGTTATCCGGAGCACAATTACTTAATAGGCGGGGTAAGTATTAGCAACCAGTTTTCGAACTTCTCTAAATCGTTGATGATCGAGTTTATGAAATCGCATTACTACGACCCTTATATTGCACAGTATGTACGGCCAAAAAAAGAGTTTAAGGTAAAACTTAAGGATGCCGACAAAGATTTTGTTTTCGATGAAACCGAAGCCGATTTAAATAAATTCGACCGCATTATTGACGAAATAGAGCCTGGAGCATTGCGTCTGCCCGTACTCCTTAAAAAATACATAAAACAAAACGCCAAACTGGTAGCCTTTAATGTGGATCCGCTATTTAACAACTCTGTAGACGGATTGATGTACATTAAAATAGCCGACCTTCCCGAAAGTACCGTACGCCCCGTTATGGAAGAATTTCAAGCCGAATTGGAACGTAAGTTTAATGGGAATAATGGCGAATAAATAACTTGTTTTTTTAACTCTTTTTATAATTAGTAAAATTCTCTTTCTATTTCATATATCAGGCTTATACTCTATAACCTACTTATTAATTGTCTGCAAACCGCGCATTACATTGCTTCGCTATTCTTGTAGATCCATAATGCCGTTGACTAAGGTAAAACTCCCTTTTTTAGCAAATCTGTAAACAGGCTATGTTTAAGCCCCCCTCTTCTTTTAAATTCTACACTGTAAACTCGCTTTTTTATCATAGATCTTAAATTTTAAAATCTGTTAAGATAGTTCCCCCTTCTTTATGTCCACTACAATATAGTAAGTCCATTAGTATTGACAACTTTAAAAACGGCATGGCAAAACGTTAACATTGTTAACATTTAATTAACTGTTAATATATGTTTTCATGATTATAATATAACATTGCAAAGTTTACAAATAGTAAATAACACATTTATTTTGCAGCGTAAATTTTAACTAATGTAAAATATTTCTAAATGAAAACACATTACAAACTACTAATTGTTCTAATTAGTATTCTTTATTCTACCTCTTCCATTTCTCAAAATGGAGAAATACGTGGCGTGGTGGTAGACGAGACCTCCATACCTGTTTCAGGTGTAAATGTTATTGTAAAAGGGACAACAAAAGGGACCATTTCAGACTTCGACGGAAAATTCAATATTACGAAAATTGAAACAGGAGACATACAAATTGAATTATCTTCAATTGGTTTTCAAACTAAAGTATTAGATCTTAACATAAGTAATAACGAGAGTAAAGATTTAGGCCATGTAAAATTACTTCCAAACCTAGAGTCTTTGGATGAAGTTGTTGTTACAGCTTTAAATATTACCAGAGATGAAAAATCGCTTGGCTATGCATTTCAACAAGTAGACGGGGAAGAATTATCAAAATCAACCAGTACTAATTTTGTTAGTACACTTTCGGGAAAAACTGCCGGTGTACAGGTTGTAACAAATGGAACAGGCCCTGGACAATCTTCATCAATTGTAATTCGCGGCTACTCTTCTATGGCGGGCGATAACCAACCTCTTTTTGTTGTAGATGGCATTCCTATTAACAATACTACAGATACTAGAACCAACACTTTAGGAGGAGCAGGCAACATGAATATTGACTATGGCAACGGTGGTGCCGAGGTTAACCCAGAAGATGTAGAATCTGTATCTGTTCTTAAAGGAGCCAATGCAACAGCTCTTTACGGCTCTAGAGCCGCGAACGGAGCTATTATTATCACTACCAAATCGGGAAAGGGCAAGAAATTTGGCGTTTCTGTAAGCTCTAAAGTTACTTTCGAGAATGCCTTAAAAGTTCCTGAATACCAAGACGTTTATGGCCAAGGTAAAAACTTTGAATTTTCATTTGTTGATGGTTATGGCAACGGAACTTATGATGGTGTAGATGAGTCTTGGGGACCAAGAATGAACGGACAGTTAATAGCCCAACACGACTCACCAACAGCCAATGGTTTAAGAGGTGCAGATGTGCATGGTTTAGATTATATATTGGGGCCATCGGGCGTAGATTTATCAAGGCGAGGCACCATTACACCAACACCTTTTGTTTATGGAGGCAATCCTGTTGAAGAATTTTTAGAAACAGGAACAACCTTTACTAACAGCTTATCGTTTTATGGCTCTAACGAAAACGGGAATTACCGTGTAGGCTACACCAATTTAGACAACAAAGGTATTTTACCTAACACAGATTTACAGAGAAACACAATATCTTTTTCAGGGGATTATAACCTTGGCAAACGATTAAAAGTTTCTTCAAAAGTAAATTATATCCGCACAGACTCTGATAACCGACACGTTAATGGATACGGTACAGAATCTGTGATGTACTTATTCATCTGGTGGGGACAGCAGGTTAACGTAAAAAGCCTAAGAAACTATTGGCAAGAGGGTTTAGAGGGTTTTCAGCAATATAACTACAACTATAATTATCATGACAACCCATATTTTACGATGTATGAAAACACCAATGGCCTAGCAAAAGATAGAGTTATAGGTAACCTTTCTGCTACTTATAATTTCACAGACGATATTAAGCTTATGGTTCGTGGCGGGCGTGACTTCTTTTCAGAATATCGTTTTATAAAAAGAGCGTACTCTACTCAACGCTTTCCTTATGGGCAATACCGTGAAGATAAAGTTAACTTCCAAGAAACCAATTTAGATTTCTTATTAACTTACGATAAAACGTTTAACGAAAAGCTAGGTGTAAACATAAATGCTGGTGGAAACAGAATGGTGCAGAAAAACCATTACAACTCACTAATGACCAACAAATTATTATTACCAGAAGTTTATTCGTTCTACAATGCTGATGGTGCTTTAGTGCAACGCTCAGACCGTCCAGAAAAACAAATCAACTCATTATATGCTTTTGCGCATTTAGAGTGGGACGATAAATATTTTTTAGATTTAACAGCAAGGAACGATTGGTCTTCAACCTTGCCAACACAACATAACTCGTATTTTTACCCTTCTGCATCGTTCGCTGCAGTACTAAAAGAGGCCAATGGAAACAGCAAGTTGTCTTTTGCAAAATTAAGAGCTGGCTGGGCGCAAGTAGGTAGTGATACGGGTGCGTTTAGGTTGGCAGACCCTTATCTTCTGGGAACTCCCGTTGGAAACAACCCAACCGCAAGTCCATCAAACGAATTGCCTAACTACAATTTAAAGCCAGAAATTCAAACTTCTTTTGAGGTTGGAGCCGATTTAAAGTTCTTTGGAAACCGCGTTACTTTTGATGCCACTTATTACAATACCATTTCTAAAAACCAAATTTTAGGAATAGAATTACCTACAACTTCAGGTAAAACATCTAGAATCATCAATGCGGGTAAAATCTTAAATCATGGTGTCGAGATATTACTGGACGTAACACCTATAAAAAATGAAGATTTAAGATGGGACACTACGTTTAATTTCGGATTAAACCGTAATGAAATTTTAGAGCTTCAAGACGGTGTAGATCGCTATGTTTATGGCGGCAACGGGATTTCTTTAGTTGCAGAAAAGGGAGGCTCATTAGGAGATATGTGGGGCACAGGCTTGAGAACTGTTGAAGATGAAAACAGCCCTTATCATGGTCAAGTTATCTTCAATGAAGGTTTAGTACAACAGGATAACACACTTAGAAAAGTTGGGAATTTCAATCCAGATTTTACTTTAGGTTGGAACAACTCTATTAAGTATAAAAACTTCAACTTAAGCTTTTTATTTGATTGGAGACAAGGCGGCGATTTGTTATCAAGAACACGTTTAATCGCAGCTACATCGGGCAACACTATAGAAACACTTTGGGGTAGAGCTCCAGAGTTTGGGGGCGCGCATCCTGGAATTGCCGATTCTGGTTTAAGTTATGTTGACAGCAATGGAAATAATAGAACAGATGGTGTTATTGGAGCGGGTGTTATGCAGCTTGAAGATGGCAGTTATACACCAAACACAACTATTGTTGCCGCTAACGCCTATCATAATAACCGCTACCGAAGAAGTAATGACACAGAAGGTATGTATGATGCTACTTTTATAAAATTAAGGGAAGCAAGATTAACCTATAATATGCCACCAAAAATCATTAAAAACTTAAGTTTAAGCTCTATGTCTCTATCGGTTATCGGTAATAACTTGTGGTTGTGGGCAAAAGATTTTAACCACGGAGACCCCGAATTATTATCCTTTGGAGGTGGCAGGTATGTACCCGGGGTAGAAAATGCAACGGTACCTACAACAAGAAGCATTGGTTTTTCAGTTGATGCTAGATTTTAATTAAAATAAAAAAGTATAAATCATGAAAAAAACAGCTTTTTTAACAGTATTAGCAATAAGTATTTTATTTACTGGTTGCGATAAGTTCGATGTTTCAAACGACAATCCTGATGTTGCTTTAAGCATCAATAAAAATCCAGAATTATTACTAACCAATCTTCAAAGAAACTCTATACGTACTGCAGTGAGCGCATCATGGAGTGAAGGCAACTTAATGGGGCAATATGGAGCTAGAATCGTGTTTACATCATTCGATTTATTCGATTGGGGAGCACAATCTGGCCAATGGGACACATATTACCTAGCTATTCGAGATGCCAAAGTACTAGAAGAAATAGCCGTTACCGAAGGTAACTCAAGTTACGAAGGCGTATCAAAAGTTATGCAGGCTTGGTTGTTTAGTTTATTAACCGATATGTGGGGAGATGTGCCTTTTAGCGAAGTTAACTTGGCTAACGAAGGTAATGTAACTCCTGTTTATGATACACAAGAAGATATCTACAATGGCTTGTTACAGCTTTTAGACGAGGCCAACACTATTTTAGGAAATGCCCAGTTTGCCATAAAAGGAGATTTGGTTTTTAATGGCGATTTAAGTAAATGGCAAAAGTTTGCAAACTCATTACGTTTAAGGTTAGCATTACGATTAAGTGAGGTAAATGCAACAAAAGCAGCTTCAGAGATTGCTACAATTTTCAACAACATGTCGTTATACCCTATAATGGAGTCTAACAACGACAATGCTACATTAACCTTTTTAGGGGCCAATCCTGATGCGCACCCAGTGACCGAAGAATCGGTTTATAGAGTAGGGTCTTATAATGAATACCGCATTTCTGAAAACTTTGTAGGCCTTCTTAAAAACTTTGATGATCCAAGATTAGAGTTTTTTGCAGACCCTACGGCTAATTCGGTTGAAAATGGCACGCCAGAAATTGAAGGTATGCAAAATGGTATTGTAGATGGCCCAGCTTACGAATACAAGGGCGGAGATGCTTTCTTATCAAAATTCAATATTTCATATTTTTATTTGCAGCCAAATGCCAATCAAGCACGTTTAATGTTGCATGGTGAAGTTAATTTTATTCTATCTGAAGCTGCACAAAGAGGTTGGATTAATGCGAACGCAGAAGCACTTTACAACGAAGGTGTTACTTCTAATTTTGAATATTGGGACGTTACCATGCCTACCGATTATTTAACTCGAACCGGTGTAGCTTACAATAACAGCTTAGAAACTATTTTAAATCAAAAATACATTTCGCTATTCTACACAGATTACCAAGGATTTATTGAATTTAAGCGCACGGGCTTTCCAAGTACAATTGCCCCTGGCCCAGATGCCTTTTATTCAACATACCCTAGCCGTTTTGAATATCCAAGTGACGAGCAAGCTCTAAATGCACAAAACTACAATGCAGCTGCAACGAGAATTGGAGGAGACGAAATAACAACTAAAGTTTGGTGGGAAAATTAAAATGACACATAAAACAATATTAATAGCAGGTACAATCATAGGGGCAGCACTGTCCCTATGCTCTTGTACTTTCAATCCGGAAAAAGAATCAGTTTCACCGAAAGGCATAGAACATGTAATTGTAATAGGTGTAGATGGCATGAGCCCAGACGGTATTGTCAAAGCCAAAACCCCTACTCTAGATTCTATAATGGCAAACGGTGCTGCCACCTTACACGCCAGAAGTGTGCTACCATCAAGTTCTAGCCCAAACTGGGCCAGCATGCTCATGGGCGCAGATACCGAACAACACGGTATAACTTCAAACGGGTGGAAAAAACACGACCATGTTTTGCCTCCTGTTGTTGAAACCAATAACGGTACCTTTCCTACTATTTTTACCCTTTTTAAAAATCAAGAACCAGAGAGCAACGTAGGAGCCATTTACGATTGGGACGACTTTGGAAGATTATTCGAAAAAAGTGAAGTAAGCTTCGACATAAATGGCGACCACGAAGACGGCACCACTAAAGATGCTGTAAAATACATTGAAACTTATGCGCCAAAGTTTGCTTTTATCCACTTAGATCACGTTGACCATGCAGGCCATAGTATGGGACATGGTAGCGAAGAATATTACGCTTCTGTTGAAAAAGCAGATTCTTTGATTACTGAAATAATTGAAGCCACAAAACGCAAAGGCATTTTCAATAAAACTATGTTTATAGTGGCTGCCGATCATGGCGGATTAGGTTATGGTCATGGAGGAGAAAGTTTAGCTGAGGTAGAAGTGCCATTTATCTTGTACGGTGCTGGAATAAAAAAAGGCTACAAAATTGAAGAAACGGTTTATCAATATGATAATGCGGCTAATGTTGCTTATGCCTTTAATCTAAAAACACCACAAGCCTGGATAGGTCGCCCTGTAAAAGGAGCTTTTATTGGCAACCCAAAACCAGAGTTAATTTATAAACGTGTAAAACGTACTGTAGCCCCAAAAATATTACCCAACGCAGGGTATTACGAGGCCGCTGGAGGGGTTTTTAAAGCCGATTCGGTTGCTGTGGTTATTCAAAACCCTAACAGTAAGGGCACTATCCGCTACACGATAGATAATGAACTACCTACATTAGAAAACAGCAAGATATATAAAGACACGTTTTACCTTAAGCAGACTAGAATACTTAAAGCCGCTGTTTTTGAAAATAATAAAATTGAAAGCACCGTGGCTTTGGGCAATTTTAGAATAGCGCCTAAAACCAAGGAAAACCCTGTAAAATACCAAATCTTTTATGGCGAAAAATTGGAAAAACTACCAAACTTTTCAAAACTGCAACCTGTAGTAACAGGTTATACAACCGAGTTTTCCCATAAAGAGGTTATTGTTGATGATATACAAACAGACCAAGTAGCCGTAGTTTACGAGAGTTACTTAGAAATAGACAAAAAAGGAAAATATACTTTTTTCGTTAACAGTGACGATGGCAGCAAGCTTTATGTGAACAACCAATTAATTGCAGATAACGATGGGGATCATGGCGTTTTAGAAAAAAGCGGAAGCATAAACCTTGAAAAGGGAAGGCACTTAATTAGGGTGGAATTTTTTAATGGCGGAGGCGGTTTTCATTTAGACGCTAAATACGAAGGAGAGCATACGTTGAAACAAATTATTCCCATTAACAGGCTATTCAGAACCAAAAGTTAAGGTTTATGCTCAGAACATTTTTAGCTACTTTTTTCTTTTTGGTTGTTTGGCATGAAACACATGCACAAAACAATGTTTTTCCAAAATGGGAACCGGGTTTTTTAGATATTCACCACATAAACACCGGCCGTGGCGATGCCGCTTATATTGTTATGCCCGATGCCACAACCCTTTTAGTGGATGCTGGCGACATGTCTGAAACACACCCAAGAACAACATCGTCTAGAAATGCGAAATTAGTACCCAACAATTCTAAAACCGCACCACAATGGATTGTAGACTACATCAAACAATTTGCACCAAAACAAAGTCGGAGTTCTTTAGATTATGCTTTAATAACCCATTATCACGATGATCATTTTGGTGAAATCGACTCTACAAGAATCATGGCTAAAGGGGGGTATCAACTTACCGGAATCATGGAAGTTGGCACCATATTGCCTGTCAAAAAATTAATCGATAGAGGTTTTGATTTTCCTATAAATTTAAAAGATAAAAGCATTCAAACCTTACCTCAATTTGCAAACGATCCTTACCGCATGATTGCTACCCTTAAAGCATATTGGCAATTTATCGACTATCAAACTAAAAAAGGATTAGAAAACGAAACTTTAAAAGTAGGGTCTAAAAACCAAATTAAACTGAAAAACAACCCTGAAAAATTCACAGGGTTTTCAGTGGTAAATATCGCATCAAATGGTAAGATTTGGACTGGTGATAATGAAGACACGTACCAACTATTTAAGAAAGGGGACTATCCAGGAGAAAACCCATTGAGTAATTGCATTAGGATAGATTATGGTAAGTTCAACTATTTCACTGGTGGCGATATTTCGGGAATTGGAACTTTTGGCCAATCCAAATTAAACACTGTAGAATCTCATGTTGCTCCAGTAATCGGTGCTGTAGATGTGGCTACGTTAAACCATCACGGAAATCGAGATTCTCAAAATTCATTTTATGTACGTACAGTTCGTCCACGTGTTTGGATTCAGCAAAATTGGACTGCAGATCACCCAGGCGAAGAAGTGCTTCGTCGCATTACATCACAAAGTTTATACCCGGGCAAACGCGATATCTTTTCTACTGTAATGCTACAAGGAGCTAAAGATGTTTTAGGAAGCAAATTAAATCAATATAAAAGTCAAGAGGGGCATATTGTAGTACGCGTTTTTAACGCAGGCGACAATTACAATATTTACATTTTAAACGATAAATCTGAAGACCGAGAGATTAAAGCCCATTTTGGCCCATACAAATCACGTTAATTTTAAAACCATGAAAAAATTACATATAGCACTATTAGTTGTCGTGTTTTTCCAAGTCAAATTATTTGCACAAAACCACACAGAAATTCTTGTGCAACCTTATTTACAAGATGCAGAACCATCCTCAATAAAAGTGCTTTGGGAGACCAATACTAACGAAAAAAGTACTGTTGAATGGGGTCTTACCCCTAAATTAGGCCAAAAAACTAGCGGATTTTCAACTAAGGTTAATTATGACGATTCTTTTTTGCACCAAGTTGAACTTACCGGCTTAAAACGTTTTACCATTTATTATTACCGCGTTAAAACAGGAAAATTAAAATCGGACATTTACCAGTTTAAAACACCTCCATTTGCCAATCAAAAAGAGTCGTTCAACCTAGTTGCTATGAGCGATATGCAATACGACCACAGGCAACCAGAAAAGTTCCAAGAAGTGGTTAACGATGGCGTTATTAAATATTTAGAAAATGAATTTGAAGGTAACGTACCTGAAAATTTAGCTTTAGTGATGATACCTGGAGATTTAGTTGAGAATGGTGCAAAATATCACCAATGGAAAGACCATTTTTTCAAACAATCGGCAAACTTGTTTTCCCAAGTTCCTGTTTATCCTGTTTTAGGAAACCACGAACGTAACTCTAATTTCTATTTTAAATATTTTACGCTACCAGAAAACGGTTCGCCTGCATACCACGAGCATTGGTGGTATAAAGATTATGGAAATACTAGAATTATTGGATTGAATTCAAATAGCGGATACCGCGATTTAAAGGAGCAATTTGAATGGTTAAAAACAACATTGGAAGAAACCGCAAAAAACGATAATATCGATTTTGTTTTTGCACAATTACACCATCCGCATAAATCTGAGCTCTGGATCCCGGGAGAAGAAGAACCTAGCGGAAAAATAGTGAAAATGCTAGAAGCCTTTACTGAAACCTCGGGAAAACCTAGCCTACATTTTTTTGGGCACACACATGGCTATTCACGCGGTCAATCAAGAGACCACAAGCATTTATGGGTAAATGTAGCTTCGGCTGGTGGCGCTATTGATAATTGGGGAGAATTTGAAGGTAGAGATTACGATGAGTTTACCGTAACCCAAGATGAGTATGGGTTTGTTATGGTGTCTATAGACCCCAATCCTACCGACCCTAAATTAACTCTAAAGCGTATTAGTAGAGGCAATATTGAAGACGGCATAAAAAACAACGAAGTTTCTGACAGCATTACGGTTTGGAAATTAACAAAAAAACCAAATGCCCCTAAAGCATTAAGCCCTATTAATGAAACTGTAAACTATGTTGGCACCAGTTTAAAAGCTTCAGCATTTATTGGAAATAGGGCTGGCGCATTTCATGCAGCGTCTCATTGGCAAATCTCAACATCCGAGAATTTTGAAAAAAATGAAGAAACCGGAGAGGACGTAAAAATTATAGAAAGCTGGAAACAGTTTGAAAACTGGTATTACGATGAAAACCGTCAGAAAAACGACAATTTAAGCGATGAATGGTTTGAGCGCTTAGAGCCAAATACCACCTATTACTGGCGTGTAAGGTACCGCGACCAATACTTAAACTGGAGCGATTGGTCTATCACAAAATCTTTTAAAACAAAACAAAATTAAGTTTTTGAGTTTTTTTATTTGAGTTAGTTTTTGTTGTATGGCAGCTTTCTTTTTGAAGGCTGCTTATACTTTTTCAATTTATGAAATCGAACAATTTAAAATTTATTTTACAAGCATCAGTTGCTGCGTTTGGAGCTTATTTTTGCATGTATGCCTTTAGAAAACCGTTTACAGTTGCCACGTTTTCAGAGTTAAGTTTCCTAGGTATAGACTATAAAATATGGCTCGTTGTAGGACAGGTTTTAGGTTATACCCTATCTAAATTTGTAGGTATTAAGTTAATTGCCGAAATGCCAAAAAGCAAGCGATTTATATACTTGGTAAGCTTTATACTTTTCGCCGAATTGGCTCTTTTAGGTTTTGCTATGGTTTCGGCCCCTTATAATATCATTTTTCTGTTTTTAAATGGGCTTCCCTTAGGCATGATTTGGGGTATTGTTTTTTCTTATTTAGAAGGAAGAAAGAGCACCGAAATTTTAGGTGTAATTCTATGTTCTAGTTTTATAGTTTCTTCGGGTGCCGTAAAATCTATAGGCAAATTGGTTATGGATTCTTGGCATTTTTCAGAATTTTGGATGCCATTCATTACAGGACTGCTCTTTATTATACCGTTAGTTTTATTCGCCTTCTTGTTAAATCGTTTACCTGAACCGAGCAGCCAAGACGAACAAACAAAGTGTAAAAGAGCTACATTAAACAAGGCAGAGCGCACTAAACTATATAAAGAATTTGCATTACCACTAACCTTAATTGTTGTTTTTTATGTGTTTTTAACAGGAGTTAGGGACTTTAGAGATAATTTTGCCCGCGAAATTTGGGATTCATTAGGTTTTTCCAACAGCGCAGCTATCTATTCTTTTTCAGAAATTCCAATAGCCGTTTCAGTGTTAATAATTATGATTGCTATTGGTTCAATTACAAAAAATTTTAGAGCATTCGCTTGTTATCATTTGGTACTATGCGCTGGTGGATTATTAATAGGGATTTCAACCGTTCTTTTTCAATTTGGGGTTATAACCCCTGTACTGTGGATGATTATTTCTGGCTTTGGCATGTACATTTGTTACATTCCGTTTCAAGGTCTGTTTTTCGACCGTATGATAGCGACCTTTAAAATAAAAGGTAACGTAGGCTTTTTAATTTACCTCGCCGATGCTTTCGGTTATTTAGGAAGCGTCATTATTTTGTTTTATAAAAACTTTGTAAAGGCTAATATTTCATATTTAAATTTTTTCACTTCCCTCATTTTAATAGTAGCCGTTTTAGCAGTAAGCATATCTATTATATCCTATGTGTTTTTCAATAATAAAAAACAAAAAACCATAGTTCAACCTAATATTTTAATACATGAATAATAAAACATATGACCTTGTTATTATTGGAGCTGGTATTTTAGGAACCTTTCATGCATACCATGCTCTAAAAAAAGGATTAACCGTAGCGTTAATAGAAAAAAACGTTAGGCCCCAAGGTGCAACAGTTAGAAATTTTGGGCAGGTTGTGCCATCAGGAATGAACTTAAAATGGCAAAATATTGGCCGGAAAAGCTTAGAAATCTATAAAGAAATCAGTAGTCAAGTTGATGTTACGGTAAAGCAAACGGGCAGTATCTATTTAGCATCAAACCAAGAAGAAATTCAGTTAATCGAAGAGCTAGCTCAAATTAATAAAACCAATAATTATGAATCGCATTTATTAACGGCTGCACAGTGCATAGAAAAGTGTACCGGATTAAACAAAAATTATGTGAAAGGCGGTTTGTTTTTTCCGCAAGAAATGAATGTTGATCCTAGTTTAATGATTCATAGAGTTCGTAATTTTTTAATCAACAGGCATCAGCTTGAGTTTTTTCCTAATACAACCATAATTAATATTGAAGAAGCAAACGGAAAAACAGTGGCGCATGCCTCTAACGGCGACATCTTTTCGGCTTCAAAAATAATTGTTTGTAACGGTAGCGACTTTAAGGCCTTGTTCCCAGAGGTTTTCAATAAAAGTGATCTAGAAGTAAGCAAACTACAAATGCTTCGCACGAAACCCCAAAAAAATTACACCTTGGCCCCATCAGTTTTAACGGGCTGGACAATAAGGCGTTATGAATCTTTTACAGAATGCCCTTCATTTAAAACCATAAAAGCCAAAGAAAATAAAGCCGATTTTCATAATGAATATGGTATTCACATACTATTTAAACAGGTAAACGATGGTTCGGTTGTATTAGGTGATTCTCATGAATACCAAGATGCCATTAATGCCGATTTGGTTGGTTTTAACCGAAATGAAGATATTGACGATTTCATGATAGCAGAATCTAAAAAAATAATGGATTTACCAACTTACAAAATAGATTCGCGTTGGGTGGGCGTGTATTCGCAATGCAAGAATAGCGACATTTTTGAATATCAGATAAATAAAAACACGCATATAGTAACCGGAATTGGCGGCAAAGGCATGACGGGTAGTCCAGCGTTTTCCGAAATAAGCTTAAACAAAATACTAAACCAATAATTATAATAATGACAGCAATTAAAATGGTTGTTTTCGATATGGCCGGAACAACAATTAATGAGAAAAATGTAGTGTACAAAACCCTTTTTAAAGCCATTGGCAATTATACCAGTGCCGTAAGTTTAAATTTGGTTTTAAAATTAGGCGCCGGCAAGGAAAAACACCAAGCTATTAAGGATATTTTAAAATTTTTGGAGCTAGACCAAGAAATAAACTCAGAAACTATTTTCAACGAATTTAAAATTATGCTGGATAAGGCATACCGAGAACTTGATGTTGCACCAATAAAAGGAGTTGAAGAAGTACTACTTAAGTTAAGAAAAAACAATATAAAAGTAGTTTTAAACACGGGATACAACAAACTGGTTGCCAATAAATTATTAACCAAAATTAATTGGAAATTAGATATGCATTATGATGCATTAGTTACGGCAGACGATGTTATTGATGGGCGACCAAACCCTGATATGATTTTTAAAGCCATGGAAATTTTCAACATTAACGACGCCAAACAAGTCTTAAAGGCAGGCGATTCGGCAGTCGACATTCAAGAAGGGAAAAATGCCAATTGCGGTATTACAGTCGGCGTGCTTTCTGGCGCACAGACCAAAGATCAGCTAGAAAGTGCTCATTGCGATTTTATTTTAGAATCATTAGCAGATTTAAATCAAGTTTTAAAAAACATCTAAATTCATGAGTGTAAACCAAGGCGAAAACATTAAACATTTAGGAAACAGTATATCTAAATCTGATTGGGCAAATCAAGTCATCCAAAGAGATTCTGAGGTGTTTTATCACCAATCGTTATCCTCTCCAGTTTTCAATATGGTAAGCAAAGCAGAAGGCGCTTACCTATTTGATGAAAAGGGCAAAAAGTATTTAGATTTTCACGGTAATGGAGTACATACTGTTGGCTATAACAATCCTAAAATTTTTGAAGCTGTTGTTAATCAGTTTGAAAATAAATTGTCGTTTTCGCCAAGACGGTTTACAAATGAACCGGCTGTTTTATTGGCGGAAAAATTAGTTCAAGTTACTCCCAAAGGATTAAACAAAGTATTGTTTTGTCCTGGCGGATCGGAAGCTATTGAAATGGCAGTAATGTTAGCTAAGCATTATACAGGCAAATGGAAAACATTATCGTATTACGGTACTTTTCATGGTGCAGGATTTCAAGCAGTTTCAATTGGTGCCGACAAGCATTTTAAAGATGGATTAGGGCCCATGATGCCTGGGGCAATTCATTTAGAATTACCCGATTATTACAGAAACCCTTGGAACTGGAGCAACCAACAACAAATTGACGACGAGTATTTAAGGCAGTTAAAAATACAAATTGAAAATAACAGCGATATCGCTGCACTCATAACTGAACCCATATTTTACAATTCTACGGTGCCAACAAAGTATTATTGGGAACAAGTAAAAGCCATTTGTGAACAAAATAATATTCTCTTGATTTTTGATGAAATTTACACAGCTTTTGGCAGAACTGGTAAAATGTTCGCTAGTGAACATTTTGTCACACCAGATATTCTAGTAATTGGCAAAGGCTTTGGTGGAGGGGTTGTACCATTCGCTGGCATTGTTGGCAAACAGGAACTTGATGTTATTTCACATAAATCCATTGGGCATTATACACACGAAAAAAATCCGTTGTGTGCATCGGTTTCAAAAGCAGTAATTAATTTTGTTGAAGAAGAGCAACTCGTTGAAAAGACAAAAACCTTAGGATTGTATTTTAAAACACAATTAGAGCATTTTAAAGATGAGTTTGAATGCATAGGGAACATAACAGGTTTGGGCCTAAACTTAGGTGTAGATATTGTTAAAAGCAAAGCAACTAAAGCCCGTGATGTAGAAAAAGCACACCTAATCATGAATTTTTGTTTGGAACGTGGTATTTCGTTTAAATTAATTCAAGGTAATATACTTAACTTAAAGCCTTCACTTATCATTACAAAAAGTGAAATCGACTATACTTTAAAAATCTTAAAGGAAGCTTTAAAAAGCTTTTAGTTGTTAAGAATTTTCAGAATAAAAATAAAGCACAAGCATGGTACAATCTGCATCAAATCGGTTTATTGGCACATGCGGTAAACGGCCATTAAAATATAGCGAATCTCCTTTGTTTACTTCTATTTCTTCATCATCAATAATATAAACGCATTTTCCAGAAAGTATATATTTAAACTCCCAAGCATCAGTAATTACTTTTTCCCTTTCTGAGTTTGGTGAAACCGTAAGAATAACCGCTTCAAAACCAACAGCATTTAAACTTTTTCCAAAAATCTGAAAATAGGTAAAACCCTGGGCTTCAATCTCTTTTTCCAGAAACTGTTTGTCTTCATCCTTAATATGAACGAATTTTGCACCAGCCTTCTTTTCAACGCCTTCAAAAAAATTACTGGCATCAACATCTAAGGCACTTATTAGCTCTAATAAAACTGGTAAAGAGGGAATAGTTCTTCCGTTTTCTATTCTAGAAATTAAACCATTGCTTACCCCTGCATTGTTGGCTAAATTACTGATGGTAATTCCGTTGTTCTTTCTTATAGCTTTTATACGTTTACCAATACCAATTAAAAAGTCATCCATTTATACGATAATTTTCACAATAAAAAGTAAATATATTCTTTCTATTAAACTTAAATGATTTTGTTGGTTTTATTTTAAGGTTAATAGTTTAACAGGAAAATCAAACTTTACGAAACATACAAATATTACACTACATATAGCATATAAAAATATACTTTTTATATTTTGAAGGTATTAAATATTCGGTCTCATTTATTATAAGAATGGAATTTACAATCTTAAGTTTAAAACAACAGCAATTAAAGTTACATTAGATTACAATATTAGGCACTTAATTAAGACGAGGAAACATTTAAATCTTGCATACACACTTTTAATAAAGCATATGCTCTTCTTATATGACCTTCAACCGTTTTAATAGAAATTTCTAAGTTTTTAGATATTTCAATATATTTTAAACCTGAAATCTTTTTATCCAAAAACACCTTTTTACATCTCTTAGGCAGTTTATTAAGGCATGCGTCCAGCTTTGCTAATAGTTCAGCTTTATAATTGTCATCTTCATCTATAGTAATTGTTGCTTCTTTTACTGAGGATTGATAAAAAGACAAATATTCATCATTTTTTCTAGAGTTATTTTTAAAGGCGTCCATAAGTTTATAATAAACAATTCTATATAGATAGCCTTTAAGTGACGATTTAATTTTCAATTTTTTACGTTGGCGCCAAAGATCTAAAAAAGTATCCTGAACAACATCTTGGATTAAATTACGATCAGGCGTATATTTAAGAGCATATATACAAAGTTCATCATAAAACCTGTTATAAATAGTTTCGTAAGATTTTAAGTTCCCTTGCTTTAAAGATTTTAAAATAACACTTAAATCTTCACTCTTTTGATCCATTTACATAAAATATTGAGGGTAAAACTAAGTAAATTAAATAAAAATGGAGGGTTTTTGCAATTGTTGAAGACATAATAATAAAAGCACCAAATAATGAATCAAAAGCAAAAAGACCATTTAATAGTTAAATTTATAGAGAATGATATTTCTCATCAGGAACTTTTAGATTTAAAAGCATGGTTAAATAATGCAAACAATAAAGCCTACTTTGATGAGTATATTAGAATTAATTACTTAATAAATTTAAAAACACCTTTTAACCGCGAGTCTTCCTTAGATGAAATTAAAAGGCAAATTGCAAATAATACCAGAGTTAAAAAGGTGCGCTTCATTAAATATGGCGCAGTCGCAGCGTCAATAGTACTTTTAGTAGCACTAACTTTTATTTTTAATAGTAATAATTCTCAAGCTGAAGAATCAATAATAGTAAACAATCAAATAAAAACAGGCACTGATAAGGCAATTTTAACTATGGAAACTGGAGAGAAAGTTGCTTTAGCTAAAGGCGTTTCTTTTCAAACTCAAAATGCCACTAGTAATGGTGAAGGCATTGTTTATAATAATAATTCCTCCCAGCAATTAGTATATAACTATTTAACCATTCCTCGAGGAGGGAAATTTTTTATTGAATTATCTGATGGCACTAAAGTTTGGTTAAATTCTGAATCTAAACTTAAATATCCTGTAAGTTTTATAGATGGAGAGACAAGAGAAGTCGAACTAGTTTATGGTGAAGCTTATTTTGATGTGTCATCTAGTACAAACCATAATGGTTCTGCTTTTAAAGTCATTAATGAAGCACAGGACGTTCAGGTTTTAGGAACCGAATTTAATATTAAAGCATATAAGGACGATGATCAAATTTTAACCACACTAGCAGAAGGTAAAATAGCATTACATGTAAAAAATGATGTTAAAGTGTTAGTGCCAAATGAGCAAGCAAATTTCAATACACTAAATGAAACCATAGAAATTTCAAAAGTTGATGTTTACAATGAAGTTTCTTGGAAAGAAGGCATCTTCAGTTTTAAAGATAAGCCTCTTAAAGATATTATGACTACCCTATCCCGGTGGTATGATTTTAATGTGCTGTTTGAAAATAAAGATATGGAAAAAGACCTCTTTGGTGGTGTTTTCTCAAAAGACCAGAATATTAAAGATATTTTAAAAATGATTGAAAACTCGGATGCTGCCGTACGCTTCGAAATATCAGAAAAAACAGTTACGGTAAAATAAAAAAAAGAGAGAGCAGAGTTTAGACATCCTACCGTACCATTCTCTGTCCCTCTTAAGTATAAATTAATTATGAAGTATAACTAACTTAAAACAATCAAATTTATGGAAATTAATTTTACTAGAGTTCCTATTTATATTAGGAAAGTACTCTTTATTTGGATTATGAGACTATTCGTTCTTTTATGTTGCACATTAACATTTGGTTTAAACCCTATTACTGGGTTTACTCAAAATATTAAAATAGACATTGATCATGACCAGGAACTGTCGGTTATAGATGTTTTTGAATTGATAAAAAAAGAAACAGATTATCGGTTTGTTTATCGAACAGAAAGCTTTAAAAACGCGCCTAGCGTTAAATTAAACAAAGGCATTATTACGGCGCACGACTTACTCTCTAGATGCCTCTCTTTTAGCAATTATCTCTACGAACTCACAGCAGATAAAACAATTATTTTAAAAGAAAAACCTCCTGTAGACCAGAGTAGAACAATTTCTGGAAAGGTAACCGACGAAAATGATGTGCCATTACCTGGCGTTACCATCTTAGTACATCGCAATGGAAACAATAACTTTAAAGGAACAACCACCGATTTTGATGGTGGATATGAAATAGCGGTTCAAGAAGGTGATATTGTTAAATTTAGTCATGTCGGTTTTATTATGCAGAGAATTGTTATCGAGGATCAAACCATAGTTAACATTACCATGAAAGAAGATGCTTCTAAACTGGATGAGGTTGTCGTTGTAGCGTACGGTAACGAATCTCGAGAAAAACTAACAGGAGCAGTAAATAAGGTTGATACAAAAGTATTACAAACCACTCAAAATGTATCTTTTGCTGATGCTTTAATTGGTGTTGTACCTGGCTTACTCGTACAGGAAAGCTTTAACAATCCAGATACACCCCCATCCATTCTACTTAGAGGTGTTGGCTCTATAAGCGCAAATACAGAACCTTTAATTGTTATCGATGGTGTGCAAATGCCAGCTTCGGAAAATTCTCGAGGCTTTAGCTTTGCCGCTCTAAATGTTAATGATATAGCAGATATCAGTATCTTAAAAGATGCTGCAGCTACTTCTATTTATGGTTCCAGAGCTTCTAACGGTGTCATTTTAGTTACCACTAAAAGAGGAACAAAAAATAGCAAATTACAAGTTGCTGTAAATTCAAGATTAGGTTTTAACAACCCAGACACGTCATTTACAGACGATATCATGAACGCTTCTCAAAAACTTGATTACGAAGAGTCTTTAGGGGTTTATGACCGGGAGGGTCAGGCTTTATTGGATGAGCGCAGAAATTCAGGTAATGATATTAATTGGACCGATTTACTAATAGGCAATGAGGTGAGCCATAATCATGATATTGCTATTTCTGGTGGCGGTAATAATTCAAGCTACTACTCGTCCATATCCTACAGCAACGTCGATAATATTTTTGGCAGCGAATATGAACGTTACACGGTTACAATGCGGGCAGATTTTGAGCTGAACAAAAAACTAAAATTAGCATTGTCCGGAAATTTTGGAAATGTTAATAATCAAGACAGGCGTACTGTAGGCGACCCTTTTTCTAATGCCTTTTTATTAAACCCTTGGGAGCAAGTATTTGATGATTCTGGAAACCCCGCAAGAACAATCGCTGTTTTAGACGTTACAGGTGCAAGAGGCCAACAAATCAACCCACTCTTTCTGAGAGACAATACGAGTACAAGATCAATAAGAAAAAATATTGGCGGAAGTGCTAATTTAATATATAAACCCTTAGAATGGTTAACCTTAAACGGTATTTTGGGAGCCAATTATAACACATTTAGGAATAAGACTTATGAAAACGTGATTGTCCAAGGCGGAGTTCTAACTTCAATTAATAGTGATGACAACAACTATACGGCAACACTTATGGCAACCGTGGATAAAACTTTTAATCAACATAATTTCAATCTTCTATTAGGTAATGAATTTAATGAAAGTGAAGCATCTAGTTTTACAGGAATTGGCAGAGATTTCCAATCAGATGCAGTTCAAACTTTAAGTGCGGCAGGCAATCCTCCAACAATTTTTGATACTGAAACACATGCTGGATCTATTTCTTATTTTTCAAGATTAAATTATTCTTTTAACAATACATACAACTTGTCATTGTCCTATAGAAGAGACGGTTCATCTAGATTTGGGGACAATAACAAATATGCCGATTTCTGGGCTATAGGTGCTTCCTGGAACATTCACAATACGCTTTTTAAAGAAAGTAATACGGTAAACAACTTAAAATTACGTTTTAGCACAGGAACTTCTGGTAACGATTTTATAGGAGACTTTGCTTCTCAATCCCTGTATCGATATAGATTTAACTATGATGGTGCCGGTGTGCCTACCTTATCAAGAGGAAGCAATCCTAATTTAACTTGGGAAAAAAATGACAACACCAACTTCGGATTGGACTTTGGGTTATTTAATAATAGAATTAGCGGTTCTTTAGATTATTACATTAGAAACACTTCAGATTTACTCAACCCCGTTCCAACGCCATTAACGTCAGGATTCGACAACCTGGTTGATAATCTTGGTGATTTTGAAAATAAAGGCTTCGAAATTGCATTAAACACCATCAATGTTCAAAATAATAATTTTACATGGACTACCAATATTACGTTTTCAACTAACGAAGGCACTGTAGTTTCTTTGACTAAAGATCGAGAACTCATTGAATTAGGCAGTATAGCTTACCAAGCAGGGAGTCCTATAAACGCATTATATATAGTGGATTGGGCGGGTGTAAATCCAGACACCGGATTTAACCAGTATACAGATCCCAATGGGAACCTTATAGACTTTGACCCAGATACCCGTAGTGGCAACAGAGCAGAAATTGATGAATTAAGAGAAGTAAGCGACAAAACGGCGATACCAACATATCATGGCGGTGTTACCAATGCGTTTACTTTTAAAAATTTCGACGCTTCTTTTTTAGTTTCATTCTCTGGAGGCAATTATATTTTAAACAATGGTTTACACAGCTTGTATAATAATGTAGGCCTAAATCAACATATTGATGTATTAAACGCTTGGCAAAATCCTGGCGACCAAACAAATATTGCGGTTAGAGAAGTTAATTCCAGAACGCCCAGAAGATCAATAGCTTCAGATTTCCAAGCGTCTACCCAGTTCTTGCAGGATGCTAGTTACGTAAAGCTTAAAAATATTGTTATAGGCTATACGCTAAATGAAACCGTTTCAAAGAAAATAGGTATCGAGCGTTTAAGACTTTTTGCCCAAGCCCAAAACATCATTACTATTACAGACGTGGATTATATAGATCCTGAGTTTGCCACAGGAATTGGAGGTATTGGCTTATCAGCACCTATTAACACAGGATTTTCTTTTGGTATTAATGCTAACTTTTAATTAAAAAACCATGAAAACGATTATAAAATTTATATTTATATTTTTAGTAACCATCGGACTTACAAACTGTTCTGATGATATTATAGACAAAGAACCACTTGACGAAGTAGCTCCAGAAAATTTACTTCAAACCGAAGCGGGATTTAGGACCGCTCTTGATGGGGTTTACGCCATCATGCAAGAAGACTTTTTAGGGTATAACTTTTGCATTTATTCTATTCCTGAAGCCATAAATGATGATATTATTGCGGGAGATCCTAATGGCTTTACATTTGAAGGAAGTCATTCTGATATTTATCCATTAGCGTATGATGCTACGGCATTTCAAATTGAAGGGTTTTGGAGAGAGTCCTATAAAGCGATAAATAACGTTAATGCTATTATAAAAGTTGCAAGGACAAGTAATGTAACAAACAAAGACGCTTTTCTTGCAGAAGCACTTGGTGTTAGAGCCATGTTATATTATAACTTGTATCGCTTCTTTGCGCCAGCTTACAATACAGATGCTAACGCGTTAGCAGTCCCATATAAACTCGAAACAGAGGATCCATTAGATATAAAGCCTAGAAATACGAATCAAGAAGTTATAGATTTTGTATTGAACGATTTACTAGAAGCAGTAAGTTTGGCTACAAACGATGTTAATTCTTATAGAATGTCTAAAACTGCTATTGAAGCATTAACAGCCAGGGTATATCACGAGACAAACGATTTTTCCAATGCCATTACCTATGCGCAGCGTGCCTTAACAGATGGCAGATATATGCTTAACACCAATGCAGCAGACTTACAAAAACAATGGCTGGAGGATGATTCAGATGAAATCATTTTCAGAATTCGATTTGAAGAATCTGATGCTAGCTTTAACGCAGCCTTACTATCTATACCAATTTTTTTCAGTTTTCCTTATTTTGTGTCTGATGACTTAATAAACCTTTACGATCAAACCAACGACATTAGGTTTGCTACTTATTTTGAACCAGAACCCTTTGGCTCAGGAGCTTTTTATCCTAAAAAGCATGCCAGTACCAGAACTGCCGATGATGCTACTTTTAATCCTGGGGCAACAGATATTAAATTGATACGCGTTCCAGAATTACACCTAATTCTTGCAGAGGCTTATGATAAAACAGAAAATGCAGGCATGGCGTTAAATCATTTAAATATTTTAAGAAATGCTAGAGGCTTGGGTGATTATGTAGGTAGCGATTTATCAAATGAAATTTTAGATGAACGCCGTCGTGAACTTGCTTTTGAAGGTTTTAGATTTACCGATTTAAAACGTCTAGGGCTTGGGTTTACAAGACCAGACGGTACATCATTAGCTCCTAATGCGAATCGTTTTGCCTTACCTATTCCGCAACTAGAAATAGACAGATCAGGTTTAAATCAAAATGATGGATATCAATAGTATACTGTCATGGTAAGTTCTAAACCTATCAGGGCTATTGGTCATTTGCTTTTTAATTTATATGGTTATAAATATCTAACCAAAAACCCTAAATAATTTAAAAGGCTTACTAAATAGAACTTTATTATTTTTTTTGAATTAGTTGTCAATTAATAAAGGTGGTGCTATTAATCAACCACCTTTATTTTTTTAATCTCTCCGACATAATAATTATATAAAATGAAAAACATATTGAAACTAAGTTTATTCCTTTTGCTTTGTATTGGTATTAACAAATCTTATGGGCAATATCAAGCAAAAAAGGATTCTTTATTGGTTTTAAAAAACGGGTTTATTATAAACCTAACTCCTGAGAGCGCTATCGTTAAAAAAGGAACCATTGTAATTGAAAAGGACAGCATTAAAGAGTTATACTACCTAAATAATACAAAAACCTATGCCAATGCTAAAGTTATAGACCTCAACGGAAAGTATATTTTACCTGGTTTAATAGATACACATGTACATTTAGCTACAGTTCCTAAAGAAGGCAGAAACGAGAACAATGCTTTTATGGAACAGCAATTAAATAAAATGCTTTATTCTGGCATTACCACGGTGCGTGATATGGCAGGAAATGCCATTATTCTCTCAGATTATGCACGAGCAAGCAATTTAAATCAAATACCTGCGCCTTCAATTTTTTACGCTTCACAATTTGCAGGACCAGAATATTTTAATGAGATGCGAAGTTATGCAACCAATACGAGAAGCAAAAGAGACAGACCTTGGGCGCAAAGCATAACAGATTCAACAAATATGCCTTTGGCAATAGCTAGAGCAAAGGGAGCTGGTGTTACGGGTATTAAAATTTATGCAAACTTAAAACCTTCGTTGGTTACAAAAATAGTTAAAGAAGCAAAAAAACAAGGGCTTCAATCTTGGAGTCATGCTGCAGTATTTCCAGCTTCTCCATTACAAATTGCAACAGCAAAAGTGAATACCATGTCTCATGCTTGGGATATGATGTATGGATTAAATACTACTGGCACTATAACCCGAGCAGATTTAGCCAAAGATATTAATTATGATAAGCTGGATAGTTTATTATATATCATGAAAAACAATAATGTTATTCTCGATGCAACAAACTATATAGCAGAAAACAACAGTATGCACAACGGCGTGAACGTTACACAACGAGCACATAAACTAGGAGTTAAAGTAAGTGTAGGAACCGATTGGCCCTATATATACGAACCTGAAATTCCTTTTTATAAAGAATTAAGATTACTTATCGATAAATGCGGATTTACTACAGAAGAAGCACTATACAGCGCCACTAAAATAGGCGCAGAAAGTATTGGACTTACAGATAGAGGCGCTATAGAAAATGGAAAAAAAGCAGATATCATTATTCTTAACAAAAACCCTTTAAAAGATTTAGAAAACTTAAAAGATCTACATCTTATCATTAAATCCGGAATCATTTATACAAAAGAAACCCCATGAAAACACTAAATGCTTCACTGCTTATACTACTTTTATTTGCTAGTTGTAAACCATCTACAAAACCTAATCTTATTGGTAAAATAACCGATAATGATAACGTACAACAAATAAAACTAATTGGTCTGGAAAATGGTTATACCATTTTAGATTCAACTAACGCAGTAAATCAAACCTTTAGTTTTAATCTTTCGTTTAAAAACAAAAAGCTTTTACAAATTAGAACGAATGATCGTAAGGTGTCCAGACCCTTATTTTTTTATGAACCTGGATTAAATTACACCTTTCATATTGAAAACAAGGAAGCTTTAATTCAAGCACCAGAAAACTCTTTACAATATGAATACAACGAGTTATTAAAAAAACTTAATCCGTTAAATGAAAAATTAAGTAAAGTATCGCAAGACACAACACTAATCAAAGCAGAGCTTAATACACTATCTACCAAATATTTTACAGAGCAATTAAACATTAAAAAAAATTATATACGAACCCATCCAGAATCTTACATATCGCTTTACTTACTGAAAGATTTAGTCAGACTTGGTCCATTAAGTTATCATGAACTAAAAGACTTTTTTAATATTGTAAACATTGATGCACACAAAGGAAATCCTATGCTAGATTTTATTGGTAATAAACTAAAAACCATAGAAGCAAATAGAATAATAGGCAAAACCGCGCCTGCATTTTCGCTAAAAACCCCAAACGGAAAAGTATACACTATCGAAGATTTTAAAGAAGGATATACACTTATAGACTTTTGGGCAAGTTGGTGCGCTCCATGTAGAGTTGCCAATAAAAAAATTATTCCCTTGTATGAAAAATATAAAAATAAAGGCTTCAATATTATTTCAATATCCTTTGATGACAATAAAGAAAAATGGATGAAAGCCATAGAGGAAGATAAAATTCCTTGGGTACAAGTATCAGATTTAAAAGGGTTTAAAAATTCTGAAATTAGAAACCTTTATAAAGTAAAGCAATTGCCTACAACCTATGTTTTAGATCCTGAAGGTAAGGTTGTTGATCAACATTTAAAGCACCATGAATTGGAAAACCTTCTTAAAACTATTTATCAAAACTAATTTTTCACTCTCTTAAAATTTACAACAATGAAAAAAATATCAAACCTAATATATGTCTTAACTTTTATCTCAATTGCCATAGTGTCCTGCAACAGTTCAAAAGAACAAAACAAATCAGTAATACAAGGAACAATTAAGGGCTTAGGAAATAATCCTATTGTTTTATTGGACGCTCAACACCAACCTTTAGATACTGTTCAGGCCAATAACGACAACTTTGTGTTTGAACATGAATTAGACATAAGTAATCCTAAAATGCAAGGTCTTTTTGTACCCCAGTTATCAAATAAAAAAGACCGTGGCATGAGAGTGAATAAGACTTACTTCTTTGTAGATAGCAAAACGATTAACGTTACAGCATCGATTGTTAACGAAAATTTAGAAAACATAGAAGTTACAGGGTCTCCAACCACAAAAGAATACAAGGACTTGGAGGCTAATTTCCCAGCCAGTATTGAATTGGAAAAATATTCAAAACCATATAACGACGCATTTCATCTTTACAACAAAGTAGAGCAAAGTGAAGAGCATTTAAAAACATTGAAATATTATACTAATATAGTAGATTCGTTATATACTGAAAGAGGGAAAAATATAATAGATGCTATTGAGTACAACAAAGAAAGTATCGCACTTTCCTATATCGTTTATCAAAATTATGGAACCAAATCTGCTCCATTTATTAAAGACTTGTTAAATAAGTTTTCTCCAAATATTGAAGACTCCTACTATATTTCGCTTTTAAAGGAGCAAGTGAAATTAAAAGAAGAATCTTCTGTTGGTGCTATGGCGCCTGATTTTACACTGGTTGATGATACAAACAAAATTGTAAAACTTTCCGACTTTAAAGGGTCTTATGTGCTTATTGATTTTTGGGCAAGCTGGTGTGGCCCATGCAGACGGGAAATCCCTCATTTAAAAAAGGCTTACAATACATTTAAAGATGAAGGGTTTCAAGTAGTTTCTGTTTCTATTGACAGTAAAAAAGAAGCTTGGGAAAAAGCTTTGAAAAAAGAACAATTGCCTTACGTAAAATTATGGGATGAAAAAAAGGAAACCATGCAATTATACCAATATCGAGGGATCCCATATATAGTTTTAGTTTCTCCAGAGGGAAAAATACTGAAGATAAAAGAAGGCTTAAGAGGAGTTGCTTTAGAAGAAACTTTGAAAAATATTTTTTTAAATGAAAAGTGATTTCTAAAAACCTAAGGCAAAAACAAAAAAGAAAGTAAAAGCTCTAACCAATATGAAATGTCTGCAATGAAAACCTACATTATAGACGGTTATAATCCAAACACTCCAGAAAATTTTGAGAACATTGTCAAAGCTATAACAATAGAAGATATTCAAAGTATAACAAAGGATTTGTTGGAAGAAAGTAAATCCTATGAAGTAGTTTTTAAACCTGAAATGTAAAAACAATAATTAGTAACACCTTTCTAATAATTATTTGAGTTAGTCAGTCAATTTTTGATTTAAGAAAGAGTGAAAGGACTGGTTTCAATCAGCCCTTTTTTAGGCACCTTTACAAAACACAAAAACCCTTGTAAACATGAGGGTTTTTGTGTTTTGTAAAGGTGCCTAGTTAATTGTGTTGTACCTAAACAAAAAAGCCTCTACAACAAATATTGTAAAGGCTTTTAGTACTGAAGGCGGGACTTGAACCCGCACGGCCATAATGGCCATTGGATTTTAAGTCCAACGTGTCTACCAATTCCACCACTTCAGCTTGGTATTTTTAAAATCAGAGCGAAAGACGGGATTTGAACCCGCGACCCTCACCTTGGCAAGGTGATGCTCTACCCCTGAGCTACTTTCGCATTATGTTGTTGTACGTTGCAATACCGTATTGCGGATGCAAATTTAAAATATTTCCATTAAATCCAAAGCCTTTTATCAAAATAAATGAAATAATTTTTAAGCCTGCTTTTTCTTAACCAACATGCGCTTGATTTCATTCAATTTCATAAGGGCTTCAACGGGCGTAAGGGTATCAATATCAGTATGTAAAATTTCGTCCTTTATATTTTCGAGCAACGGATCATCCAAATTGAAAAAACTCAACTGCATATCATTTTCCAAAGATTTCACCTTATCGGTAAGCTCTTCACTGGAATGCGACTGCTCCAATTTCTTCAGAATTTTGTTGGCGCGATGCAAAACTTGCTGCGGCATTCCCGCCATTTTTGCTACGTGAATTCCAAAACTATGGTGGCTACCGCCTTCAACCAGTTTTCTTAAAAACAGTACATTGTCTTTCAATTCCTTTACCGAAACATTGAAATTTTTAATGCGCTCGAACGTTTCGGTCATTTCATTCAGCTCGTGGTAATGTGTCGCAAAAAGTGTTTTCGGTTTAGCGGGGTGTTCGTGCAAATACTCGCTGATGGCCCAAGCAATGGAAATACCATCATAGGTGCTGGTGCCTCGCCCGATTTCATCAAGCAACACTAAACTCCGTTCTGAAATATTGTTCAAAATGGAAGCCGTTTCGTTCATTTCTACCATAAAGGTCGATTCACCCATAGAAATGTTGTCGCTCGCCCCTACTCTGGTAAAAATCTTATCAATCAGACCGATTTTTGCTTCCTTGGCTGGCACAAAACTTCCTATCTGAGCTAACAGCACAATCAATGCTGTTTGACGTAAAATGGCCGATTTACCAGACATATTCGGACCAGTTATCATAATGATTTGTTGCGATGCCCGATCTAAAAACACATCGTTGGCAATATAGGCTTCCCCCAAAGGCAACTGCTTTTCGATAACAGGGTGACGCCCCTCCTTAATTTCCAAATCGTGCGAATCGTCTATATCGGGGCACACATAATGATTATCTTTTGCCAATTGCGCAAAGCCGCATAAACAATCAAGTTGTCCAATAAGGTAGGCATTTTGCTGTACTGCTTTTATGTATTGGTTCATCCAAGCCACCAACTCGGCAAACAACTGTTGTTCGATGGCCAAAATACGTTCTTCGGCACCTAAAATTTTGGCTTCGTATTCTTTCAGTTCTTCAGTAATGTAGCGCTCGGCGTTCACCAAAGTCTGCTTTCTTATCCACTCGGCAGGCACTTTATCTTTGTGCGTGTTCCGCACTTCAATATAATAGCCAAACACATTATTGGAAGCAATTTTAAGCGAAGTGATTCCGGTGCGTTCACTTTCGCGCTCCAGCATATTGTCCAAATAATCCTTACCGGATTTTGAAAGATTTCTTAGCTCATCCAGTTCTGATGAAAAGCCTTCTGCAATGGTATTTCCTTTCAATACATTTACGGGCGCTTCCTCGTTTAGCGTTTGCTTGATTTTTTCACGAAGCACATCGCAACTTTGCAGGGTTTCGCCAATAATTTTCAGCGATTCGTTATCGCAATTTGATGCCAATGATTTTATCGGAACAATCGCTTCCAATGAATTTTTAAGCTGAATGACCTCACGCGGATTCACCTTTCCGGTAGCCGTTTTGGAAATCAAACGTTCCAAATCACCAATGTGTTTAATGTGGCTTTGTATTTTCTGAAGTACCGAATTTTCCGAAGACAAAAACCCAACCACTTGGTGGCGTTGTTTTATTTTTTCTAAACTTTTTAAGGGCAGGGCCAACCAACGTTTCAACAACCTTCCACCCATAGGTGAAATGGTTTTATCGATCACATTGAGCAAGGTTACCGCATTATTGTTGGTGGAATTATAAAGTTCTAAATTGCGAATAGTAAATTTGTCCATCCATACGTAATCATCTTCTGCAATTCGAGCAATCGAAGTAATGTGCTCCAATTTGTGGTGCTGTGTTTCACCCAAATAATGCAAAATGGAACCCGATGCAATAATACCTTCGTACAAATCTTCAATGCCGAAACCTTTTAGCGTTTTGGTATTAAAATGTTTTGTAAGTGTTTCGTAGGCATAATCGGTTTGATATACCCAGTCTTCCAAATAAAAGGTATGAAAATCGTCACCAAAAGTGTCTTTAAACAAGCTGCGTTTTTGTTTAGACACCAATACTTCACTCGGGCTGAAGTTTTGCAGCAATTTATCGATATACTCAGCATTGCCCTGCGAGGTTAAAAATTCACCCGTCGAAATATCCAAAAACGAAATCCCGATATATTTTTTATCGAAATACACCGAACATAAAAAGTTGTTCGATTTAGACACCAACACCTCATCATTCAAAGCTACTCCGGGAGTTACCAATTCGGTTACGCCACGTTTCACAATGGTTTTGGTTTGTTTGGGGTCTTCCAACTGGTCGCAAATGGCCACGCGCTCTCCTGCTTTTACCAATTTTGGCAAATACGTATTTAGCGAGTGGTGCGGAAATCCAGCCAATTCGGTCTTTTCTCCACCATTGTTTCTATTGGTTAGCACAATACCCAAAATACCGGCCGCCCGTACGGCATCTTCTCCAAAGGTTTCGTAAAAATCGCCCACCCGAAACAATAACAAGGCATCGGGGTACTTAGCCTTTATGGCGTTGTACTGCTTCATCAACGGGGTTTCCTTTTTTGCTTTTTTTGTCATATCCTTTTGTCATTCCCACGAAGATGGGAATCTAGCGGTAAAATGGTTTTTAAATGTTACTTTTGAAAAAAATGTAGCATGCAATGTACTACTAATTTCATGCTTTTTGAAACTGGCAACAATCAAGTTATCTACAATTCAATTAAGATGTCAACAATGAAACTATGCGCAAACTAAAAAACAGCGAACTGTACCGACTGAGTATCGACGACTTTAAAGAAGCGGAAAAAACACCTATCATTATAATCCTTGATAATATTAGAAGTTTAAACAATATTGGCTCAGTATTTAGAACCAGCGACGCCTTTTTAATAGAAAAGATTTATCTCTGCGGTATTACCGCCCAGCCGCCGCACAAAGACATTCATAAAACCGCATTGGGCAGCACCGAAACGGTAGATTGGGAATATTCTAAAAACACTCTTGATGCAGTTGAAAAATTAAAATCTGAAGGTGTGAAAATATGCTCCATCGAACAGGCCGAAAACGCTACCATGCTCAACGATTTTGAGGTTAAACCCAACACCAAATACGCCCTGATTTTTGGAAACGAAGTAAAAGGCGTGGCCCAAAATGTAGTTTCAGCCAGTGATGCGGTGATTGAAATTCCGCAATTTGGCAGCAAACATTCACTGAATATTTCAGTAAGTTGCGGTGTGGCGGTTTGGGATTTGTTTAGTAAGTTGTCAGCAAAAAACTTAATACTTAAGTAAAAACCAATATTCTTTGAAAAACATTTTTAGAATAGATTTAAACCAAAATAGAATTTTTGGTCTGGATATATTGAGAGCTTTTGCAATTTTATTCGTTGTCGCTGGACACGCTGGCAATCTTGTTGAATCCGAAACCTACAAATACATTAATCTTTTCCTTTTTGATGGGGTAGGCATCTTCTTTGTTTTAAGTGGTTTTTTAATTGGCGGTATACTTATCAAACTGTTAAAAAACAATACGGTAAACCTAAAACTTTTAATTAATTTTTGGATTAGACGATGGTTTAGAACGTTACCTAATTATTTTTTAATCTTAACAACCATTGTCATCATAAACTTCCTATTTGGCAAAAATTTTACCATAACAGATAAGTTAAAGTATTTTATTTTTTCTCAGAACCTATTTAGCGAGCATCCAGCTTTTTTCCCGGAAGCTTGGAGCTTAAGCATCGAAGAATGGTTTTATTTATTAACGCCCATAATTATTTTTACTTTCATAAAAATATTTAAAACCAAAATTGACAATTCGATTTTAATAACGGCTATTGGCATTATTTTAAGTATCACTTTTTTTAGATACTACAGATACTCCATTCTCTCAACAAACGACATTGACGTTTGGAATTTAACATTTAGAACCCAAGTTTTCACAAGGCTTGACAGTTTAATGTACGGTATATTGGGGGCTTATGCACATTATAAATACAATTCATTTTGGGCAAAACACAGGGCTTATTTCTTCTTTTCTGGCATATTCCTATTTATATTTGACAAATTCAATTTTTTATGTTTTAAATCTTTTGAACTTTATGATTGTGTTTTTTCGTTTTCTGTAATTTCTCTTGCCACTCTTTTTCTTTTACCTTTTTTAAGTACATTAAAAAATGGTAAAGGGACGATTTACAAATCTTTAACCTATATAAGCTTGATTTCTTATTCCATGTACCTAGTGAATTACACCATTGTTTTAGAATGGATAATTATGAAAATCAACTGGTTACCATTACAAAATCTAAATAGCCATTTAAGTCTAATCACTAAGTACAGTCTGTTCTGGTTTTCAACTATTTTTTTATCAATAATAATTTACAAATACTTCGAAACCCCTTTCATGAAGTTACGTGATAAAATAACCTTAAGTAAAAACGATGGGTAAAAAAACACCCTGGCCCACAAAAGCCGTGATGGAACAAATTTACGATATGCACCTTTGGGGCGGCACCGATTTTGATTTTTATTCAGGTGAAGGCTCCCACGATCCGGAAATCATCAATCCGTATCTCGAAACTGTAACTGCTTTTTTAAAATCGTTCAGCAACCCCTTAACGGTTTGCGATTTGGGTTGTGGCGATTTCAACATTGGAAAACACCTCTACCAACACACTAAAAAATACACCGGTGTCGATATTGTTGAAAACTTGATTGAGCGCAACAAAACGTTGTTTCCGGAATCCCATTTAGAGTTTTTGTGTTTGGACATTGCTAAAGGCGACCTTCCTCCTGCCGATTTCATAATGCTTCGGCAGGTTTTGCAGCATTTATCGAATGGAGAAGTTTTGGCCATCACCAAAAAATTGGCAAATTACAAATACATCATCCTGACCGAACACCTTCCCACGGGCGACTTCATTCCGAACAAAGACATCATTTCCGGGCAAGGCATCAGAATAAAACAAAATAGCGGTGTTGATATTTTAAAAGCGCCTTTCAATCTTAAAATCAAGGCCGAACAACACTTCGGCGAATACATTTTTGATAACAACAAAGGCCGTATTGTCACTAAACTATACGAAATGTTTTAAGTTTTTCGCGGGACATTAACACAAGCTCTCGCGAAGGCACAGAAACGCAAAGTTAAAAAGCCTAAAAAACAAACTATTTCTCTTCCCTTTCTAAAATGCAATATAAAACTTTGCGACTTAGCGTCTTTGCGTGAAGCAAAAGTAACGCTAACGCCCAATGAAGCAATTTGGCCATTATCCACGATGCCGAAAACCTTACCGTTAAAAATGCAAGCATTAAAACGCCCGATTCCATTATTGAAGTTTTAGGCGGAAAAAACATTGCTTTTAAAAAGCTTGCTCTTGATTTAGGCGGTGCGACATTGGAAAAGCAGATGGCATTTTGTTTGAGGATTGTGTTGTGGAATAGACATCCTCTTAAAAAAAACATTAAAATTACCTACAGTTTTGTTTGATTCTTATGTTTTTGTTTTCAATAAAAAAGATTGGAATGAAATGATAGATTTTATGACTGATGGCACGGTAAAGCTTGAACAAACTTTCAACAAAACCATTCAAAAAATAAATCAAAACCAAAGAGAAATAGACATTATAAAAAATATAGGTTCTTCTATTTAATTATTTACCTCCACAAATCTTCCCCAACACCCACAAATAATCGGCGCGATTTTCTACAAAATCCCTTTCAGAAATATCGATAATTTTTACGTTGAAATCGGTTTGCGACTTTAAAAACTCCAAATAGCCCGTATTTATTTTTTCCAAATAATCGTTGGCTATGTTTTGTTCGTAATCGCGCCCGCGCTTTTTTATGTTTTGTTGCAAGCGTTCGGTGTTTTGATACAGGTACACGTACAAATCGGGAGTTTTCAAATCTTTGTACATCAAATTAAACAACTTTCGGTACAGCTTAAACTCATCCTCTTGAAGTGTGATTTTCGAAAAAATAAGCGATTTAAACACATCGTAATCGCTCACAATAAAATCCTTAAACAAATCGAGCTGCGCCAAATCGTCACTAATTTGCTGATAGCGGTCGGCCAAAAACGACATCTCTAAGGCAAAGGCATAACGGTTGGCATCTTCGTAAAATTTAGGCAAAAATGGATTATCGGCAAAACGCTCTAAAATCAATTTCGCGTTAAAATCGTTGGCTATCTTATTGGCTAAACTGGTTTTTCCGGCACCAATATTCCCTTCAATGGCAATGTAATTGTAGTTTGAAAAGCTAAAAGTTTTACTGGGGTTCTTTAACCACTGGTTAATGGGCTCCAAGTCAGAGTCATCTTCACATTCCTCCAACAAAACCGAAACGGATTTCTTTAAAACCGGATGTTTCACTTTGCTTGCCACATCGTTTAAGGGCTGCAGCACAAAACGCCTTTTTTGCATTTCAGGATGCGGAACTTGCAGCGTTTCGGTATCGATAATACTAGCTTCGGCAAAAACAATATCCAAATCGATAGTCCGTGCTTCGTAACCAGCACCATCCGTTCGGGTTCTTCCCAATTGGGTTTCAATCTTCAAAAGTTTATCAAGCACGACTTGGGGCTGTAGCCTACTGTGCATTTCCAAACAGCAATTAAAAAAATCTTCGCCTGCAAACCCTAATGCTGGCGATTTGTAAACCCTAGAAATCTTGGCAACATGGCCTATTTCCGCGTAAACGGCATCAATGGCTAGTTGTAGGTTTTTAAACTTATCGCCCTTATTACTGCCCAGCGCTATATAATATGTGGTTGGTTTTATCATTATCCGACAAAATAATAAAAAGTAAATGGTTTACTTTATATTTACGCTTTGTAATTTATCCACAATAAACCTAAAATTCGCTATGCCTATTATAAAACCAGTAAACGGCTCTTCGCCAGAAATTCCAGCCGACTGCTACATTGCCGAAAACGCTACAATAGTGGGAGACGTTAAAATGGGCAACGAATGCAGCGTTTGGTTCAATGCCGTTATTCGGGGTGATGTAAATTTTATTAAAATGGGCAATAAAGTGAATGTGCAAGATGGCGCCGTAATACACTGTACTTACCAAAAATTCGGCACCTCCATTGGCAATAACGTATCTATTGGGCACAATGCCTTAGTACACGGGTGCACGCTGAAAGACAACGTTTTGGTGGGCATGGGCAGTATTGTTATGGATGGCTGCGTGGTAGAAAGCAACAGTATTATTGCTGCTGGTGCGGTAGTACCCCAAAACACCATTGTTGAAACGGGAAGTATTTACGCCGGAGTACCCGCAAAAAAAATAAAGGATATCAGCAAAGAACTCATTTCAGGCGAAATAGACCGCATTGCCAATAATTACGTAAAATATTCCAGTTGGTTTAAAGAATAGTTTTTGGGGCGTTCCCCCTCTACAAGTTCGGGGTCGGGCTTTCCATTTCAATCTTTTTGCTCATGCTTCACAAAAAGGATTTCCATTGCAATCCCTAACGCAAATAGCCTTAAAAACCAATACAGCCACCAAAGGTGTTTTTTTTGAAATTTCGAGCAAAAAACCTTAAAAAATAGTTAATTTTCACCAAAAACGAAGCTTTTTCAAAAGAAATTCGTCAATTTATTAGGATTTTCGGTTAAATCGTTTATGTTATACTATGTATAATATATAAAACTTACATTCCATAGATGAGGCAATTAAAAATCACAAAACAAGTTACCAATCGCGAGTCGAAATCTTTAGACAAGTACCTTCAGGATATTAGCAAAATACCTATGATCACCGCCGAAGAGGAGGTAGAATTGGCGCAGCGCATTAAACAGGGGGACCAAAAAGCTTTAGAAAAACTCACGACTGCCAATTTGCGTTTTGTGGTTTCGGTTTCTAAACAATATCAAAACCAAGGTTTAAAATTGCCCGATTTAATCAACGAAGGCAATGCTGGCCTAGTAAAAGCGGCAAAACGATTTGACGAAACCCGCGGTTTTAAATTCATTTCGTATGCCGTTTGGTGGATTAGACAAGCAATTCTTCAAGCTTTAGCCGAACAATCTCGAATAGTTAGATTACCTTTGAACAAAATTGGCTCGATAAACAAAATCAATAAAGCCTATTCGCATTTGGAGCAAACCCACGAACGGGCACCCAGCGCACACGAGATTGCCAAAAATTTAGACCTTACGGAAAGTAACGTTAAGCAATCTTTAAAAATTTCTGGACGCCACGTTTCAATGGACGCCCCGTTAAAGGAAGGTGAAGATTTTAGTTTATACGACGTGGTGAAAACCGATGAGTTGCCTAGCCCGGATTCTGAATTAATTCAAGATTCATTGAATGTAGAAGTGAATCGGGCGTTAGATACCCTCTCGGACAAAGAAGCCGAGGTGATTAGACATTATTACGGCATTAGCAAAAAGCACCCTATGAGCCTACAAGAAATTGGTGACGCTTTTGGCTTGACTAGAGAGCGCGTAAGACAAATAAAAGAAAAGGGGATTCGCCGTTTGCGACACACCTCTAAAAGCAAAGTATTAAAAACGTATTTGGGATAATCCCGAATCATCAAATAAATTTAAATTCTATATATGTTAAAAATTATTGTAAAAGATGGCGAAAACATAGAGCGTGCCTTAAAACGCTACAAACGTAAACACCGTAATATTAAAGTGATGCAAAATTTAAGGGAGAATCAGTTCTTTACTAAACCATCTGTTAAAAGACGTCGTGAAATACAAAAAGCGGCATACATTCAAAATTTAAGAGATCAGGAGGAAATATAACCATATAAGGGAGCCTGCCTAAAAAGCGATAGCTATTACGGAATCTTCATCGAACTTATCTGAGAATCAAAATCTTGATTTAAGAGGACTTCTTCGAGTTTTTCGGAAAGATGACTTTTTAAGCAGGCTCTACTCTTTGGGGTAATCTTCATAAAAATGGTCGAAGGTTTTATTGGTTGTATAATTATCCTTCAGCACTTTATATACCATAACTAATAGAAAGAACTGCCCCACGCATTTGGTGTAAAACACCAGCCCAAAAGGCACGTCCAAACTTACCATTACTGCTAAAAGCACCAACAGAAAAGTGGTTAACGCGACGTAAAACATTGCAGGGACTTTCATTTTTATTTAAAAGATACTGAAAATCTGCAACTTGCACAAAATTTATTCCGCTAAGGCCCAACTACAATTTGCACTACCAAACCTTCATTGGCGCGTACATTAAATACAGTATTATCTTCAAAAATGAGATATTGACCCTTTACCCCAACTAATTTTCCGGTATATTGTTTTTCCTTTTTTAAGTTTAAACTTTTTGGTTTTTCTGGGTATTTCAACACTGGAAAATTCAAATTGGTTTCGCTATTGCTTTCAATAAAATAATCCATAGCCTCGCTTGGCACAAAGCTTTTTAGTTTTTCACGCCACTCCACCAAATTTTCATCTTTAATCTCGTTTTTCAGCATGGTGCGCCAGTTGGTTTTATCACTTACATGATCTTTTAGAGCGACTTCGGTAATTCCCGCCAAATAGCGGTTGGGCACTTCAACAATTTCGATGGCTTCGTGGGCCCCTTGGTCTATCCATCGTGTGGGCACTTGACTTTTGCGAGTCACCCCTACCTTCACGTTACTGGAATTGGCCAAATACACAATATGCGGTTGTAGCTGTACTTTCTTTTCATATTCCAAATCGCGGTCTTCTTTATCCAAATGGGCGGTGCTCAATTCGGGGCGCATTACCCAATCGGCTGCCTGAGGCACATCGTAAAAACAACTTTTACAAAAGCCTTGTCGATAAATAGGTTTATTTAAACTACAGTTTAAACACTGGTATTTAACAAATTGCAGGCCGATGGTTTTATCTAGCAATTGGTTCATATTTATAAAGTCGTTTTCAAACACCAAATAGTATTGAATGGGGCTTGCAAACTCCGTTTCCATTTTTGTTAGAACGCCTTGGTAGGTCATAAAAAAAAGTATTATTTTTAAAAAACTTAAAGATAATTTAAAAATGCCAATACCCATAGTAAATTCCATTGCTTCTTGGTTTTTGAAGAAACGTTTCCATCAAATTGAACTGTTTTTAAAATACCCCAATGAAGTACAGAACGAATTGCTATTAAGCCTTTTAAACACGGCCAAAAACACCGAATTTGGCAAGAAATACGATTTTGCATCCATAAAAAGTTACGACACTTTTGCCGAGCGCGTACCGATTAAAAACTACGACGGCTGGCAAGAGGACATTGAACGTAGCCGAATGGGCGAAAACAATATTTTTTGGCCCACACCCATAAAATGGTTTGCCAAATCGAGCGGCACTACACGAGCCAAAAGCAAATTTATCCCCGTAAGCGAAGAATCGTTGGAAGACTGCCACTACGCAGCCAGCAAAGATTTACTTTGCATGTATCTTAACAACAACGAAGACTCACAACTGTTTACAGGAAAAAGCTTGAGATTGGGTGGCAGCAAAGAACTTTACAAAGAAAATGGCACTGTGTTTGGCGATCTTTCGGCCATTTTAATTGACAACATGCCGTTTTGGGCAGAATTTAGTAGCACGCCCAGCAACAAGGTATCACTGATGAGCGACTGGGAACATAAAATGCAGGCCATTGTTGACGAAACCATAAACGAAAAAGTAACCAGCTTAGCTGGCGTACCGTCATGGATGTTGGTACTCCTGAACAACGTTTTGGAAACCACGGGCAAAAACAGTATTTTCGATGTGTGGCCCAATTTGGAAGTGTACTTTCACGGCGGAGTGAGTTTTATTCCGTATAAAGACCAATACAAAAAAATATTGCCGAATAAAAACTTCAAATATTACGAAATCTATAATGCTTCGGAAGGCTTTTTCGCCATTCAGGATCAAAACAATTCCAATGAGCTTTTGCTGATGCTGGATTATGGTATTTTTTATGAGTTCATCCCGATGCAGCTTTATGGTACCGAAGCCGAAAAAGCCATTCCGCTTAGCGAGGTAAAACTTGGGCAAAATTATGCGGTAATCATCACCACCAATGCCGGGCTTTGGCGCTATAAAATTGGCGACACCATAAAATTCACCTCATTAAGTCCGTACCGAATAAAAATTTCGGGACGTACCAAACACCACATTAATGTGTTTGGCGAAGAGCTTATTATTGAAAATGCCGAAAGCGCCCTTAAAAAAGTATGCAAACGCACGAAAGCTGAAATTGTAGATTTTACCGCCGCCCCCATTTTTATGGACGGCAAAGAAAAAGGTGCCCACGAATGGCTTATCGAATTTAAAACACCTCCTGCTGACATCGATTATTTTAACGAACTTTTCGATAATGCCCTGAAAGCCTTAAATTCCGATTACGAAGCCAAGCGCTACAACAATATTACGCTTAATAAACCCCGAATAAATTTAGCCAGGAAGAACTTATTTTACGATTGGCTAAAGCAAAATAATAAATTAGGCGGACAGCATAAAATACCAAGGCTATCGAACACCAGAGACTATATGGAAGAGCTATTATCGTTAAACTCAAAAAACCTATAAACTTCTTTAAAACAAACACTTAACGAGTTTAATTGCGCTTAGCCTAAGTTTTTTTCATTACACCGAGTTCAGGATTATATTTAGTTACTAATTAATCCAAACCCTCGCCCAAAAATGAAAATAAAACTATCCCTTTTCGTTTTCTTGGCATCCCTCATGCTGTTTAGCCAAGGACCATCAAACGTAGTGGCCTTCAACCACAACACGCCTCATAGACCAGATTTATTTAACACAACCGACGTTCTTTCTTTTGAAGATAGCGGATTTGATTTTGAACTCTTGGACGCCGGTGTGAACACGGCGTTTTCCGAAATTGGTTCCGGTTTTTTCAGAAACAAGCTTATTTTGGTTTCCTCCAAAAAACTGGGTGGTTTGGCCAAAATAGACCCTAAAACCAAGGAGGCTTACAAGGAGCTATATTGTTTGGATATTAGCAGAAACGGTGCATTGAGCGCCCCTTATCTTTTCAGCAGAATATTGAACACCAATGCTAGTGAAGACCAATTAACGTTCTCACCAGACGAAAAAACGGTGTATTACACGAGAAGCAGCAAAGAAAACTCATTGGAATTTAAACTCTACCGAGCCGTACTTGAAGAAGACTCCCATGGCAACTGGATTAACAACGAACTCCTTGCAATGAATGAGAATGGCGTTTCCATTGAAAACCCGTTTGTAAATCACGCAGGCACACAACTTTACTTTTCTGCTAACCTACCAGACTCTTATGGCGGATTCGATCTGTATGTTTGTAATATTGCCGAAGACGGCAGCATAAGTGTTCCTAAAAATTTAGGAAACACTATAAACACCGCCTACGACGATAAATACCCAGCGCTATCACTAGACGACAAATACTTTTATTTTTCTTCAAAAGGACACCAAAACATGGGGGGTTTCGATTTATTTACGAGCAAGATTTCAAAACATGGTTTCAAATCACCAAGAAACATGGGCAACACCATAAACTCTGCTTATGACGAAGTAGCGTATTTTTTGGCTGCCAAAAACAAAGGATATGTATCTTCAAACCGGCCCAACGGAAAAGGCAGTTTCGATATTTACACCGCCGTTAACAACGAAGTTATCCAAACAATAGCGGGCAGGGTTGCTGACCAAGAAACACAAATAAAACTTCCCAATACCTTAATCATTTTAAAGGATGAAGATGGAGCTGAATTAAGCCGAACATTAACGGGCGAAGACGGTAGTTATTCGCTAAGCGTTTCTCCTTTTGAATCTTATACGCTGAACACCTACAAAGACGGATTTAAGGATAGTGCGTCGGAATTTTATACCAACCGAGGTTATAAAACCGCTTACAGAAAAGACCTTGAATTACTCACCACCGAACCCGTTATCGCAAAAGTTGATGACGAAATGCGCATTGTTTTGGAAAATATTTACTTCGATTTCAACAAATGGAACGTGAAGGAAGAATCGTTTATTTCATTGAACAAAATTATTAAAGTCCTTAAGGAACACCCAGACATGAAATTGGCTATAAATGCGCATACGGATAACAAAGGCCGTGATGCTTACAACATGAACTTATCGAACAAACGTGCGGCATCGGCAGTTAAATATTTAATTAAAAATGGTATTAGCAAGAGCAGATTGCAATCAAAAGGATTTGGTGAAAGCAAACCATTGATAGATTGCAAAAATAATTGTAGCGAAGAAGACCTGCAAGCGAACAGACGTGTGGAATTTGTGATTTTGGAATAAACAGACAAACTGCTTTCCTCAAAAATTCGTAATAACCGATTAAGTGCACGTGCATAAGTCCTTAAACGAGTATTTCGTCTTATAGTCTAAAACCATTTTAAAAGCTTTGTGCCTTGTTAAATTAAAGATACATTTGATTCAGATTAATCGAAAAACTTAAGATTTATACATAGCAGATCCATTATTAATTAATTTTCCATAAATAAAAAACCACGCTAATTAGCGTGGTTTTTTTATATCTATTTGTCACTTGTTTAAGAAACCGCTTTTAGCTTCTTAAGTGTGGTTTTTGTCAATTTATCTTCAGCGTAAGCTTTAGTAACATTCAATTTTTTCTCGTTGCTACTAGGCATTTCAAACATCGCATCGGTTAAAATTTCCTCGCAAAGCGATCGTAATCCCCTTGCTCCCAATTTATACTCAATCGCTTTGTCAACTATAAAACCAAGGGCTCCATCGGTGATAGAAAAATCAATGTCGTCCATTTCAAACAGCTTTTTGTACTGTTTAATAATAGCGTTTTTAGGCTCTGTTAAAATAGCTCTTAAAGTTTCGGCATCTAAAGGGTTCATGTGCGTTAACACTGGTAAACGCCCAATGATTTCAGGAATTAACCCAAAGTCCTTCAAATCCTTCGGAATAATATACTGCAATAGGTTTTCTTGATCCACAATATCGTCAGACATTGATGCGCTGTAACCAACGGCTTGCATATTCAATCGTTTTGAAATGATACGCTCAATACCATCAAAAGCACCGCCAGCAATGAACAAAATGTTTTCGGTATTCACTTCGATGAATTTTTGATCGGGATGCTTACGCCCACCTTTTGGTGGTACATTAACCACAGTACCTTCCAGAAGTTTCAATAAAGCCTGTTGCACACCTTCACCAGACACATCCCTGGTGATGGATGGGTTATCGCTTTTACGGGCAATTTTATCAATTTCATCAATAAAAACAATTCCTTTTTCAGCCTTTTCCAAATTGTAATCGGCAGCCTGCAATAAACGGGTTAAAATACTTTCTACGTCTTCGCCAACATATCCAGCTTCCGTTAGTACCGTTGCATCAACAATAGCTAAAGGCACGTTCAGCATTTTAGCTATGGTTTTGGCCATTAGGGTTTTACCGGTTCCGGTTTGCCCCACCATAACGATGTTACTTTTTTGGATATCGATATCGTCTTTAGACGGTGTTTGCAACAAACGCTTGTAATGGTTATAAACGGCTACTGACATTACTTTTTTAGTAGTGTCTTGCCCTATTATATATTCATCGAGAAACGATTTGATTTGTTGCGGTTTGCGAAGCTTTAATTCTGCAGAAAGGTCGCTCGTATCGTTCTGTTTAGATTCCTCTATAACAATACCGTGCGCCTGCTCAATACATCTGTCGCATATATGAGCATCCAATCCTGCTATCAATAAATTGGTTTCGGGTTTTTTACGACCACAAAACGAACATTCTAATTCTTCTTTTGCCATTAATCTAATTTATTTTCTGGGGAGGAAAAAATCGCAATCCTCACACTAATAACTCTTAAAATTACAATTTTTTTATTAATTGCGAGCCAATATTTCATCAATCATACCGTATTCTTTAGCCTTATCTGCTTTCATCCAGTAATCACGATCACTATCTTCGTAAACTTTGTCGTAATCTTGCCCCGAGTGTTTACTTATTATTTTGTAAAGTTCTTCTTTTAAGGTTAAAATCTCTCTAGCGGTAATTTCGATATCGCTGGCCTGACCTTGTGCACCGCCCAAAGGCTGGTGAATCATTACACGAGAGTGCGTTAAACCACTACGTTTTCCTTTTTCACCTGCACATAAAAGCACCGCTCCCATCGAGGCCGCCATACCCGTACAAATGGTAGCCACATCGGGCTTGATGAACTGCATGGTATCGTAAATACCCAAACCGGCATACACGCTACCGCCCGGTGAATTGATATAAATTTGAATATCTTTAGAAGCATCAGTACTTTCCAAAAACAGCAATTGCGCCTGAACGATGTTGGCCACTTGGTCGTTAATACCTGTTCCCAAGAAAATGATACGATCCATCATCAATCGGGAAAACACATCAAAAACCGCTATGTTCATTTGGCGTTCTTCTATAATGTTTGGAGTAAGGTTGGTGGGGTACATACTACTGATGATTTTATTGTAATATGTGCTGCTTATACCTTGGTCTTTTATCGCGAATTTTTCAAACTCTTTTGCGTAATCCATAGTTAAAATTGAATTTTATTTTGATAATCCATTGATTGACACCAATATGGATTTATCACTTTTAGTTTTAGTAATTTATTTTGAACAAAAAGGCGCTTAAATCTATAGATTTAAGCGCCTAAATATAAGCATTTATTATTTACCTATTTATCGCCGTAAACCTCTTTAACAAAGTTTTCATAGCTTAATTCCTTAATTTTAAGGTTAGCTTTTTCTTTGTAAAGTTCTAATAATTTTTGGCTTACCAATTGCTCTGAAATACGACGTGCCTCATCTTGGTTTGACAATACACGGGCCGCAATATCATCCAATTCTTTATCAGAAGGATTCATTTGGCCGAACTGCGCCATTTGGGCTTTAATCATTTCACGGGCATGGTTTTTAATATCGTCCATGGTTACTTTGATGTCGTTCTCCTCAATCAACTTGCCTTCAATCAATTGGTAACGTAAGCTTTTTTCAGACTTCTCGTATTCTTCTCTAGCTTGATCGGAATCCAATTCCTTTTCTCCGGCAGTTTGCAACCACTTGGTTAAGAATTCGGCCGGCAAATCGAATTTGGTGTTTTCTACCAAGTATTCAGTAACGTCGTTCAATAATTTTTGATCGGCTTGCTGAACGAATTGCTTCTCGGCATCTTCTTTTATTTTCGCTTTCATTTCGGTTACTGAAGTTACTTCTCCCTCCCCGAATAGTTTATCGAACAATTCTTGGTCTAAATCGGCCAATTGACGCTCGTTGATTTCAGTGATTTCAAAAGTCACTTCAATATCCAATCCGTGCACATCGTCATGACCTAATTTTAAGGCATGCATCAATTCGTGCTCGTCGTCATAAAGTCCTTTGGTTTGTAAAGTGATAACATCACCAACTTTAGCCCCGATGAATTGTTTTTCGGTAGCGTTGCCTTTAAATTTATCTAAAGTTAAAGTCACCGTGTTTTCAATTTCTTTTTCTTCGTTTTTGAAGGTTCCGGTAATCTCACTTTCTTTTTCAACGGCGTCTTGAGGAACTAGTTTACCGTATTGTTTCTGGATACGCTCTACTTGCTCATCAATCATTTTATCATCAGCAACAATATTGTATTGCGTGATAGCGTCTTTACCTTTTAATTCCACTTCGAATTCCGGGGCCAATCCTAATTCAAACTCAAAAGAAAATTTCTCTGCATCCCAATCAATTTCTTCTTGAGTTTTTGGAAGCGGTTGCCCTAAAACATCCAATTTTTCCTCGGTTAAATATTTGTTCAAGGCATCTTGCAACAATTTATTCACCTCATCAACCAAAACGGCTTTACCGTATTGTTTTTTTACCATGCCCATTGGCACGTGCCCTTTTCTAAACCCAGGAATGTTTGCTGTTTTACGGTAATCTGATAGGATTTTTTCTACCTTATCGCTGTAATCTTCTTTAGCGATATCTACTTTCACAACAGCATTTAATGCATCAACGTTTTCTCTTGTAATATTCATTTTCAAATGATATAAAGCCTTTTAGGCAATTAACACTAATAGGTTTTTGTGAAACCTAAAAATTATGTAACTAAAATTGGGTGGCAAAAGTACAATATTTTTACCACCCAACAAAGTTTTTAAACCCTTGATTTTTAGAGCCTGTTTAAGTTTTTATCAATTATTTTCTACGCCCCTTTTTGCGCATAATTTTGTTAAAACTTCACCAAGCAGCCCAGCTATTATCTTCAATTTTAACTCATTCTGCATCAAAAATGAACAATACAAAACTTAATCATAAAAATTTAAACAGGCTCTTGGCTATTTTTTATCTTCTTTAAACAAAGAATGAAGAATGGATTGCAGAATGGAAAGTAGAATACTAAAAAACAATGCCCACCAAAAATTATTGACCGAAAAACCGCTTATTAATTGATCGGCCAGCAGAATAATTATGGCATTGATTACCAAAAGGAACAAGCCTAAAGTTAAGATGGTGGCCGGCAAGGTGAATATAACCAAAATAGGCTTTACCAGTAAATTGAGTATCGCCAAAACTAGCGCCACCACAATAGCCGTTAAGTAATTATCAACATTTACGCCCGATAGCGCATAAGCTAAAATAAATACGGCTGCAGCGTTTAATAGAAGTCTTAAAATGAGATTCATATATTTTGTTTTTAAGGAAATATACGAAATTTATTATTTCACAAACCGCTCTACAGCCTCAAAAAAGTCTTTGGGGTTTTCGGCATGCAGCCAATGCCCTGAGTTGGCAATGGTAACAATTTCTGAATTTGGGAAATGGCTTTTTATGATATTCTCGTCGTCAACACCAATGTATTCCGAACGATCGCCTCGAAGGAATAAGGTATCTTTTTCGAAAGTAGCATGTGCGGGAAGTGACTCTCCAACTTCGGCCACTTCGTTTTTCAAAACCTCTAAGTTAATGCGCAGTCCCAATTGACCTTTTTCAACCCAATACAGATTTTTTAAAAGGAATTGACGTGTACCAAAATCGGACACATATTCACTCAACACTTTATCAGCTTGGCCGCGACTTTTTATTTCACTAAAATCCAATTGGCTCAATCCGTTTAAAATAGTGTCGTGGTGCACGGGATAGAATCGTGGTGAGATATCGGCCACCAATAATTTAGACACCAATTCAGGATACAATGCAGAAAATAACATCGCGGTTTTTCCGCCCATGGAATGCCCGAGCAATACAATATCTTCCAGTTTATTGGTCTCACAGTAATTCTTTAAATCTTCAGCTAAAAGCTCGTAACTAAATTGGTCGCTGTGGAAACTCCGCCCATGGTTACGCTGATCCACCAAATGTACCTCGAAACCCAATTCACTGAACTGTCCGCCCAAAGTTTTCCAATTATCGCTCATGCCCAAAAAACCATGCAGAATTACAAATGGTTTTCCTTCACCTATGATGTTTGAATGTAATACCATGAATTTGATTTACGATTTTTGATTAATAATTTCCGATTTTCAAACAATCTGCAACTAACGAAGTTTACGCAAATACATCTGAATAACATTTTCTACGCCCAAGTACAAACTTTCGGCCACTAAAGCATGCCCAATAGACACCTCCAACAAACCGGGGATATTCTTTTTGAAAAACTCAATGTTATCTAACGACAAATCGTGCCCTGCATTCAGTCCCAACCCGAGTTCATTAGCCAGCTTAGCACTTTCAGCATAGGGCTTAACACCTTCTAAATTCCCCAAACCGTATTGATGCGCAAAACCTTCGGTGTACAACTCTACTCTATCTGTTCCGGTTGCTTTGGCACCTTCAATTTGCTTTAAAACTGGATCGACAAAAATGGACGTTCGAATGCCGTTTTGTTGAAATTCCTTAATCACATCAACCAAAAAATCTTTATGCTTTAAAGTATCCCATCCGGCGTTGCTGGTAATGGCATCTTCGGCATCTGGCACCAAAGTCACCTGTGTAGGTTTCACCTCCAAAACCAAATCCATAAACGACTTTATAGGGTTGCCCTCAATATTATATTCGGTGTAAACTACCGGTTTTAAATCGCGCGCATCTTGGTAGCGGATGTGCCGTTCGTCTGGCCTTGGATGAATGGTAACTCCTTCGGCACCAAAACGCTGTACATCTTTGGCAAATTGCACCACATTGGGCACATTGCCACCCCTTGAATTCCGCAACGTGGCAATCTTATTAATATTAACGCTTAACTTGGTCATAAATCGGTTTTATTCAGCAAAAATACAAAGTAGAACACGCCTACATAGTATTTTTTTGATTAATTTGCAGTACCATTAAACAAAGATTATGCGACTTTCGGAATACATAATTAACGATGTAAAACCCTTAAACATTAACAGTAAGGCTAGTGAGCTGCAACTCCTTTTTAACCAGCTTACGTTTTCGCACATTCCGGTGAAGGACGATAATGGCGCGTACCTCGGCTGTTTTTCTGAAACCGACGCCCATTGCTTTGATGGTGAAAAACCGCTAAAAGAATATGTGTACGCCCTTGAGGATTTTTATGTTCGAGACAATACCGTTTGGTTGGATATTTTAGAAGAATTTGCCGTACACTCCAACAACATCATGCCCGTTCTGGACGCTAAAAACCGCTATTTGGGTTACTATGAACTTAATGACGTTATCAGCCTGTTCAGTGAATCGCCTTTCTTCTCTGAAGCAGGAGGCATTTTGGTGATTGAAAAAGGTATTAATGATTATTCGTTTAGCGAAATTAGCCAAATTGTAGAATCGAACGACGGTAAACTTTTGGGCGCATTTGTTTCTAAGATGAACAGCGACCTGATACAAATCACTTTAAAAATAGGCAATACCGGCCTAAACGAAATCATTCAAACATTCAGAAGATACAGCTACAACATTGTTTCTGGCCACGAAGAAGATGGCTATTTAGAAACCTTGAAAGAACGCTCTAATTACTTAAAAAGATATTTAAACATATGATGAAGGTTGCCATTTTCGGACGTTTTTACAACAAAACCACATCAGCTTCCGTCGAAACCCTGTTTCAATATTTACTAAAAAAAGATATTGACGCTTATATTGAAAGTCATTTTTTCGAAATCATAAGCGATAATTCGCCGAACATAAAAGATTTTAATTCGTTTAAAACCTTCGACACACTCGACACCTCTTTCGATTTGCTGGTAAGTGTGGGCGGCGATGGTACCATTTTACGCGCCATTACTTTTGTAAAGGATATCAACATACCCATTATTGGCATCAACACCGGAAGGCTCGGTTTCCTGGCCACCATTCAGGTGGACGATATCGAGCGTGCCATGCAAAGCATTATTGATGGCAAATACAACATTTCGGAACGCAGTTTGCTTTCGGTGGAAACATCGCCTGAAAACCCAGATATCAAATCGCTCAATTTTGCACTCAACGAAATTGCCGTAAGCAGAAAAAACACCACCTCGATGATTACCGTGGAAACGCATTTGGATGGCGAATACCTCACCTCGTATTGGAGTGACGGATTAATCGTATCAACGCCCACGGGTTCTACCGGCTATTCGCTGAGTTGTGGCGGCCCGGTAATTACACCAAGCACCAACAGTTTTGCCCTTACGCCCATTGCTCCTCATAACCTGAGTGCGCGTCCGTTAATCATCCCTGATTCTACTGTAATTGAGCTTCGGGTAGATGGTCGTGAAGAACAGCATTTGGTGTCTTTAGATTCCAGAATTGCTACTTTGGACAATGGCACGCTTATAAAAATCAAAAAGGCCGATTTTAAAATTAAAATGATTGACCTCCTGGACGAAAGCTTTCTGGACACCCTTCGAAAAAAACTCCTTTGGGGCGAAGACAAACGCAATTAAAACAATAATTTAAGAGATTTTCTGTTTTAAAACCAGACAATTTTGTTCATATTACCCAGAACACATCTTATTTATTATATTTGCAAACTTTCGAACATTTATGAGGCATTTAACCCTGTTGATTATTAGCATTTTAAGCATTCAATTAAGCTACTCCCAAATTTTTGAAATTGGTGGTTTTGCAGGCGGAAGCAATTTAATTGGTGATGTTGGTGCCACAGACTACATAAAACCTAACGCACCTGCACTAGGGCTGCTATTTAAATGGAACCGAAGCAAAAGGCACTCTTGGCGAGCATCGTTAACCTATTCCGATTTAAAAGCTTATGATAGCAAATCGGACGACCCAAGAAGAATCCAACGGGATTATGATTTCGATTCCAACTTATTGGAAATATCGGCAGGCATGGAATTTACGTTCATGGATTTCAATCTGCACTCCGGCAAAACAGTAGCTACACCCTACCTCTATTCTGGAATTAGCGTAGCAAAACACGATAATTTTTATTACCTAAATGGCGTACAATCCCCCGAAAACACCTCCAGTTGGGCTTACGGCATACCTATGGCATTAGGGTTTAAAACCAACGTGTTAGGCAATTTTATTCTGGGCCTTGAAGTGGGTGCGCGTTATACGTTTTCAGATGAAATTGACGGCAGTATGCCAGACGACCAATGGAGAAACCAATACCGTTTTGGAAACATAAACAACAACGATTGGTATGTGTTCTCAGGAATTACCTTAACTTACACCTTTGGTGAAAACCCTTGCTATTGTGTAGAATAAAATGGATTTAAAAAGCAACATAAACGAAAAAAGATTACCCAAACATATCGCCGTAATTATGGATGGCAACGGGCGTTGGGCCAAACAACAAGGTATGGCTCGTGCTTTTGGCCACGAAAACGGCACCAAATCGGTTAGGGAAACCGTTGAAGCCTGTGCCGAATTGGGCATTGAAAACTTAACGCTTTATGCCTTCTCCACCGAAAACTGGAAACGCCCCAAATTAGAAGTGCAAACCCTTATGAAGCTTTTGGTGTCTTCATTGAAAAAAGAAATCAAAACCCTTCAGGACAACAACATTAGGTTAAACGCCATTGGAGCTTTAAGTACATTACCCAAAAAAGTGCACAAAGAGCTTTTTGAGGTTATAAAAAGTACCGAAAACAATAGCAGAATGACTTTAACGCTGGCTTTAAGCTACGGATCGAGGGAAGAATTGATAAACTCCGTAAAAGAAATTAGCATTAAAGTTAAAAATAATATAATTTCGCCCGATAAAATTGATGAATCAATTATAAATGAGCATCTTTACACGCATAATTTACCAGATGTAGATTTGCTTATTAGAACTAGCGGAGAGCAGCGCATAAGCAACTTTTTACTATGGCAAATAGCTTATGCTGAATTATTTTTTGCAAGTGTACTGTGGCCAGACTTTAAAAGACAACATTTGTACGAAGCTATTATTGAATATCAAAAAAGAGAACGAAGATTTGGGAAAACAAGTGAACAACTTAGTTAAGTTACCTGCAACAACATATTTAAAGTACTTTTTTACTATAGCCTTTTTTGCAGGGTGCATGGCCGTTCAAGCACAAGATGTTAATTACATAAAAGGCAAAAAATACATTTTGGAAGATATTTCGGTTTTGGGAAACACCTCGTTTGGCGACCAAACCATTATCACTTATTCCGGGCTTAGAAAAGGTGAAGAAATTACCATTCCCGGTGAAGATATCGCCAACGCCATTAAAAAACTCTGGAACTCCAAACTCTTCAGCGATATTGAAGTTTACGTGACTAAAATTGAAGACGACAAAGCCTTTCTTCAAATTCAACTTTCCGATTTACCGCAACTTAACGACATAAAAATAAACGGTGTTAAAAAAGGAAAAGTTGAAGGTATTATTAACGACAACAAACTAAAAAAAGGTACTAAAGTTACCGAAAACCTGATTACCACAACCAAAAACCATTTGGTGAAAAAGTATAAAAAAGACGGTTATTACAACACCAAAGTGCACATCAACACTATCGATATAAAGGATTCCATTCAAACCGCTAGAGTGAATATGGTGGTTAATATCGACAAGGGTGAAAAGGTAAAAATTAAAGACATTGTGTTTTCTGGCAATGATGTTTTAAGTGACAAAAGGCTTAGAAAAGCTATGAAAAGCACTAAGAAAATCAACCGTCTGCGCATATTAAAGCGTTCAAAATATATCGATTCGGCCTACCAAGCCGATTTGGGCCACATTGTTGACACTTACAAAGAAAACGGTTATCGCGATGCCCGAATTGTATCCGACAGTTTAGTTGTTAACAACGATAAAACCATATCGCTTTTCATTGATGTTACCGAAGGCGAGCAGTACTCCTTTGGCGATATAAAGTTTATTGGAAACACTGTATATTCCAACGAATATTTAAGCAGATTACTGCGTATAAGAAAAGGTGACACCTACAACGGCGTTTTGCTTCAAAAACGTATTGCAGACAACTCTAAACCTGATGCTTTCGATATTACCAACGAATACCAAAACAACGGTTATTTGTTTTCCAGCATTAACCCTGTTGAGGTGAGTGCCGAAAACAATGTGATTGATATGGAAATTAGGATTTCCGAAGGGAAACCAGCCTATTTCAACACCGTTTCGGTAGTGGGTAACGACAAAACGAACGACCACGTTATTTACCGTGAATTACGCACGCGCCCTGGTCAATTGTACAGCAAAGCCAATGTAGTGCGTACCGTAAGGGAATTGGGGCAATTGGGCTTTTTTGATGCCCAGGAAATCTCGCCCGACTTTAAAAATGCCAACCCCATGGAAGGCACCATCGATATGGAGTACTCGGTAAAGGAAACCGGTTCTAGCCAAATCGAGTTACAGGGTGGCTACGGTGGTGGCGGTTTTATTGGAACTTTAGGCTTATCGTTCAACAACTTTTCAATTAAAGACATCTTTAAAAAGGAGGCCTATAAACCTATCCCTATGGGCGACGGACAAAAATTAGCGCTCCGTTTACAGGCCAGCCGCTTTTTCCAAACCTATAGTTTTTCGTTTTCAGAACCTTGGATGGGGGGCAAGCGTCCCGTACAGTTTTCAACATCAATATCGCACACCAAGCAATTTACGTATGGAGCAAATTTCCAACCAGATAGAAGCAGAAGTTTTAACATCACTGGAATCACTTTTGGTTTGGCCAAACGATTAACGGTTCCCGACGATTTCTTTACGCTTTCACAGGCCATCAGTTACCAACGTTATGATTTAAACAACTACAACACGGGATTATTTAGCTTTGGCGATGGGCATTCCAATAACTTATCCTACACCGTAGGTTTAAGCAGAAACAACACCAATGTCGATCCTATTTTCCCAACAGGAGGCTCGAAGTTTTCGGTAACCGGTAAATTCTCATTGCCGTACTCCCTTTTTAACGGCGTGGATTACGAACAACTTTCTGATGAATACGACGCCGCACAGCAACAGGCTGCTAATGCAGAAAGTACTTTATCTCCTGAATATATTGCTGCAAACGAAAAAATTACAGAAATAGACCAAAAACGTTTTAATTGGTTAGAGTTTTATAAAATCAACTTTAAAGGTGAATGGTACACCGAAATTACCAAAAACTTGGTGTTGCGTCCCCTTGTAGAATTCGGGTTTTTAGGAGCATACAACCAAGACCGTGGCGTGATTCCTTTTGAAAGATTCTTTGTAGGTGGTGATGGATTGGGCAATTACAGTTTAGATGGCCGTGAAGCCATACAACTGCGTGGTTACCCCAACCAATCGCTAACACCTCTTGACGAAAATACTGGCCGCGCTTCAAATGACGGTGGAACTATTTACAATAAATATTCATTGGAATTGCGTTACCCTATCACTTTAAAAGCATCTGCTAAAATTTATGCTTTGGCTTTTTTGGAAGCTGGTGGCTCGTATAACAATTTTAGGGACTTTAGTCCGTTTAACGTAAATCGTTCCGCAGGTTTAGGTATTCGTATTTTCATGCCAGCCTTTGGTTTATTGGGTATCGATTTTGGTCACGGATTCGATCCTTTACCTGGCGAATCTACCAAGCACGGTTGGGAAACCCACTTTATTATTGGACAACAATTTTAAGCGCTTAATTTATTTTGGCACGATATTTTCTATTTACACCATGATGATTTGCACGAGAATAAAATTTTTAAGATTAAAATTCGTTAATTTTGAAGACCGAATTCAACAAGGCAGCCAAACCATCTGCCTGATTTAGAATTTGCAATCCATAATTAAAAAAATTAAACCGATGCAAAACAACGTTCTTTTTTTACTGACATTAGTCGCTATGCTTAGCCTCTCTTCCCTCAACGCGCAGCGCGGGGTAAGGATTGCTTACATAGATACTGAATACATTTTAGAGAATGTTCCGGAATATCAAGAGGCCACACAACAATTAAATGCCAAAGCCCAAAAGTGGAAAAACGAAATCCAACAAAAACTGGCTGCGGTAGAACAAAAACGCGATGCTTTAAATAACGAAAAAGCCTTATTGACCACCGAACTGATTGAAGAACGCCAAGAAGATATCGATTTTGAAGAAGCCGAAATATTGGATTATCAACAAAAACGATTTGGACCCAACGGCGATTTGTTCATTCAGAAAAAACAATTGATGCAGCCGGTGCAAGATCAAATATTCGCAGCCGTTCAAGATTTGGCAGAAGGCAGAAAGTATGATTTTATTTTCGATAAATCTTCTGATGCCACCATGCTATTTTCGGCAAAACAGTACGATTTGAGCGAGCAGGTATTACGAAGCATTACCCGTACCGCCAAACGTACGCAAGCCCAAAACCGGGCTGAGCGAAAAGCTGCCGAGCAAGAAGAATTGATTCCTGAAGTAAACGAAGAATTAGACGCTCGCGAAAAAGCCCTGGAAGAAAAAAAGCAAGCCAGAGCCGATGCGGTTGAACAACGCCGACAGGAAATTCTTGCGGCACGCGAAGCCAAGAAAAAAGAAGCTGAAGAAAAACGCCAAAAAATATTGGAAGAAAGGGAAAAAGCTAAGCAAGCCAAATTAGATGCCAGAAACGGCACAAATACCGAAACTGATGAACCATCTGAAGAAGTAGAGAGCAGTGCAAAGTCAACAGAAACCGCTTCAGAAAAAACAGAAGAGGCACCAAAAACACAAGCCGAACTGATTGAAAAAAACAGACAACGCAAACTAGCAGAAAGAGCTGCGCGCCAAAAAGAACTTGAAGAAAGAAAACAAAAAATATTAGAAGAACGCCAAAGACGAAGAGATAGCATTATAAATGCTAGAAAAAATTAAACAAAAATAAATTTATAACACACTTAACATTAATTAAAAATGAAACAATTTAGAACTCTATTATTAGCAACCGCATTATGTCTCGTAACTGTAAGTTTTGCACAAGCGCAAAAGGTTGCCCATATAAACACGCAAGAATTGATTGCTGCCATGCCAGAAGCCAAGGCAGCACAAGCCGAAATTGAGGCCTTAGGCAAAACCTACCAAACCGATATTCAAGCGTCTATCACAGAGTACCAAAACACCGTGAAGCAATACGAATCTGAAGCAGGAACCAAAACCGACGAAGAAAACCAAAAAAGAGGATTAGAGCTTCAAGAAAAGCAACAGCGCATCCAACAATTTAGAGCTGATGCACAAAAGGATTTAGCTCAAAAAGAAGCTGAATTGTTTAAGCCTATCCAAGAAAAAGCCATGAACGCTATTAACGAAGTGGCCAAAGAACAAGGTTACGAATATGTTTTGGATAGAGCGACTTTAATTGTTGCCGATGGTAAAGACATTCTTGCCGATGTTAAAAAGAAAATGGGCATCTAAAAACAGTCGAAATAAAAATTTCAAAAGCTGTCTTTTTAAAAGGCAGCTTTTTTATTTTTGTGTAACTATGAGCGAACAACCTATTGGTATTTTTGATTCCGGTGTTGGCGGCACTTCCATCTGGAAAGAAATACATGCGCTAATGCCATATGAAAATTCTATTTATTTAGCCGATAGCAAAAATGCTCCCTACGGCCCCAAAGGCAAAAAGGCCATCACGGAACTCAGTATAAAAAACACCGAATATTTAATCAATCAAGGTTGTAAAATAATTGTAGTGGCCTGCAATACCGCCACGACCAATGCTATTGATTATTTGCGGAAAAACTATAATGTTCCGTTTATTGGTATCGAGCCAGCTATTAAACCGGCCGCCCTGCAAACACAAACCCATGCCGTAGGCATCTTAGCTACCGAAGGCACCCTGAGCAGCGAACTCTTCCATAAGACCTCATTATTATTTGCCAAAAACGTTACCGTTTTGGAACAAATTGGCGATGGTATTGTGGAGTTGATTGAAAGCGGACAATTGCATTCAGAGGAAATGAAAACGCTTTTAAAACTCTATTTACAACCAATGATTGATGCTAACATCGATTACTTGGTATTGGGCTGTACGCACTACCCCTATTTAATCCCCATTCTTATCGATTTGTTGCCTAAGCATGTAAAAATAATCGATTCTGGGCAAGCCGTAGCCAAACAGACCAAAGCCGTTTTGGAAAAACTCGAATTATTGAACCTTTCAACAACCCAGCCTAATTTACAGTTCTTCACTAACGGCAATCCACAAATCATGCAATCGCTACTTTCTAAAAAATTCAAGGTTAAAATTCTAGATTTTTAATTTCATTTTAGAGCACAAAAAAGCACAGTTAAAAAACTGTGCCCTTCAAACAAAAACTAACTAAAAAAACTCAATCTTCAATCAACTCTTTATTCTTTTGTTTTGCAATATTACTTTTTCAGGATAATCTGTTATGATGCCATCTACACCCAAATCAATTTGCTCCTTTATCGCTAAAGAATCATTTACGGTCCATGGTATCAATTTCATTTGTTTTGCTTTTACAGAATCTATAAATGCTTTGTTTTTTACTAATTTATAGTTAGGACTATAAATTGGGGGTGTAAAATTCAATAGTTTCAAATTATCTTCAACACCTCCTTTACTTACCAAATAGGCCAATTCAACCTCTGGATAAGATTTATGCATTTCGTTGAGAATTGCTGGGTCGAAAGATTGAATATTCCATTGTCCTGCTATGGCTTTGCTATTTAAAACCTGCATAACAAGCTCGACCATTTTATCGGGTTGCGGCTGATATTCTCCATATTGCGATGGCACCGATTTAATTTCGATATTGTACCCAACAGCTGGTAATTGTCGTTTTTTCAAAAAGGTTTCTACGCTGTCAATAACTTCAGACAACAAAGGTTTGTATGCTGAAATTCGCTTTTGCTGAGGAAATTTAACATTGCCTTTTAGTCCAACTTCAAAGGTTTTAATACTATCATACGTCATTTTATACAGATTAAACTGCTTTTCTTCGGCCTTAGAAATACTGTCGCCCGTTGGGGCCAACACATATAGTGATGACATGTAAGGCTCGTGGGAAACAACCACTTGATTATCTTTTGAAACCACTACATCCAATTCAATAACATCCACGCCTTTTAAGATGGCATTTTTAAAGCCAACAATGGTATTTTCGGGGCTGTGCCCACGTTCACCCCTGTGACCCTGTACCTGAACTCGTTTCGCTTCAGCCTTTTCTTCTTTTTGGATTGAGGTTTTAGCCTGTTCTTTGCATCCTAAAATCACTACAAACAGTAGCAAGAACTTTAAATACTTCATTTTATTTAAATTATTATTTTAAAATTTAGGTTCTTCAACCCGATACTTTTTACTGGCAAAATGTTCTTTGCCAAACATATCTTTTGCTTTTACTTCTATGGTATGCACACCCGCTTCGAGATTTGAAAGCACCTTCCCTCGCCATAAATGTGTACTATCAATTGGGTTTGAACCACGCTTGCCTGGTATTAAAGTTTCAGATTCATCCCAATTAATTATTTGGGAAACATACGATGGATCAACTTCATTAACGTATTCCATGGTTTTCCAATCGCCATTATCAATACGGTATAGCACCTCATCGTTTTGGCTTCCCATGAAAAAATTCACATAAATACCCGACTTGGTTCGTTTGGCTTTTGCGACTACTTTGGGAGCGAAAATTTCCATTTGATAGGTCTTTGGTTTCCCCGCCACTTTATAATCTATACTATACGAATTACCGTTAAAGTTTATAAACGCATAACCTTTTGGCGTGCCGTCGCGCATGGTTGAAACAGGAATTTTATTTTCATCCAATCTGCCCGAATACCAATCGCCACTTGTTGTGCCTACATTGTAATGATGGTGGGGTTTTTCTTGGTGCCAACCGTCGCTTTTTGTAAAGAAATCTTGACGTTGTATATGTGTGTGCGCCGATAACGACAACGTATTTTGGAACGGTTTCAGTAAGTCGAACAATCGTTTACGGTCTTCATCTCTAAACGTATCTTCGTTTACGGGTTCGCTCAATGGAATATGCATGGCCAACACAATTAAATAATCTTTGGCAACGTGTTTTAAATCGTTTTCAATAAACTGAAGCTGGTCTTCCCTAAAACCACCCCAGTATTTTGTTTCGTTTCGCGGATCGGGATACAGCACATCATCCAAAACAATAAAGTGTACTTTACCGTAATTGAAAGCATAATTTGCAGGCCCAAAATGCGCTTCATAAGTTTCATCGGAAAGCTCATCGGTTTTGGCATCAAAATTAATATCGTGGTTGCCCAACACGTTATACCAAGGTATTCCTGCTTTTTTTGTCGCTTGAATGTACGGATTGAACAAGTCCAAATCATTTCCAACCAAATCGCCAAGACTTAAACCGAACGGCACATTTTCAATATTGGCCACTTCTTCTACAACGCCTTTTGCGAAATAGTCAACCTCTTCTTGTGTATATGGTTGTGGATCGCCAAAAATCAAGGCGGTAAAAACGTCTTTTTCTTCGGAAGGCATTAAAGGAAAATTAAGCAGTCGCGGTAATTTGCCCGTTGCTTCAACACCTTTGAATTTTAATTTTGGCGATCCTTTTGGTTTATGATTATAAAAAAACTGTGGTAAATTATCGGTGTTTGATGCAACGGCATAGTCACTTGGTTTTATCACAGAAATGATGTTATCGTCTCCCAAAGGCAATTCGTACTTTCCTTTTTTATCGGTAAGCACAACATCAACGCCGTTTGTTACGGCAACATTAGCAATTCCTTTTTCTCTCGACTCTTTTTTGCCATTTTTATTGGCATCGCTAAACACATAACCAGCTACTTTTTCTTGTGCTAAAGCTTGAAAACTTATAGTTGCAAAAAGTACTAGCGTTAACGATTGTTTTATGTATAATGATTTCATTTTTATTAATATTTTTTATTTCATATCTAAGGTTAGCGCTTTGGGGCGCACCATATTTTCGGTGTAAACATTGCCAAATCTATCAGTTACTTTTATACTTAAAGTGGCATCTGGCGTAGCTGCCGTTACTTTAAAAAAGTGAGCCGTTTTATTCGTTACAAACGCACTGGTCGGGGTTGCTCCTGCATTTAAACGCAAAGCATCATAAGAAATAATATGTAACGGATCTTTAGCACTTACTCGTGAAATTTCTAAGGGCGTATTGCCTTCTAAAACTTCAATTTGCCATTGCGAATCGTAACCCCAAACGTTTATTAAAACATCGTTGTTTGCACTTGGACTGGCGTAGACATCGGCATAATCGGCTAAATCGGTATCATTTGAATTTGGGGCGTAATTGGCCGCTGTAATATGAATACTATTTAGATCGTAAGTTCTAAACTGGTAATCTTCATCATAACCAATCCCTTTAAAACGCCATTTTATATCGCGGTTATTCATCTCCCAAATACCATATCCGCCTGGGCTTCCATCTTTACAAATATGATTACCGGCATAACCGTTTCTACCGGTCCACCACCACGTTGCACACAATGCAGCTGTGTTATGCTCCATAATGTTATGCTCTTCAACCGAAAAATTAACATGTGTATGCCCAGATAAAACATGAACGGTTGCAAATTCGCTCAATGCATTTTTTAAGGTGCTTGCGTTTAACAAATCGGTTGTATTCACCTGACTTCCGTTAGCATCTAAGGACGGATGTTTGTGCAATGGTGTATGCATTGCCAGTACAATTGGCGTACTTTTATCTGTAATGGTTGCCAAATCCTTTTTTAACCATTCTATTTGATCGTTGGTTAAACGCTCGTTGTAATTTCTGCTGCCTACGGTTCCTTGGGAACCTCCAGAATTGATATACTCCACGCTATCCAATACCACATAATGCACTTTTCCTAAGTTGAAGGAATAGTACGTTGGCCCAATAATATCGCGGTATTTATTTTCGGCTTCCCAGTCGTTAGCATAATAAGGATCGTTATCGTGATTCCCGATTAAGTTGAATACCGGAGCATTTATTTTATTCATGTAAGGCACGTAATCGTTAAGTCCGAAATTATTGTTGTACCAATACGCATCCCAAGTTAAATCGCCCAAGGTTAACGCATAAACTTTTGTTCCGTTTGCGGAATATTTATCTATGGTATTGTTAATGTCCGGCAACACTTTAGATGTAAATTGCTCTAAATCGTTATTTCTATTTGCCAAATGCCAATCGGCCAAAGACAACACCACATGATTATCGTTATTCACTTGAATGAGCGAGAAGTCTTTTTGTTCAACCGTTTCGGTGCTGTTGCTAACGCGCTTAAAAAACTGAGGTGCGCTACCAACATTGGTAACTTCGTAATTTCCTGGAACGGAAATAAAAACAAATCCGGTTTTTTTAAGTGACGCTAAATAATATCGCCCTTCTGCATCGGTAACAGTTACTTCGTAACCATCGGAAACCGTTACATTAGCTATACCTTCGCCATTGCAATACACCACACCTTTTATGTTTTTGCCTGCAACATCAGGAATATTGGTATTCGCAATTACATTACACAAAATATTACCCAACAATAGTTTATTGGTATTACGCAAAACACTTACAGCGTAATTTCCTGATTCAAAATTAGACGGAATCGCAAAGGTGAATGTGCTATCTGAAACTTCAACAACTGTTCCTGAAAAGCTCTGTGAAGTAGTTGAAGATACAAACTCAATGGTATCTCCAACTTTAAATCCTTTTCCTGTTAATGTGGTTTGTCCATCTCTGCTAACATCTAACGACGAAGGAATTGAAACACCAGAAATATTTAAGTCGTTATTTTCATCAATTTCAACCTCATCATTACTTTCACAATTAAGCAAGGTAAAGCCTAAACCACTAACACTTGCAAGTGTTGTTAAACCACTTAGCTTAATAAATTTTCTTCGTGACTGATTATTCATTATTTATTTTTTTTAAACCTATTCATATTTGTAAAAATGAACTGCAAAAATGCATCGGTTAATTTGACTGCCATTGGCTGCTCCTGCATTAGGTTCCCATTCTGTTAAACTCCATAGATAATCATATTCTGCTTCATAATACAAAGATTCCGATCCATATGGCCAACGATAACGTACTGTATTTGAAGCACCGTCTGTATATCGTGCCAATCTTGCTTTTGACCCATATGACTCTGATGGAGCTCCTGAACAAGACAACCATATTCTATTTCCTTTTCTAAAAACACCCTGCATACCATGTGCATGATCGTCATCGAAAAGCGAATTTTTAGGAATTATTTCCTCAATACCAGAATTAAGAACTGTTCCGCCAGAATCTATTGGAAAACCATAAACCTTTGGAACGACACTAGCGCTCGAGCTACCAGAAGAATATTGAGCCGTCCAAAGTTCAGTGCCTTCATCATTAATTTGAACTGTTGAAAACGGATTAGCACCCCCATTAATATCATAATATTCTATTTGAGGCAAAATATACCTGTAGTTAAAGGCATATAAGTTTCCGCTAGAATCCTTACCACATTTTGTACTTGCGCCTGCTCCAGTTGACACTTCTATAATCTTGTTTAAATCAAATACCCTCATACCCAAATTTGTGCTTGCTATATATACTTTATCATTATAATAAGCTACACCTCCTGCATGAATATCTAAAGGTGCGTAAGTATTGTATTGCGTGTAACCACTAACAGTAGAAGGAACTGAAGAATGCACTAAAAGTATATGCCTGTATTTAAGATATGTACTTGAACTCGGACTGATATCAAGCAAAGTTATACGCGAACCTTTATGGTCTGAACCTTCTCGCCCATACCAAGTAATTAAAAGATATCTAACTCCATTTTTTTTAAAACCCGTTATTCCTTGTGGTCTCCATTCGTTTGTGGTTTCATCACCACTGTTCCATCGTATGCCCCTTGCCCTATTTTCTTCCGGCACGTTAAAACCATAAACTTCAGTATACGAACTTCCTCCTATGGCCTCTCTATTTTTATTTATTTGTGTAGGATTAAGAAAAGTAAAACCACTATTTACATAACTACTTACATCACTATAGTTAACACTAATACCCGTAGCAACGGCAGAATAACCAATAGGTTTTTGTTCTAAAATATTTTTATCGTCTTCAATTGTAGAATCACTGGTGCAGTTTGATAAAAAAACACAAACTATTAACAAAAAAGAATAGATTCTAACATTTGCAGTAACATATATTGATGGGCTAAAATTATTTTTTTTTAACATATCAACTGTCTTTTAAGGTATAATTTCAACTTTAATATCATCTAAGAAAATGCGGTTTTTACCTTTACCCACACCTTTAAGTTCAAAATCACCTCCAAGTAATTGTAATTGGGTTTCGGCAGTAGCACCAGTAATTGTAAAGGTGTAAGTTGCCGAAGCATCTTCCCAAATGGCTGTACAATCAGGATCGGCATCGTAATCTGGCCAATTGCTAATGGTAAACGCGTCTACACTTGTCGTTCCAGGGCCAATAACCCCAACATTTAAAGTATTATCGTCTTGTGTACCGCCTTTGGTTTGGTAAGGCACCGCCTTAAACGTAACCTTAACATTGGTTTCTTCGTCTAGAATTAAAAATTTTGGAGAAACCAAATCTCCACCGTAACCCGTTTTTCCTAGTTTTACAAAGCCTGTTCTGGCATACACCACTTGCTGATTGTTTGAACTTGTATTTGGTGTGCTTGTCCAGCCTCTATCCATTTCGTCTTGCGTCCAAGAATCCATACGCTTTTCGCCAGATGTGGTGTAAAAAATCGTGCTTCCGTAGGTTAACCAATCGAAATGTTCTTCCAAAACAATACTTCCATCCAATTGTGTAATGGTAACACTTTTGCTTAAAGCCGGATGATTTGCAGAACTCACGGTTAAAGTCGCCGAACGCTCTGTGCCTTTATTTTTTTCTGCGGAAAGTTTTATTGATGTTTCGGTGGTTTCAATGTCTTGAATCCAATCGCCATTGGTGATTTGGAAAGTCCACTCAACGTTGGTGCTTAAATTAATTTGAAAGTTGCCACCAGCAGAAGCAACACTAACACCTTCTTCGGCGTTTTGCACCGTAATAAATGGTACGTTGGCCTCTTGCTCTACTCGAAACAAAGCGGGCTGTTCTTTGCCATTTACCAAGAATGCAAAGTTCATAACTCGAGCATCAAACGTATTGTTTTCTTCAACAATAAATTTAAAGATGCCATCGTCGTCACCTTTATTCGGAAACGCTTTTACCCACTCACCTTCGCTTTGTGCTACGACTTCCCATGACTGATTGGAACGTACCACATAGCTTTGGGTAATTCCGTTGATATCTACCGACAATCCGGTTGGGTTTTCTTCAATTGTGAAATATGGATCACCCATGGTTTCCTCGTCATCATTACATGAAACTGACACCAATAACAGCGCTATTAATGCAAACAACCTCGATATTTTGTTTGTATGAATTTTATTTAGTGTATTCATTATTTTCAATGTTTTTTTTATTGTTTTTTAGTTTCCGCTTTCAATAGCTTGTTTACTCCACCAAACAGGAGTTTTCATATTGTTTTCACCACCCATTCGTACCAATGCCTCTTGTGCATTGGCGTTGTTTGTTGCCATTGTTGTATTGGGGTAAGCAAAACGCGTTGGCAATACATAATCGTTGAACACCGTACCACGACCAATGGTTAACTCTGGATATCCCGTACGTCGGTATTCGTGATAAGCTTCCATACCAATCCAGAATAGACTTAAGAATTTTTGATTTGCAATAAGTTCTGCCTTATTTGCAGCGTTATCCCAAGATGCCAAATCTGAAGCTAAAAATGCTTCAATATTTTCTGCTGAAATTTCCACTGGCGTTTCACTATACTGCCCCAATTCTGCCCATTTTTCAATGGAAGCGGTTACAGCATTTTCGTAGTATTGTTTTGCTGCCAATTCGCCACCAGCAATACTACCTTTTAAAGCAGCTTCGGCTAAAATGAATTGAACCTCGGCATAATCCATATAACTTGCTGGCATTTCGGCTCTACAAAAAACAGCAGCGTTTAACCACGATGTTCCAGCATCTGCAGCGCTTTGCTCAGTTTCGGTGCAACCTGCAATGGTTCCTTTCCAAGCATTTACACCATTTACCAAATAGTTTGGGTTTTTCTTTCCGTAGATAGCCAAACGGGGATCTTCATAGGTTTGATTTCCAAAATCATCGGCAATAACCGTCATTTTAATTAGCTGCTCGGTCAATTTTCTACCAGAACTTGTAAATCCGTTTTCGTTGGTATTTGCAAACTGACTGCGGTAAGGATCGGAACCAGAGAATTGAACCGTAGCATTATCTTCATTCGATTCGAATAATGGATATTTACTTGGGTTGTTTAACATCATTGTCATTTTAGCTGCTGTATTCATTTCGTCACGACCACTAACACGGCACAACAAACGTAGGTACAAAGCATTATTAAATTTTCTCCACTGTTGGATATTACCGCCATACATACCATCTAAAGCGGGTTTTATGAACACGGGGTTTTCCGCATATAGACTGTTTGCCGTTTCTAAATCGGCAAACATTTGCTCGTAAACTTCCTTTTGAGAATCGAACTTTGGCTCTGTTGTACCACCTTCGCGTGCTTGAAAGGCCTCAGAATATGGTACATCACCAAACATATCGGTCAAGTTAGACATGTAAAGCACCTTTAAAGTTAAGGCTACCGCTTGCAATGATTGGTCGTTTTGTGCTACACTTAAATCGTACATGTGCAGCGCATTGTTTGTGTAGCGAGCATAAGTATTCCATACGCTTTGCCAGTTTTGATCGCCAATAAAATAGCGATGTTCTTGGCGTGTGCCACCACCCGTAAATGCCGTAAACTGAATTAATTCGTTGTTCCAAAACCAAGTATAGTTTTGCCAAGCGTTAATACCGTTGTACAACAATGGTTCGAACAAACCGCTGGCCTTAATATCGCCAACATTGGTTCGGTTTGGGTTTGTATTTATATCTTCAAAATCGGAAGTACAAGCAAACAATAAGCTTACTAACCCGATGGTTAATAGTTTTCTTAAATAAGTCATAACAGTGTTTTTAGAATGAAAGTTTAACGTTTAATCCGTAAGTTCTTGTCATTGGGAAAGTCATCGACTCGATACCTTTGTAAATGTTAGAGCCGTTTAGCATACCCGTATCCGGATCGTACTGCGGAAAATCTGTAATACTGAATACATTGGTAGCGTAGGCCCCAAAACTTACATCTTTAAATGCCCCGATTTTGCTTATTAATTTTGCCGGTAATTGATAATCTAAACGTAATTCTCTTAGTTTTAAATAAGAAGTATCGAAGGTGTTCATTTCGGTATTGTTACGGTTCCAAACGTAGGTGTTGTAATAGGTTTGAATACTGTTGGTTACCGTGTTGTTTTTGGTGTAAGTGATAGAACCATCTGTGTTTTCAACGGCATTAACACCAGGGTGCACTATGCCATCGTAGCGCCCTTCAACTGAGTTATTAAGTTTACCTTGGTAAGACAAAGCAAAGTTGGTTACCGAAAATGCATTTCCGCCCAATTGTCCTGCAAAAGTTGCCGAAAGCATTAAGTTTTTATACTTAAAACGTTGCACCATTCCTGCTCGCCAATCTGGGTTTACGTTACCAATTCTTGTTTCTGGTGAATTATCCAATACCGGATAGCCTTCAGAATTTACAATGTGCATGCCCGAAGCATCTTGCTCTTCACCATTTTCATCAATGTAAGTAGCGCCTTCCGGTGCTCTTTGAAACCCACGACCGTAAATAACGTGCATCTCTTCACCTACATAAGAATACACATAAGTTCTGCTTCCAATAGTAGTTCCCATATCGGTTTGTAGTGGTACCGTAGGGTCCCAACCATCCTGTAAGCTCACTAACTTATTAATGTTTTTAGACCATGTGACATCAAAATCCCATTTAAAATCTTTGGTTCTTACAGGCACAAAATTCGCAGAAACTTCTAATCCTTTATTGGAAATTTCACCGGCATTAATGGTCATCCCCGTTGCACCGGTAATCTGATCCACATCAACAGAAACTATTTGGTTTGTGGTTGAAGAATGATAAGCCGTAACATCAAAAGATAGTCTGTTTTTAAACAGCTTGGCTTCAATTCCAGCCTCCCAGCTTTCTACATTTTCTGGTTGAATTAACGGATCTGGAATATTTCCTGGTAACGTGTAACCTCCCGGATATGAAGTTGTACCATACACTTGATCTAGAGAATACGCCGACGTATCGTTACCTACATTTGCCCAAGATGCACGAACTTTTAACATATCTACCCACGGCGCATTTTCTTGAAAGTTGAATGTTTTATCCAACAGAACACTTGCAGAAACCGATGGATAAAAATACGACCAATTACCTCTGGATAAAGTACTGGACCAATCGTTACGCGCGGTAACATCCAAAAAGTAGGCATCGTCCCAACTTAATGATAGCAAACCATACAAACTATTTACTACTTTCTCGCTACGGTAGTTATACGGGTCTGGATTTACTCCCGTTGGCAAGTTTGTAGTGTGGTAAATATCTTCTTCGCCCAACTCACTTAATGTAATCTTGCTGTTGTAATATTCGTTAACACGATTATTGCCACCAACCATAGCCGAAAGCCCAAAACGGCCATTACTAAACGTGTTGTTGTAGCGCAGCATAAAATCGTTGTTGTTTTCTAAAACTCTAACGGTTTGCTCTCGATAAAATCCGTTTTGATAACCCGCTGTGTAGTAAGGTTTACGTTGGGTTCTATATTCATCAGACCAATCTAAACCAGAACGCAAATCGAGTGTTAGGTTTTTAAGCAAATCGAAAGTTAAACCAATACTCCCGAAAACACGGTTTTTATCTTGCGTGTTCAACGCCTCATAAAGTGTACGATATGGGTTAAAGGAGTTTGCTGAAGGAAACACAAGCCCCATACCATTTTCGCCACCGGCACTCCAATTGGCGTAGTTGTAACGTCCGTTAAAATATTCGTCTTTCCAATCTTGAATACTATTAACATTGAATCCCCAAACCAAAGCGTACATTGGGTTGGTTTCGTCGTAACCACTAACCGGCATGTTATCACTTTTCTTTTTGTAATAATTAACCTTAGTGTTCAATTTTATCTTATCTGAAACAGGCGTATTTATAGCAAGGGAAACGGTGTTTCTATTAAAACCCGTGTTAGGCAAAATCCATTCGTTTTTAAAATCGGTTACCGAAAAACGTGTTGATGTTCCTTTGCCGTTATTTCCGTTAATACTAACCGTATTACTTGTTGTTACACCGGTTTGGAATAAGCCCGTGTACCAATCGTCTTGATATACCCATGGTAATTTGGTGTAGGTATCATTATCCCAATTTTTAGAGGCGTACAAATAACGCATTTTGTTTGCATCGAATGCCTCCCCAAATGTATAGCGCGAATAGTGCCTTGGTTGCTCTACGCCATCCGGAGCCATTTCTGACGTAAGGTTCCAAAGTGAATATTCACTAGCGCCCATGTCGGAACCATTACCAAATTGCGTTTGAAAATCCGGAAAAAAACCAGCCTGCTCGAAAGTTACCGAAGAGTTTACCGTAATACCCAAACCTTTATTTTTTTTGCCCGATTTGGTGGTAATCATAATGGCGCCATTGGCTGCACGCGAACCGTACAAGGCCGCAGCCGCTGGTCCTTTTAAAACTGAAACCGATTCGATATCATCTGGATTAATATCACTCATTCCATCACCGTAATCTACAGGTGCATCGGCCTGTGCATAATTACTAACACTTCGGGTAGCCGTTGCCCCAGAATTTACAGGCACACCATCAATAACAAATAGCGCTTCGTTATTACCGTAATTTAACGATTGGTCTCCTCTCAAAGTAACCCGGATGGAGCTACTGGGTCCTGAATTTGCCGAAGTAAACGTCAACCCCGCAACTTTACCGCCTAAACTGTTCAGCCAGTTTCCCGAAACGGTTTTGGTTATTTCGTCGCTTTCAATTTTGGCCACAGAATATCCCAAAGATTTTTCCTCACGAGTAATATTCAATGCCGTTACCACAACTTCATCCATGGCGACCACATCCTCTTGCATGGTGATATTGAACAGCCCCCCATTTCTGATTGAAGTTTCAACACTGTTCATTCCCATAAAAGAAAACAGAAGAGTACTATTTTCAGGTGCCTGCAGGTTATAGTTCCCGTCAAAATCGGTAAGCACTCCAACCTTGGTACCTTTCAAAATAACATTTACCCCAACTAAAGGCATGCCTTGCTCGTCTTTAACTTGACCGTAAACCTTTACCTTTTTTAAACCGCTTAGCGTAATGGTAGAACCGCTTACCAAGTAGTTTAATTCAGCATCTTTACTAATTTGGTCTAAAATGGTTTGTAATTTCTCGTTGGTGAAATTATAGGTGAATACCTTTTTGTTATTTAGTATATCGTCTGAATAACTAAACCGATACGGTGTGTTTTTCTCTAATTGATTGAATAACTGATTTAGAGTTACATTTTTTACTTTAAGGGTTGTGGTTTTTTCAAGATTGTTTTGTGCTGAAACACATTGGGTAGATAGCCCAAAAAGTGTAATGGTAGCGATAAATACCATCAAAACCTTGTCGGAAAAAAATTTCCTTTTTTGGTATAAATTTAATTTCATAATTTAGTGTTACTTTTTTAGTAAATAGGATTTTAAAAAATTCTGAGAAGCTGGAGCTGGTGACGCAGTTCCAGTTTTTTTTATTGTTTTCGATTGCGTTTTTATTCTTATAACTTATTTTATTATTATCGTATCGTTTTCAATTTCGTACTTTAAGCCTATCATGAATTCCAAACTTTTAAATACTTTTTCAAGAGGTTCATCACTGTAGGCTGCCCGTATTTTTCTATTTAAAATGGAATCAGCTTCACAATAAATTTTAACATTGTACCACTTTTCAATTTTGCTAAAAGCTTCTTTGGCGGTAATCGCATCGAAACGCAGCAAGTTTTTATGCCAATCGGTTACGTATTCGGAATTTACAGTAGATTTTTCCAGTTCCCCATCCTCAGCATTAAAAGCGACTTGGGTGTTTTTTATAAGTATGAATTGTTTTTTGGTGATATTGTTTTCAACCTTAACCTTTCCGGTTTTTACGACCACTTGAAAGTCGTTCTCGTCATTATTGCTCACACTGAATGAAGTTCCCAAAACGGTAGTTTTAAAATTCCCCGAAATAACCGTAAAAGGTTTATCAACGTTTCGTTTTACTTTAAAAAAGGCTTCGCCCTTCAATTCTACATCTCTCTGGTTGCTTAGAAATTTTTCAGGGTAACGGATAGTAGCTCCAGAATTTAAATACACGATTGAGCTATCGGGTAGAAGGATTTCTGTACGTTGGCCTGCCATACTGGTCACAGAAACATAGTTAACTGGTTTTGGCACAAAAAAATCATTGTTAAAAAGTATCCCCAGTCCCAACAGAACTACCAAAGACGCAGCAATGGCCATTATTTTTCTATTTGAAAAGAAATTATCGCTCTCGGCCTGCTTTATTTTATAACGTAGTTTTTTAAGCCCGCGATTAAGGTTGAATTCTTGAAAAGCTTCGGCAGGGTGATTTTTAAGCACATCGGCAAGTTCATCATACTTGGCTTGATATTCGGGAAGTAAAAGGTATCGTTTTAACTGCGCCCTCTCTTCTTCAGAAGATTCATTTGTTAAATTCTTTATAGCGATTTCGTAAAAAACTTCATCGTTCATATTATCTGATCTTTTACTATTAAGACCAGTATGAGGCGTTTAATCTACCATTGAAACTTGTTAACAAATCGTTATCTAAATGTCAATAAAACTCAAACAAAAAGAAATAACAAACGTTATAAATTGCGATTCGTATTGGGAAACATGTTTTATGGCTTCAATCATTTGCTTTTGCACAGTACTAACCGAAATACCTAACTTTTCGGCTATTTCTTTGTATTTAAGTCCGTCTATTCTATTAAGCTTAAAAATGATTTTTCGTTGCGGCGGGAGTTCTTCTATAATCTGGTCTATTTGTATTTTAACCTCATTATAGTGTAAAGATTCATCGGTATTAAGATGTGAAAAATCGGCACTAATTTCTGGAATCTCCTGTTTTAAATAATCGCTTTTTGCTTTATTGACAACATTGATGGACAGGTTTTTAGTCGCCACAAACAAATATGATTTTAACGACGTATTGATTTGGAGCGTCTTTCTGTTTTGCCAAATTTTAAAGAACACATCGGCCACTACTTCTTCGGCCAAATCTGCACTCACCACATATTTTTTAGCATACAGACACAAGTTAAAATAATACTTTTGAAATAACTGTTCCAAAGCACGCTGGTTGTCCTTTTTAACACATTCAAAAAGTATTCTGTCTTCTTTCATCGAACTAAAATAGCTAAGATTTTTGCCGATAAAACTATTGCTTCTACAATGGTTGACTGTTATAAAAAAATTAAATTAATATTATTTTTAATAGACAGGCCCCAACTTAAAACATTCCTCAAAAACAAACTGTTTAATAAATATGTAGTAACTAAAAGTGGTTAACTAACGAAGATATTGCATTAAAACAAAAAAAGCCTCTCAAATCTGAGAAGCTTTTTCGAGGTGCGGGCGGAGAGACTCGAACTCTCACACCTCGCGGCACTAGATCCTAAGTCTAGCGTGTCTACCAATTCCACCACGCCCGCAATATGTCCTATCCCGATTACTATCGGGAATTGGGATGCAAATATAAACAAGATTTTTAAATTGCAAACACCAAAGCCCTAAAAACATTCTTTTTTTATACTTTTGAAAAGAAAGATTATCCTTTTTATGAAAAACATTCCATCATATATAAAAGAACACAAAGAGCGATTTTTAAACGAACTTATCGAATTACTTAAAATTCCGTCGATAAGTGCCGACTCCGCATACAAATCCGATGTTTTAAAAACTGCCGAAGCTATTAAATCCAGCTTAGAAAAAGCAGGATGCGATACGGTTGAAATATGCCCTACAGCAGGCTACCCCATTGTATATGGTGAAAAAATCATCGACAAAAACCTTCCTACTGTTTTAGTTTACGGGCATTACGACGTACAACCACCAGACCCATTAAATTTATGGAATTCCCCGCCTTTTGAACCGGTAATTAAAACTACGGAAAAACATCCCGACGGTGCCATTTTTGCACGTGGTGCTTGCGACGACAAAGGCCAAATGTACATGCACGTTAAGGCTTTCGAGCTTATGGTAAAAACTAACCAGCTGCCCTGCAACGTAAAATTTATGATTGAAGGCGAAGAGGAAGTGGGGAGCGCCAATCTGGGTGATTTTGTTAAAAGTAATCGCGAAAAACTAAAAAATGATGTGATCCTTATTTCCGACACTGGGATGATAGCTAACGACACCCCGTCAATAACTACCGGGCTTCGCGGCTTAAGCTACGTTGAGGTGGAAGTTACAGGCCCCAACCGCGATTTGCACTCCGGTTTGTACGGTGGCGCTGTAGCCAACCCCATCAACATTTTAACCAAAATGATTGCCTCATTGCATGACGAAAACAATCATATTACCATTCCTGGGTTTTACGATAAAGTTGAAGAACTTTCAGTCGAAGAACGCGCGGAAATGGCCAAAGCGCCTTTCAGTTTAGAAAACTATAAAAAAGCTTTGGATATTGATGCCGTTCATAGCGAAAAAGGATTCACCACCAACGAACGGAATTCCATCCGTCCAACACTCGATGTTAATGGCATTTGGGGAGGCTACATTGGTGAAGGGGCAAAAACCGTAATCCCTAGCAAAGCTTTTGCAAAAATATCAATGCGTTTGGTTCCCAACCAAGATTGGCAGGAAATCACAAAACTTTTCACCTCTCATTTCGAAAGTATCGCTCCTAAAAGCGTTAAAGTAAAAGTTACGCCCCACCACGGCGGACAAGGCTACGTTACCCCGATTAGCAGTATTGGGTATCAAGCCGCTAGCAAGGCTTACGAGCAAACTTTCGGAAAAAAACCCATTCCGCAGCGTAGTGGTGGTAGTATTCCCATTGTATCACTTTTCGAGCAAGAACTGGAAAGCAAAATTATACTTATGGGCTTCGGGCTAGATAGCGATGCCATACACTCCCCTAACGAGCATTTCGGCATTTGGAACTATTTAAAAGGCATTGAAACTATTCCATATTTTTATAAATATTTCACCGAACTATCAGAGTAACTGGATCGCTACCGCAAGGGGCGTACTGTAGTTTACCCTGAGCGCAGTCGAAGGGCTACAAGCCCTCGCTCCTTTGTCGATGTGGGCTTTTCTCTACTATCCTTAGCGCAAATCCACTAATGCCCATAATCATTAACATGAAAAACCAGCACAGCAACCATCTTCTTCAACTTATTCTTGCCACGCTTTTTATTAGTGCTTCGGGAGCTTTAGGCCGTTATATCGATATGCCCACGCCAGTAGTGGTCTGGTGGCGCAGTATTTTAGGCGGTTTGTTTTTATTGGGGTTCTGCCTTTATAAAAAGTTCAATTTAAAAATACTATCCCAACAAGATGGCGTTTCCATTGGCGTTAGTGCCCTTTTAATGGGCGGACATTGGCTGTTTTATTTCTATGCTCTTAAATTATCGAACGTGGCCATTGGGATGCTTTCCCTATTCGTATTCCCAATTTTCACCGCGTTTTTAGAACCATTATTTATAAAAATAAAATTCGACCCCATTTATATTCTCTTGGGGCTTATGGTTTTAGTTGGCATGTACATTATGGCTCCTGAATTCAACCTTGAAAACACCTATTTTAAAGGCATACTTTTTGGCTTGCTTTCGGCACTATGCTATGCCCTGCGTAATATTATTTCAAAAAAACTTACGAGCAGTTACAATCCTACCAGTATCATGTTTTATCAAGCCAGTATTTTAACGGCTGTGTTTTTGCCCGCTTTATTTTTTATGGACACTTCAAATATTGTTACGCAGTATCCCTACATTATTTTGTTAGCTGTTGTTGTAACGGCTATCGGGCATACCCTGTTAATTTACAGTTTAAAACACTTTTCGGCCAGTACGGCAAGTATTATAAATAGTATTCAACCAATCTTCGGAATTATCATTGCTTTTATTTTTTTAAACGAAATACCGAATAAAAATACCATGCTTGGTGGTTCGCTAATTTTAGCTACAGTTTTGATTGAAAGCGTTCGGTCTCGAAAAAAATAGAGCATTTTAAGCTGATTTATGTAACAAACAAACTGCTTTAACGTTCTAATAGTCAGACTGTGTTCTGCACAGCCTTAACATCAATCAAAAAAATCACTCATCATGTTAAAGCAATTTTTCATCATCTGCTCGGGCTCAGACACCCATATTTTAAATGATTGTTCTGTCGGCGAACAGAATAAATATGCCGGCATTGGAGCCACTGTATTCTTTACTGCCATCATGGCTTTTATTGCCTCCAGCTACACGCTATTCATCATTTTTGAAAACTTATACTCGGCAATATTTTTCGGGCTCATTTGGGGTTTGCTCATTTTCAATTTGGACCGCTACATTGTTTCTACCATAAAAAAAACAGGACAACCATTAAATGAATTTACTCAGGCTATACCACGAATTATTTTGGCAATTATAATTGCAGTGGTGATTTCAAAACCTTTGGAGTTGAAAATTTTTGAGAAAGAAATTAACCAAGTGCTTTTGGAGCAAAAAAATGAGTTGACCTTAGCCAATAAAAGTCAAATAGCCGAACAATTTAAACCCGAAATTAAAAATCTTCAAAATGAAATTTCCCAATTACAAAATCAAATAAACACCAAAGAAACGGAGGTGAATGCGCTTTACGATACGTACATAGCCGAAGCCGAAGGTACAGCCGGCACAAAACTTTTGGGAAAAGGCCCGGTTTACCAAGAAAAACGAGAAAAGCACGATGCCGCTTTAGCTGAATTCCAACAACTAAAAACCGTAAACAAAGCCAAAATTGTTTCGATTAAAAACCAAATAGAGCAGCTTCAAAGCAATTACAAGAACGAAGTGACCAACACACAGCCCATCATCAATAATTTTGATGGTTTGATGGCACGCGTTAATGCCTTGGGCAAATTGCCCCTACTGCCTTCATTGTTTATCTTTTTACTATTTCTGGCTATTGAAACGGCTCCTGTTTTTGTAAAACTCCTCGCGCCACAAGGCGCTTACGATTACAAACTTGAGGATCAAGAGGAAGCCATAAAAGCCCATACAGCTCAAAACAAAAGCCAAAGGAAATCCTTAATCAAAACCGATATTTCGATAAATAACAGGATTTATACCGACATTGAACAAGAAAACGAGCTCTACCAATATAAGCGCAAAAAAGCCAGGACGCTCATGCAATTACAGGCAGACGCCTTTTTCAATAAACAGAAAAATGCACTTTAAAGTTAAGCGGCCGTATTCGTTTGAAAATGGTCGTAAAGCTCTTTGCAACCAAACCCAACAATAGAGAATCTCTTATTTTTCACCAAGGCTTCATTGTGCAGTTTGGCTATAGCTTCAACACCAAATTTATCCATGCTATCAATGTCTTGAACACTGATAGTGACATCTTTGGCTCGGTCAAAAATGTTTTTGAATTCTTTGTTAAACAAACCAATATTGGCCTTGTTTAAGGTGCCTTTAATTTTAAAGAAGTTGTTACAATTAGTAATTTTTAAATCCATAATACACGAGTTTTTAAAGGTTAAAATTGTCAATTAAGGGAGGCCAATCGTTTGATTGTGATTTAAAAATAGGCAACAATTTAGGCATTCACACTATTTAATCGACAAATAGATTTTAACTTCAGTTAAAAACAAACTACTTGTTAATTTGATCGACAACCGACCTGTTTTACTAAGCATATTTTGCTACTTTTGAATACTTAAAACTAGAATTAAATGAAAAAACTCTTTTTTTCAATACTATTATTCAGTGGTCTTATTGGCTTTTCACAGTCTGACATTGAAGCTGATGTTAAAGCCATTAACAAGGTTTTAAAAAAACAACGCATAGCATGGTCAAACCACGACCTTGAAGGATATATGGATGCCTATTGGAAAAGCGATTCGTTAAAATTTTACAGTAGCCATGGTGTGATTGAGGGCTGGTACGACACGTTCGATCGTTACGAAAAAGCCTACCCCACTGAAAAACACACTGGCAAACTCAGCTATAAAATCAATGCTGTTACCCCTATTGGCAATGAATCTTATTATGTTTTAGGAGAATACCACATTAAGCGCGACATGGGCAATGCCGATGGTATTTTTATGCTGGTAGTTAAGAGCATCAATGGCGATTGGAAAATTATTGCCCACACCACTACTTAAAGTCAAGACTTATCCCGCTCATCATTTTATAAATGAAATACCATTACAAAATCGCCCTTATGGTTATTTTGGCTGCCATAACCATTTTCGGACTTATAACCGGCAGGTACCTTTTTCTGGTTTTTATGTTCCCATTGGGCTTAGGGTGGTTCAATAAAAAAGACAAAAACTAGGTTTTCTTTACGTATTGGGTAAGGATTACTATTTGCTGCCCATCAACCTTACCTTCAATATAAGTAGCGTTTTCATAATCCAAACGAATATTCCTTACAGCCGTACCTTGTTTGGCCACCATACTGGAACCTTTCACTTTTAGGTCTTTTATTAAAACAACATTGTCGCCGTTTTCTAAAATGACCCCGTTAGCATCGCGATGCACTATTTTTTCACTTTCGTCTTGATCTTCGCCTGTTGCCCGTGCCAGTGCCAGAGCGTCATCGCTAAGATACATCATGTCCAATAAGTCTTTTGGCCAACCTTCGTTACGTAACCGCTGCAGCATGCGCCAAGCCATAATTTGCACCGCTACGTGCTCGCTCCACATGCTGTCGTTAAGGCAGCGCCAATGGTTTGGATCCATTTCTGAATCGCCAATTATTTGATCCAGGCAGCTTTTACAAACCAAAACATCGTTGTCTACATTTTCATTTAAGGATGGTGGAATGGTATATTGACTTAAATGTTCTGCTGAGGCACAAAGTTCGCAAGCATTGTTGCTTCTGTCTTTCAAGGTTTGTAAAATACTCATGATTTATTTTTTGATGGTGCAATTATACGTTTAATTAACGTTTTAGCAAACTCGTACCTGTTTAATCATTGTACATACAAAAGCGGCCGACCAAAAGAAACATTTTGCCAGCCACTTTAAAACATTTATGCTTTTATGTTATTTTGAAAGTTCGTGTACATGCTTGTACATATAATCGCCATGCACTCCAGTAAAATACTTTCCCCATGCCTTACCGTCTTTTTTTCGCTGCTCTTCATCTGGCCAAGCTTCCTTCATTAATTCATCTGTTCGGTCGTACATTTTATCCAAATCGGCCCAGGATTCAATAAAAAAGGCTTCCATGTGCTCTGTCCTGTCCGACCCCCAAGCGTGTACATTAGGGTAATATCCCTTTATATATTCATTTTTATTGATTATTTTTTCGATAAACTCTTTTCTCATTTCCATAAATTCTTCTTGCGTACCATCTTCTGGAAAGGCAAAGTGTGTTTTTCTAACGTAGCACAACATATCTTTGGTGGGTGCTTCCTTCATCAGTTTTGCCCCAGGTAACGGCGCGTAAATTTCATCGGAATGCTCATCGGAATAATACGAAAACCGCTTATCAAAAAAAGCCTTTCTTGCGTCTTTATCGGGCCAAGCTTCTTTTTCCAATTCTGAATTCCTTTCGGCAAATTTTCCCATATCGTCCCAAGAGGCAAAGGTTTGCACATACATCAGCTCGGTATTATCTGGCGTAAATTCGTGCAAATACGTTGAAGCCCCCATAATAAATTCATTTTTTTTGGTGACTTTTTCCAAGTACTCTTTTTCAACGGACCTCCATTCGTCCATTTTAAAATCTTCATTGTCCATGTTCCAATGCATGGTGGTAATAGCGACGTACTCTGGTCTTTTTGGCGCGTCTTCCTGAGCTGAAATAATTGAGAAATTGAACAGCAGTAGCACAGCAGCTAATGCTGAAAATAATGGGTTGGTTGTTTTCATAATCTATTAAATATTAAAGTTAATAATGAATTTAAATTCTACTTTAAGATTTAAGGGCTTGATTATGCTATAAAAAAATTAAGGATTGAGAGATATTAAATATACAACAAAAACCACTATCAATCAGCATTTTAAACAGACAATAACTAAATAAGAGTATCGCGAATCTTTTTTGGAAGTCCTTTTACCACCATCTCGTAAGAATGGTCTATTAAATCTTTCACCAATTGTGCAGGCAGTTCACCCTCATGCAAATAGAGTGTGTTCCAGTGCTTTTTGCTCATGTGGTAACCGGGGCGGATGCTATTGTAATCGGCACGAAGTGTTTCGGAGTACTCGGGGTCGGCCTTTAAATTAATGGCTGCTTCGCCCTTCTCCCACCATTTTAGCGATGCTGCGGCAAACATTTTGCCCGTCACTTTAAACACCAACGTATCTTCATCAAAAGGAAAGTCTTCGGTAGTGCCCTTTTTGTTTAAACAATAAGTTCGTATTTGCTCGATATTCATGGCAGTTGTTTTTGTTGCGTTTCAGGAATTTCCAAAGCTGAATAATCCAATTTCCAACCAATGGTCTCCACAATGGTTTCAATAAGCGAAATGGTTTCCAACACTTCTTGTTGTGCCACTTTAAGCAATCCGCTTTCTGGAATTTTTTCTTCGATGTGGATTTTGGCATCGTTGTGCAGCCCAGTTAAATCGGTAGCTTCAAACCTATTGAAATACCCTTCCGATTTATCGTAATAATTCAAATTGGTTTCAATGGAAAGCACTTCGGGCTGTGGAAAATGCTCCAATAAAATTTTCTTCTTTTCGGTATCGGCTTTCAATTCAATTTTAGACAAATCGTAACCCACATGAGCCTTGGCATTGATGACTACCAAAGCTTTTTTTCGACTCGACACCAGTTTTAAAAAACGCTGTTTTACATCTTCGTAATGGTAAATTTCGGCAAAGTCGCCCTCAACGGTAATGAATTTACAAACCCGTTTTATTTTATCCAAAAGAATCGTGGATTGCGCATGCGCCAACTGCTTTTTCTTGACAGATTTTAAAAACGTAACCACGCCCAAACATACCAAAGCACCGATAATTATACCTAAAAATATTTCCATTTATTCCAATATTTTATACAAAATGGGTTTGCTTGGTGTGGCATCATTCTCAAAGGGCGCTATTTGTAAATTTAAAAAATATTCGCCATCCTGCACACGGTTTGGCACATAAATAAGTTCGGTAATGGTAGCATCTTTGCGTATTTTTCCTTTGGTATTCCAAAAAGCATTATGGCTTAATAGTTGGCAATCGTCTTTTTCTTTATCAACGCTGGGCAAATCTATCAACAAATGATTTATGCCTTTTTCTCGTAAATAAACGGCGGCATCTTCCAATAAATAAGTGGGGTTGGTATTAGAATATTGCATTGATAATTTTGATGCTGTATTGGGAATGGTACGTATCACCACCGCATCGCGTTTTTTATTACCCAAAGCAAACTGGATCTGCTTTTTCGAAATCACCGCATCGCCATTTAACTGTTCGGGTGCTACGGTAACCACTTCGGCCAAAAAGAAAAACTGTTTTAAATTCTCGTTTATGGAATGTGGCTTTTCGGTAATGTGCCCCACACATTCGGTGTGCGTGCCGTGTCCATGCGGATTAAACTCAATATTGTTAAAATTGATGCAGGCACCATCTTTAACGCTGGCCACCCACTCACCGTCTTTTACTGGTTCAATTTTCGGGGCGTCAACGTACCAAGCGGTAACGTTGTCTTTCGAGGCCCTAATGGGCATGGAGATATCTAAAGGTTGGGTTAAATCTATTTTAAGTTTTCTGGAGTTATACTGAATGGTTGCGATCAAAATCAATTAATTTTAAAAAGGCGCGATGCTATACCGTCGCATAAAAACTTCCCTTTTTTTGTGGTTAAAATTCTGTTATCTTCAATATACAACAAATCTTGGTTAATATAAATTTCAGATTGTTTTAAAAGATAATTTTTTAAATTTTCACCAAATCGATTTCCAACTTGAACCAATGAAACACCCCAAATGGTACGCAAGCCCGTCATTACATATTCGTTATATTTATCGGTTATCGAGAGTGTTTCCGTTTCAATAGGCAATTGATTTTGCTGGATGCTTTTGATGTATTTGGAATTGTTGCTCACATTCCAACTTCTGTTGATGCCATTGAAGGAATGTGCCGAGGGCCCTATGCCCAAATAAGGTTTGCCCTGCCAATAGGCCGAATTGTTTTTACTGAAATAATTGGGCTTGCCAAAGTTTGAAAGTTCGTAATGCACAAACCCCGAAGCCTCCAATTTTTCCAATAATATATTAAAATGCTGTTGAGCCATTTCGTCATCCACATTTTCTATTTTGCCTTTTTTAATCAGAGTTTCCAAAGCTGTTTTAGGCTCTACGGTTAGGGCGTAACACGAAATGTGCGGCACGTTAAACGCTAACGCTGTTTCAATATTTTCCTGCAACTGTTCATTTGTAAGCCCGGGGATGCCATAAATTAAATCGATGGATATATTATCGAAATATTGGGTAGCTTCGGCCAAACACTGCTTAGCTTCTTCAGCATTGTGCGCCCGGTTCATGAGTTTTAAATCGGATTCAAAAAACGACTGGATACCGATACTTAAACGGTTGATACCGATGTTTCGATAAGTTTGAAAAAGGGAATTTGGCACTTCGACTTCGCTCAGTGACCACTCTTCGGTTCCACTGAACGACCGCTGTTCGTCTTCACTTCGGCTACGCTCAGTGACCGTGGATGCCATCAAATCGTCGGGATTGGCCTCTAAAGTGATTTCTGGTTGCTCTGTCACCGTGTAATTTTGGTAAACCGTATCAATTAAAAATTGTAATTCGTCAACCGATAACAAGGAAGGTGTACCACCTCCAAAGTAAATGGTTTCAATGGTTGCTCCGTTCAATTCGTTTTTCCGAAGTACCAGTTCTTTTGCCAAACAAACAACCAACTCATCCTTTTTCTTTATCGCTGTAGAAAAATGAAAATCGCAATAATGGCAAGCCTGCTTGCAAAATGGGATATGAATGTAAATACCAGCCATTATTAAATTTTAACAAAATATTCTTCATCAAAAACACGATTGCTTTGATTCTCTCTCATCTTCGAGTGATTTATCACATAACCATTAAATTTTACTTTTTTTAGAATTAGTTTTGATATAAGAGTAAACAATCTCTGTGTTAAAGAATAATATTCTAACTCTAGTTCAACATAATTATCCTCATTTTTGATTAAAATATTTCTCGGAACTACTCGTCCATGAAAAAATTGATTTCTTTTATTGAGACATCTTTTATCTTCAAGATTTAACTCTAAATCAAAAACCTTGAATGCCTCCTCGTATTTCTTGTTGTTCTGAGCAAGCTTTTTATCAATTTCATTTATTGCGTTTTGCAACTCTTTGTAATCCCTATCCTCTATTTTAGACTTGTATTTACTAAGTAAATCTAAACTCTTCTGTTTAATTAAAACTTTCTCAACAAAAGGCTTTGATCCATTTTTCACTATTTCATCTACAATAATCTCAAGAACAACATAAAGTGTTGAAGGTCTATTAACAAAAGAAATATCACCAATTTCTAATAAAAGTTTAATAGCAACAAAATAGTTCCCATTAGCAGCTAATAAATCAATTAAATCTCCAATTTTTTCAGGTTCTAAATACGAAGCCTTACTTTCAAAATCGTAATCTTTGTTCGTGATAAAATTTGAGTATTGCGTTGGGGTACTTGTTATAGGTTGATAGCATTTAGAAACTTTCTTTAATTTTCGCCTAAAAAACCCATCACACAAATTCCAGCTTGCATCCTCACTTTGAAAAATCAACTCCTCTCCTTTTATCAAGTTTCCACTCAAAAAGCCCAACGTAAATAATATTGAATTTGCATAATGAATGAACTCCGTATAATTCAATTCACTTTTCGACTCAACAACTAAATACCTTTCATTATCGGAGTCAGTAGAATAGATGTGAATATTTGCCTTTTTCAGATTCAGATTGAACTCATCCGTATGCGCATGATTTAAATTGATGACATAAAATGAGCTTTTTATTGGGCACAGTAATCTATAAAAGCAATTTTTATTTCTATCAAAATTGTCACTTTCAAACATGTATACTCTCAAATCTCTAACCAAAAAGTCGCTACTCCAATCAATAGTGTAATTTTTAACTTTGATTATTATTTTTTCGCTAGATATAGCAAATCTAGATTCTTCAGAATATATTTTTTTATATAAAGGTGATGTGACGTGAATTGGAAAAACAAAACAATCAACATTTTCTTTTTGCTCTACTTCAAACTTTTCTCCTGAATTCAATTCAATTAGCGTAAAGCTTTTTTTTCCTTTATAGGTTTCCAGCCACAAAAGAGTTTCTATAAAATTCATTTTTTAACCCTGTCTTCATTCTGTTTTACAAAAGCGGCCCACCCCGAATAACTTTTACCCACCTCAACCCGGCCTGAATTATAAAAATGGCAAACGGCAGCGGCTAAACCATCGGTAGCATCGAGGTTTTTAGGTAGTGTTTTTAACCCCAACAAGCCTTGCAGCATTTTTGCGACTTGCTCTTTGCTCGCATTTCCGTTGCCGGTTATCGCCATTTTTATTTTTTTCGGCAGATATTCAGTTATGGGTATTTCACGACTTAAACCTGCCGCCATCGCCACACCCTGCGCCCTACCCAACTTCAACATACTTTGCACATTTTTCCCATAGAATGGCGCTTCAATGGCTATTTCATCGGGGTTGTGGGTATCGATTAATTCAATGGTGCGTTCAAAAATGAGTTTCAGTTTTAAATAATGATCGTCGTATTTTTTTAAATCGAGTTCGTTGAGTTGCATAAACTGCATGGTTTTACCTACCACTTTTATGAGTCCGAAGCCCATAATAGTCGTCCCGGGGTCAATTCCTAAAATAATACGTTCTTTCATCGGCCTCCACAATAATAACAACCGCTCAACGAAATCGATGCGCCAAAGGTTATGGTTAATACGTTGCCGTTAAAAGAGCCAAAACCGCTGGAAACGGGATTGAAATCATCAGCAAATCCAAAAATATACGAACCGTCCAAATACACCGAGAGTACATCCGAAATACCATAATGCAACTCCAACCCGCCCAAAGCGTTTAAAAACGAAGTTTTGTTTTCGCCGTAATTGCCCAAAGGCTTCACCATAGAATAGCCCGGGCCGGCATGTAAAAATAAGCCCATGCGCTTTGAAAAACTCAACATTTCGGAAGCGTCGAAAACCAATTGGGCATTAATTCGTGAATAATTTACTTTAAATTCGGGCGTATTCTCCCCATTGGAAAAACGGTTGTAACCAAAATCGAGTTTGGCTCCAAACTTCGGTTTGAACATATACTGCAGTCCCAAATTGATGCTTGGAAAGTTAATGGATTTAGATTCAATATTACTCACAAATCCTGCTTGTGACGGACTATTAACTCCCAACGCAAACTGCGCCTTTACGGTGCTGGTATCGCTTTGCGCCCATCCGAAAACAGCACAAAACAACGCCAACGCGGGAAGCAAAACTTGGGGTTTCAAATTAAAATTTGAAATCATAACATAATAATGGTTTAATTTGTAACCTCTATGATGCAAAGGCTACCACACAAAACTAAACAATTCTTTTTTGTGCTCATTAAATTAAGCATTGTGGTGGCTGCCTTTTACTTTATTTATGACAAGCTAACGAACAGTGGCGCATTAAAATTTTCTGATTTTTGGAATTTTATTGTAAAAAACGGCGTTTTTTCTACCAAAACCATCATTTTATTGACCTTTTTAAGCAGTTTTAACTGGCTTTTAGAAATTTTAAAGTGGAAGGTTTTGGCGAGTTCGGTTGAAAAAATTAAGATAAAACAAGCTTCCGAACAAACTTTAGGATCGCTAACGGCTTCACTTTTTACTCCAAACCGCATAGGCGAATACGGAGCGAAAGCTTTGTATTTTCATTTTGGAAAGCGAAATCAAGTGATGATGGCCAACCTAACGGGCAATATGCTTCAAATGATGGCAACCACTTTTTTTGGGGTTATTGGACTCTACTTTTTCATTAGCAGCTACCAAACAAAAATGCTTTTTTTAAAATCTGAAGGTTATCTAGTTTTTAGTTTTTTGGTTATAGCTTTACTTGGTTTTCTATTTTTCTTCCGAAAGAAACTAACTTTAAAAAAGTTTAAAATATCAAAAAATCAACTCGGATTTTGCGCTTTATTATCGGTGATTCGATACTTCATTTTTTCATTTCAATTTTTCGTTTTATTGCAACTTTTCGGTGTCAATTTGAATTATTTTGAAGCCATGACCATCATTTCATCCATGTATTTATTGGCTTCTGTAATCCCATCAATTTTTGTTTTTGATGTGCTTATAAAAGGCAGCGTGGCTGTATTTTTGTTTTTATTGACAGGCGTAAATGAAGTGATTGTATTAAGCGTTGTAACCATAATGTGGGTATTCAATTTTATGCTCCCTAGCCTTTTGGGTTGTTATTTTGTGCTTACTTTCCAACCAAAAAGAAATACGGTTTCGGCATGATTATCGTTTCCGCCTTTATAACCATTGCTTATTTGCTTTTAATTGGCGCTTTCATTTTCGGGCTTGAGCGTATTGCTTTATTTAATTTAGAAAATCTCGCATCAAAAACTAATTTTTCAATCGTGATTCCTTTTCGGAATGAAGCTGAAAACCTGCCGGGTTTGTTGGCATCGATTGAACGACTGAACTACCCAAAAGACCAATTTGAAACTCTTTTTATTGATGATGCCTCAGAAGACAATTCAGCCGAAATCATAAAACAATCGCTTTCAAAAAGTAATATCAATTTCAAGATCGTTAAGAACGAAAGAAGCACGGCTTCTCCAAAAAAGGACGCCATTGAAACCGCCATAAAACAGGCAAAACACGATTGGATAATCACTACCGATGCCGATTGTATTTTGCCCGAATATTGGCTGAATAGTTTTGATGAATTTATTCAAAAAAATGATGCTTTGTGTATTTCCGGCCCTGTGACCTATACCGAAAAAAACTCGTTTTTAAACCGCTTTCAAATACTGGATTTACTCAGTTTGCAAGGCGCTACAATTGGTGGTTTCGGGCTTAAAAAACCCTTTTTGTGCAACGGAGCCAATCTGGCTTACAAAAAAGAACTTTTTTTAAAACTCAACGGTTTTGAAGGAAATAGCAATATAGCCAGCGGCGACGATATTTTCCTTTTGGAAAAAGTAGCTAAAACGCACCCCAAACAACTTCACTATTTAAAGTGTAAACAGGCCATTGTTGAAACCTTGCCACAACCTAGCTGGAACCATTTATTTGAACAACGAAAACGTTGGGCAGCAAAAACCAGCAACTACAATAACGGTTTCGGAAAACTTACAGGACTTGTGGTTTTGCTCATGAACGCTTTAGTAGTTTTTGGTTTGGGGTTTTCCATTTTCGGCGCGTTAAATCCTAAATTTTGGATTTATATTTTCGCAGCAAAATTTTGTATTGATTTCGGTTTAATTTACAAATCGGCAATATTTTTCAATCAGAAATCAGCACTTAAAAGCTTTGTATTTGCGTTTTTAGTGTATCCGTTTTTTAGTGTTTTTGTGGCATTGACTTCCTTGGTTTCTGGCTACCAATGGAAAGGGCGGACGTTTAAAAAATAATTTATTCCACACTAATTACTAAAGGCAAACTGAACTCGGTAGTCACCTGCTGTCCGCGTTTTATAGCAGCAAAAATTTTAGGCAGCGAGTCCAAGCTGTTTTTAATAATACTATCTATTTTTGGAATTTCCTGCAAGGTCAAACTATCCATTTTTGCGCCCATCAATTTGAGTTCGCCTTGTTTGGACACTTGCATTTTTAGCAGTACCGTATCGTAAATATCTTGGCTCACCACAATTCTTTCGTTCTTCAAAAAATCGGTAATGTGGTTAGTTAGCGTATGCTGGAAGCACACTTTTTTTTCGGTTTTAGAAATGGACGATTCGCAGTTTTCAAAACTGGGGTATTCATCCACATCACTCCAATCGAAAGTTTGCAGTTCTTCTTTTAAAATAGCTTCGGAAGATGTTTTTTTTACTTTGAAATTCTCGCACGACGAGAGCATCAAAACCAATATTGAAACAATAAAAAACTTCATAGTTTACAACTGAAACCGAAAAGTACAATTTTAAATTAAAACAAAACCTACAACCTGCAGTATTTGTAACAAACAGCGCTATTTTCCGTCTAAAAACCAAGTAATATAAATTTATTTAATGGACATTATTCTAATAATCATTTCAGCATTTATAATGCTTTTGGGCATCTTAGGGAGTTTTTTGCCCGTACTGCCCGGGCCACTTACCAGTTGGCTTGGGCTTTTGGTGGTCCACTTTACCAAAGCCATCCCCATGGACAAACCATTTATAATCATCACGCTTTTGGTAGCGGGATTTATTTGGGTGTTGGATTATATTATTCCGGCAGTGGGCACCAAACGCTTTGGCGGTACTCGATACGGTATGATCGGCACTACCATTGGGCTAATAGTTGGTATTTTGGCCCCAATTCCCGGTGGAATAATTATTGGCCCTTTTGTTGGTGCATTAATCGGCGAGCTACTTAATAAAGCGGACTCCAAAACGGCCATTAGGGCAGCATTTGGTTCGTTTATTGGCTTTTTGGCTTCAACCTTTATAAAATTTGTGGTTGCGATTGTGTACCTGGGTCTTTACATTAGTTTGATTTGGGAATACAGAAACTCTATTTTCGATATATAAAAAGAATAGCCCTGTGGGTCTCTCACCTCCACAGGGCTTTGTAAATTGCTATTATCAACAAAAAAATTGAGGGATTAATTAATTTTTGAAGTGTTGATAGCACAAATATAGTGATAACAAATGTTATTGAACTGCGGGTTTCCCGCAGTTGACATATGCATATTCCGCAGAACACAGGTATAATGGTAATTTTCAGAACATAAAAAAATATGTTAAAATCCAGAAACCTGCATTATTTTGTAAGAAAACTAAACAAACCCTTTTTTTCGAGCTTCATTAAGCAGGGTTTCATCTTGGCCATCGTACACCTCAAAAATATCGCGTAATTGTTTTTTTCGTTTTTCAATGGCGCTTAACGAAATATCTAGATGTGAAGCCAAATTTTTGGTCTTTATACCTTGTGATAATAGGTACAAAATCTTTCTGTTTTTGTCGTCTATAACCACATCGCTGGTTATGGTTTTACGAATGTGGCTGTTTACCGTTCCGCTATAAAACGGCGGATTATTGAGTACCGCTTGGAAAGCACTGGCCAGCTCGTTGGAAGTTAAATCACTTTTTATTAAAAAACCTTCGGGATCAATCGTTTTTATAATATTATGGATTCTGAAGGATTCATTAAACATGGTTAAAATGATGATTTTGGCATCGGGAAGTGCTTTTCGTGCGTACTCAGCCAAATCTTCACCCGAATTCATTGTGCCATCGGCCGAAGGTGGTAAACTTATATCAACAAAAAGGACATTATACGGGCGTTCATTCTGCACCGAGCGGTTCATTAATTTAATGGCCTCATCGCAATTATTGGCAATGTCTATTTCTAATTCTTGATTGTCTTTTTTAGTAAAAAGCAAGGTGTTTTGATACCCCTCAATTATTATTGGGTGGTCATCAATCATTAATATTTTTATTTTTTCAGTCATGATTTTGGCGTTAGGGTATGGGTGCCTCTATTATTACTGTTGTTCCTGTATTTTTTTCAGAAGTTATATTTATTGTTCCATTAATTTCTTTTATCCTTGAATTGATGTTTTTTAGGCCAATTCCTGATTTGGCTTTGTTCACGTCAAACCCGTCGCCATCATCAATTATGCTCAGGCAAATTACATCATTTTTTTGTCTAAAACTAATATTTACATATGTGGCATTGGCGTGTTTGTAGATGTTATGAAGCGTTTCTTGGATTATCCTGTAAATGTGAATTTTCATCTTATTACCCGCCGAATCCCAATTAATATCATCGTCGTGTTCCAGATTATAGTTTAGTCCGTACAAAGCTGTTTGGGTTTCCACCAAAGTTTTTATGATATCAATAAACCCAGAGCCCGAAACGAAATCGGTGTTCAGTTCGTGCGATACTTTTCTAATATCGTCCTCAATATTTTTTAGTTCGCTAATGTACTGCCCTCTTGTTTTTATGGCCTCAACAGTGTTGTTCATATTTAAGCTGTCTAAACTTAATCGTGTCCCAAATAATCTCCCTAGTACCCCATCGTGCAATTCTTCAGAAATCCGCTTTTTTTCCAATGTTCTTGCCTCTTCGATACTTTCATTTTGCGACAACATTAAATTGTAGATTTCCTCGTTGGTTTCCTGTTGTTTTTGAATGAACTGAAGCTCTTTATTTTTATTTCTTTGGGCAACCACTACATAAAGAAGGAATGAGGCAATGATTATTACTATTGAAATAACCAACAACCAAGCACGCTCTTTGGCTATTTGGATGTTTTCTTTTTCAATTTGATCGGTTTCAAAACGGATTCGTGCCGACTTGTTGCGAATAGCCCTTTCGTTTTTCTTCAAACTGTCGCTTAGTTTTATATACGCTTTTAAATGACTCGTTGCATTCTCGCCTTCCTCAATTTCCGAGAGCAACAACAACGATTTCAACAAATCATCATTGTGGTATTGCTCTGAAATATTTTTAGCCCTATATGCATATTTTTTGGCTAAAGCCTTTTGCCCCCTGCCATTGTAGTATTCGGCTATGTATTGATTTATAATGATTGATACATATCCATTGGGGGCTTCCTCCTCAGCGAATTTCAGTGCTTTAAAATATAATTCTGGCAATTGCTCATTTTGTTTTGACAAGTAAAGTGTGTGTGCATAATTAGCAAGTGTTGTGGCATAGTACTCTGGGTTTTCATTCTTAATTTGTTTGTCTTTTAAAATGTCATTAAAATGCTCAAGAGCTAGCTCATACCTACCAATATTTTTATATACATACCCAATGTTGTTTAGGGAGTTATAAATTTTAAATTTATCAATACCCTCTAAATTTTGTTTTATTTCGAGTGCATTTTTATGGTACTTTATCGATTCATCATATTGTTCAAGCTCATTAAAAACGATACCTAGATTGTTATACAAAAACGATTTTAACTCTTTTACGTTAAAAGTCTGATCCAACTGTTCCAGCATTGCAATAGCCTCAATAGAGTTGACTTCACTCGATGTAAAATCCTTTTCATTTCTTTGAATATTTGCTATTCCATAAAGTGTTGATGCATGCCCAAACTTGTCTCCAAGCAAACTATAAAACTTTCTTGCCTTGTAATAATGGTAGTTTGCACTATCTGTTTTTGTAGTTGCTTTTCTATACCACTCACCAACATAATAGTGTGATGCGGCGAGATCTAAAGTATCTACCGTTTTTGAATTTAAAACGTTTCGCCTTAAAGAATCTACTTTCTTCTTAATATCCTTCTCTTGTGAAAATGAAAAGCCAACAGAAATAAAGTAAGCTATATATATTAAGAGATACTTCAATGCCTAAAAGATTGTTTTCTATTTCTTCAAATGTATTTATAATTTTTTGTTTTTTGGCACTAAAAAAAGCCCTTTATGCATTACACAAAGGGCTTTTTAAACATTTTGGTATTCTATTTTAGTCTTCTAATTGGCCTCCTGTAATTGGGGCTTCCACTTCTGGACTTTGCAATACATCGTCTTCTGTTAAATCTTGTTTAGTGCAAGACACTAATGATGCAAAAATTGCTGCTACTAATAAAGTAATTTTTAGGGATTTCATATTAATTCGATTTTAAGGTTAATACAGTTTTATATCGCACTTAAAAAACACAACATGAATCGCAAACCCTAAAGGATTGCCATGAAGAACAATGGACAATTAACTTATAACCGAAACATAGTGTACACGGTTTATTTAAAGAGGGATTTTAGACTAAAAAAGCCTTATAATGGATTAACTTGTAATTACTGAACTTAGGGAAAATTTGGCGCACAGCTTTACACCGCTAAAGTATGTTAATAAAATTTAATAACTTTTATTTTTTTTAACGAACCACTAAATATTCGACGAAATGCAGCGTATTTAATCGACAAAATGCAAAAAGGCTTGGTTTTAGAAATAATTACTTACAAGGTAGACTTATTTTTCACCAAGGAAGTTTTAACGATTTTGGTTTTTACATCTTCAACAGTGGAAGGATTTTGCAATCTACGGATTAACATTTGTGCCGCATGGGCTCCAATAATTTTTGCATGCTGACGGATAGTAGTCAATTTTGGAAGGGTATGATAGGAATCAGATTTACTGGCAAAAGCAATAACAGAAACATCCTTAGGTACTTTTAGCCCCAAATTAATTGCGGTGTTTAACGCAATAATTCCAGAAGAACTTTCGGCAGCAATAACACCATCAATATTTCTATTTTTTTTAAAAAATGCCTTTATTTTCTTTTGATGATCGTCTTTCTTCTTAACGGCCAACACCAAAGGCTCACATCTGCTTTCAAGCATAGCCTTGTTATACCCACGCTCCCTGAGTTTCCCAACACTCAAATCATTTATAGAACTAACAAAAGCGATTCGTTTTCTATTTTCATTCAACAAGCTTTTGGTAGCGTTGTAAGTAGCATCAAAATCATCAACTATCACTTTATCGCACATTACATCATGCGCCACCCTATCGAACATCACAATAGGCAAACCTTGGTTGATGGTATTTTTAAAATGAGCTATTTCATTATTTACTTGGGTTTCTTCAGCAACCGATAATACAAACCCATCCACACTACCGTTAGCCAAAAGCTTAAGTGCTTCCTTTTCCTTTTCCAACGACTCGTTGGATATACAGGTTATAATATTGTAACCATGCTTATTGGCCTCGCGCTCAATACCAAAAAGCACCTTGGCCAAAAACCGGTTGAGTATATTCGGAATAATTACCCCTATAGTCTTGGTTTTACTCTGCTTTAAACTCAAAGCCACTTTGTTTGGGGTGTAATTATATTGTTCAGCGAGTTGCTTAACACGCTTTACAGTTTCTTCCCCAATTTCCTCACTATTATTAAGTGCTTTGGAAACCGTTGAAATTGAAACCCCCAATTCTTTTGCCAGCTGTTTTAAAGTAACCATGTGCCACCTGATAAATTTGCATTTGCAATGTACAAAATTAGTTTTAGTCATTTCGCACTATTTATTACAGCTCTCCACAAGCCCGAAAACTTCCAAAAAGACACACCCCAAATTATATTAACCTTTAACCAACAGAATTTTAACCCAATAATGTTATTTTTGCCCTTTAATTTAATTTATGGATTTTTCGAAAGTAAAACTTGTAGTTTCAGATATGGACGGCACATTGCTAAACCCAAAAAACGAGGTTAGTCCCCGATTTTTCAATCAGTTTAAAGCACTAAAGCAACAAAACATTCACTTTACCGCTGCAAGCGGACGCCAATACCAAAGTATTCTGGACAAGCTGCACCCCATAAAAGACGACATTTCGATTATTGCTGAAAACGGAGGCATCATGAAGCACAACAACCAAGAGCAAATCTTGTTGCAACTTACCAGTGAAAACGTTAAAAATGCCGTTACGCTACTCAGAAACATTGAAGGTGCCTACTCTGTTTTATGCGGAAGGCAACGGGCTTACATTGAAACTACCGACGAAACATTTATTTCGCGATTCAATAATTATTACAAAGAATACACTATTGTTGAGGACTTAACCCAAGTTGAAAACGACGATTTCTTAAAAATCGCAGTATTCCACCACATATCTTCCGAAGCGCACATTCTCCCCACGGCCAAAGCCCTAAAAAAAGACCTGCAAGTTATCGTGTCTGGTGAAAACTGGCTAGATATTTCGCATGCCGAAGCCAATAAAAGCTACGCACTATCGCTTCTACAAAAAGAACTGGGCGTTACCAAGGAAGAAACCATGGTTTTTGGCGACTATAATAACGATTTACAAATGATGGATTTGGCCTATTTTAGTTACGCGATGGAAAATGCCCACGACGACGTAAAAAAAACAGCTCGATTTAAAACCAAAAGCAATGCAGAAGAAGGCGTTGAAACTGTTTTAGATGAGTTGCTGAAGCGAAGTTAGAAAAAACAAACACTACCCCAAAAGCCATATTTCACATCAATAACAAAAGGGCTTTCAATTCTTTCAAATGCAAAAATCGTCGTTAAAAAGAGTATTTAATCGACAAAGAACACATTTGAACACAAAAACTTACGCCTTTTATCGATAAAAATATTTTTATAGCATGTAAGTACACTATATTTACACGGTAGTCAGCCCTAAAATTGACTGAAGCAAACTAAAAGCGCCCTACTATGCTGTTTAACTCATTTGAGTTCCTTGTATTTTTACCCATTATCGTTATAGGATTCTATCTTATAAACCATAAATTCCGTTGGATGTGGCTTCTTGCCGGCAGTTACTTTTTCTACTCTTTTCACGAACCAGAATTACTTATTCTGCTATTGATATCAACAGTAACGGATTACTTATGTGGGTTAAAAATGGTAGGCGCAAGCCAAAAACTCAAAAAAATATGCTTAGCAATTAGCCTTGTCATCAATATAGGCATGTTGTTCATATTTAAATACCTTGCTTTTTTCAGCAATTCGGTTTATGAGCTACTCGCCTTTTTTGGGGTAGAAATAACTCCCTCGGAAAATTTAGGATCTTACACCTTCAGCAATATCATGCTTCCTGTCGGTATTAGTTTTTACACCTTTCAAACACTTAGCTACACGATAGATATTTACAGAGGCAATATAAAGCCTGAAAAACATTTTGGCATCTTTGCTTTGTATGTTGCGTTTTTCCCCCAATTGGTAGCTGGCCCCATTGAACGGGCCTCAAGGCTAATTCCACAATTAAAAGAAAACGTAAAAGTGAATTTGTTAAATATTAAAAAAGGATTGATTTTAATAGCTTGGGGCTTACTTTTAAAAGTAGTTGTTGCCGATCGATTGGGCGTTTATGTTGATAAAGCCTTTGCCAACCCAGATTCACCACATAGCCTTGCTTTAATTCTCGGAGCCTTTTTTTTTGTTTTTCAAATTTATTTCGATTTCTCAGCTTACACATCTATAGCCATTGGCACAGCCCAAACCATAGGTGTTAAACTGATGCAAAATTTTAATCGACCTATATTCTCCGTAAATATTTCTGAATTTTGGAGACGTTGGCATATATCCCTTATGCAATGGCTTCGAGATTATCTTTACAAACCACTCGGAGCATCTAAAGGCACCAAAGCTAAAACCATACGAAATCTTTTTATCCTGTTTATCATTGTTGGACTTTGGCATGGTGCCAGTTGGACCTTTGTTGCTTGGGGGTTCTTAAACGCTGTATTGATGGTAACGGAATACTCAACAACATCGTTTCGAAAGAAAACATTTAAAACCCTTAAAATGGGTAAAAAAACCACTAACTTTCTAGGATGGATTACAATTTTATGCTACAGCATGTTATCTCTGGTGTTTTTCCGTTCTCCTAGTTTCAAAGACGCATTGACTTACATTAACCACATGTTTCAGCTAAACAGTCTACACATAAATATATTGCACAACTATTTTGAACTAATATTAAGCTTCATACTTATTATAATCGTACAAACCATTCATTATTATAAAGGCAATGCTAAAATTTACGACCTAGTTATTGGCAAGCCCAAACATATACGTTGGTTGTTTTATATTGCATACATTTTCATTGTAACACTTTTTGCCATTAATAGGCAAAATACTTTTATATACTTTCAATTTTAAAGAATGAAACGGTTTTTAATTAAATTATCGCTCTTTACCCTATCACTAATATGTGTTTATGCTTTTTTGGTAAATAAGTTATCTGAGAGCTATGTCGATATTTACTATAAGAAGTTTACCCAAAAAGCAAGCGGATTAATCATCGGAATTTCTAAAGCAAGTAAAGGCATTAACCCCGCCATTATTGAAAAAAAACTTAAAGACCTTAATTACGATACCCCAATAATAAATTTCGCATTAAACGTAAACAATTCTCCTTTTGGCGAGGTATATTTCGAGGCCATAAAAAAGAAACTGAACCCAAAACAAAACAATCAACTTTTTATTATAGCAGTATCACCAGGCGCCTTTGCCGCACCACAAAAGATGAATCCGGAAGACATCTATAAAATGGACAAAAACAGAACTATTTTAGGAAAAGTAAGCCAAGTGGCTGCTAATCCAAATTACAACTATGTCCTAAACACCTACGAACAACCCTTATACAACGCACTGCACCCTTACGAGAAATGGACGTTTAACGAAATACACGATAATGGCTGGCTGGAAATCATGCCTGTCTCTAAAAAAGATACGATAAGGGAATCAGACACAAAGTTTTGGAAATCTAATATTTTACGCCTTTTCAGGGACCAATTAGGTTTTCAGGAGGTTTCGTCGTATCGCATTGATAGTTTCACCAAAATACTCGCTTACCTGAAAAGCAAAGGAGACACATTTATAGTTCATATTCCCGAAGACCAAGAGTTCTATGAACTGGAAAACAAATTTTGGCCCACCTTCGAAAGGGATATGGACAGTATTTCAAATCAACACAGCACACCGTTTTTAAACTACTCCAACTTTATTGGTCATTTCAAAACTTATGACGGCCTACATTTTAACAGCACAGGGGCTACGGAATTCACCAAAATGCTTAGTGAAGATATTTATAACTACTTGAAAAAAAACTAAAGCTTTTTTTAGAAGGCTTACATAAACAACAATAAATTGTCCCTAAAACAAAAAAGCATCCCCATTTTCTTCTCAGAAAAAAGGAAAGCTTTCCATTGGAACACCAAATAAACTTTGGCATTACTACACTCCCAAACTACATTGGGAACAACACAACTACTTTTCATTGCCAAAAAAAGCTCTAATTTCTTAGAGCTTTTAGCAATTTGGCGGTCTGGACGGGACTCGAACCCGCGACCTTCGCCGTGACAGGGCGACATTCTAACCAACTGAACTACCAGACCGTTGCTTTATTGCGGTTGCAAATATACATGGCTTTTTCAATATCTCAAATATTTTTTTTACTTTTTTTTGATATTTTTTTTCTTAAAAGCATTCAATCGACTCTAAAACCCCACAACACCCTGTAAAACAAACCAATAAAAATCAAGCAAACTTTTGTCGCTCCACCAAATACGTGGTTAAAATATTATCAAACCCCCTATTGATATCGGCCTCTACGTACTTAATTTTATACTGTGCACATTTTAGACGCAAAGCAGTAAAGTAATCGGCAACAGCCTTATTGTAATTTTCCTTTATTGAATCGGCGTACAAATTAATATACTCACCAGTTTCAACATCCACAAACCGTTTAGGCTTGTTATCAAAATTAAAATCCAGTTCTTTCGATTTATCAAACACATGAAACAAAATCACCTCATGCTTATTGTATTTTAAATGCCGAAGTGCCTCGAAAAGCTTACCCTCGTCACCACCCGTTTGAAACATATCAGTAAATAAAAAAATCATCGAGCGTCGATGTAACTTTTCGGCTATTTCGTGCAAATATTTAAACGTTTCTGTTTTCTTGCTAACTGGTTTAGCAACTGCGGCTTCACCCAGATGGTTCAACAACATTTGATGATGCCGCTCACTCCCCTTTTCAGGCGCATAATAATCGTAATCATCACTATAAATACTCAACCCCACCGCATCACGCTGCTTCTTTAAAATTTGCATCAATGCCGCTGAAGCCAATACCGAAAACCCAATTTTATTCAATCTATCAACAGAAAACGCATTCATTTTAGGATAGTGCATCGAGCTACTATTATCTAAAATAATGTGACAACGCAAATTCGTTTCATCGTCATAACGCTTCGTGTAAAGTTTATCAGTTTTGGCAAATAATTTCCAGTCTATGTGGCGGGTGCTTTCACCTTGATTATAAATTTTATGTTCGGCAAATTCGGCCGAAAAACCATGAAACGGGCTTTTATGCATGCCCGAAATAAATCCCTCTACCACCTGTTTGGCGAGCAGTTCGAGGTTTTTAAATCCTTCCGTTTTATTCAGTTCGTTTTGTAAATCTAATGCCATCGCCCTCTTAAAATTTTTCCTTTGTACACGCCGTCGGCAGCCTGTAACAACTTGTTTTTTAAAACCGTCGGAAAGTTAGGGTTTTCTTTTAAGAACGTTTCAACCACCTCAAATGCATAGTTCGAGTTATAATTCCCGATGGTTGCATTGAGCCATGACTTCGGAAAGAATATATCACCCGTTTTTTGAATCTCTTCCGTTAAGCCCAAACACATCTTTAAATGCTTTTTAGCTGAAGCCTGCCGTAACGGATGATTCGTATTATACAAAGCCGAAATGACCCAACTCTCCTTTTCTCTATTTTCGGCCTGTGCCAAAGATTGCATAAAATCATCCCTTACCTGCTCGTCATCAGACAAAGATGGCAATAAAAATTCGAACCGCTTTTTTCTATCCGAATTAGAAATATCCTTTAAAGCCTCGTGCAAAATGGTTTCAGCCTCCGGATGCCCATAAATGGCCAAAGTTGCCGCCAAACCGGTATAATCGTTTTCATTAAGGTTTAAGTTTTCAATTTTCAAAGATTTATCCCAGATTTTATAGAGCATATCGCGACCAGAAGACAAATAAGCCACCCCCCTGTAAAATCCGAAAATTGTTTTTTTCAATCCTGACGGAAGGGCTTTGTCCATCAATCGTTTTATCAACTTCGGTTCCATCATTTGTGCTAAATCATCCCATTTTTCAGGGTTGATGTATTTCCAAAAAATGGCTGAACCATACCCCGAAACCATACTTAAAACAAGTTCGTTCTTTTCGGTCAACAAACCTTGCACTAAGGTTCCCAAAGCTATTTCTGGCTTTAACTTGCCCAACAACACATTTTCATAAAGATTGATATAACTATACCCCCTAGCGACATCATCCTGAATATTGGGAATGGCCGAAGCTTCCAAATGTTTTATCGGGAATACGCCGTAACCAAACGCATCATAATTATAAATAATGGCCTGCGGCTTTTTAACGCCCTTAAGTTTGGCTATGTTTTGACTTTTTTGATTTAGACTCACCGGAACCACCTTTACGGAATCGGGATACACCAAGCCAATGGAAAAGCGTTGTGGCCAAAGATTATCGCTGCCATCCTCCGCTTGCTGCTCAATGCTGAAAGATTCAATTTTATCATCCTTATACACCACTTTATCAGTTATTATGGGTCGCCCGGGCTGGTACACCCATACTTCACTCCATTGTTTTAAATCGAGTTCGGTTTCTGCGTCCAACAATGCGACCAAATCATTCCAATCGGCATTACCATTAGCAAAATGCTTTATGTAATTCTGCATTCCTTTTCTAAAGCCTGTTTCGCCCACCAAAGCCTCCAATTGCCGCATCATTATGGGCGATTTGTGATAAATAATATTACCGTAAAGCGTACCGGCATTTTTTAAATTATCGAGCGGTTGCTTAATGGGTGTAGTTCCTTTGGTGCGGTCCTCACTATACGCGCTGGAATAATGTTCGCACATAAAATTCAGGCTATGGTTCACCTCCGGAAATGCAGGTTCTGAAATTTTATCGGCCAGAAAATTGGCAAATACTTCCTTCAGCCACACATCGTCAAACCATTTCATCGTCACCAAATCGCCAAACCACATGTGTGCCGTTTCGTGGGCAATTAAATGACAGCGGTTCAGTTTTTGGTTTTGCGTGGCATGCCTATCTAAAAACAACGACGACTCACGGTACTGAATAGCACCCGGATGCTCCATTCCTCCGTATTGATACCCCGGAATGGCCGCAAAATCCAATTTCTGGAACGGAAACGGATACTGTGTGTAATCTTCCAAAAACGAAAGCGATTGCTTATGGAATTTAAAAATCGGTTCCATACTGGCTTCAATTTTTTCTGTACCATTTTCCCTGTAAAGGAATTCCATGTTGAAACCGTCTAACATTTCACTTGTTTTTTCAAATTCACCGGCAACGAACGAGAACAAATAAGTACTCATCAAATCGGAAGTTTTAAATCTGTGCCTTATAGCATCTTCGAGTTCCTCTTCGACCTCCAATGCTGCGCCACTAAGCACCTTCCAATGTTTTGGCGCTGTAATATCTAGTAAGTAATAGGCCTTAATGTTGGGCTGATCAAAACACGGAAACAGGGTACTGGCACGATCGGGCACCAAAAGGGTGTACAGGTAATCGTCGTTTCGGTTCAAGGATTGTTCACCGGCATCAAAAAGGATATTAATTTGGTTTTTGCCAATTTTTAAATATTCTGAAGCTACAATAACATGTTCTTCTTCGTGGTTTATATCAATGGTTTTTCCGTTAACGGCAATCGTTTTCAAAAGCGAACTATCAGCATTAAAATCCAAATACAACGGATGCCTTAAATCGTTTATGGTTAAGCTTAAATCGAGTTCGGCATCGATGGGCTCGGACTTTTCTTCCGGAATACCAAAAGACAATGTATAAACCACATCGCTAACCTGTTGCTTTCGGTAATTGGCCAGCTCTAATGAAATGCCCGGACTCAACAATGATTTCGTTTCTTCTTTTGCACACGAAACCAACAAGAAAAACACCGAAATTAATGTTGCAATTTTTTTCATTCAAAAACTTTAGGGTTTTGTAAAAATACAAAAAGGCATAGTTTGCACCATGCCCCTTAAAGTTAAATTGATTTGCTGCTTATATTACTGCATCAACAATACCGTAAGCTACCGATTCATCGGCACCCATCCAATGGTCGCGATTAAAATCCTTCATTACTTTTTCAAAATCCTGCCCGCAATTGTCGGCCAATATTTTGGCACTCAATTCTTTGGTTTTCAAAATTTCCTGTGCTGTAATTTCAATATCACTGGCCTGCCCTCGAGCTCCGCCACTGGGCTGATGGATCATCACTCGGGCATGGGGCTGAATGAAACGTTTTCCTTTGGCACCCACGGAAAGTAAAATAGACCCCATGGAAGCTGCTAAGCCCGTACATATTGTTGACACATCGCTTTTTAATGATTTGATGCAATCGTACATGGCGAAGCCAGAAGTCACATAACCGCCCGGACTATTAATGTATAGGTGGATATCTTTCGTTTCGAGGGCATCTAAATAAAGTAGTCTATCGATAACGTGTTTGGCCGATTTATCATCTACTTGACCCCACAAAAACACTTTTCGTTCTTCCAGCAATTTACTGTCTATGGCGTCTTGAACTTTTATTGGTTTGCTCATAATATTCTTTATTTTGTTCTAAAATAAAAAAAGGTTCGCCATATTGGCAAACCTTTTTGGTTTTCTTTTTCACGTATGTTTTGAGCATCAAATTTTTTATGCATTAAAAACACAATCCAAATTGGTGTTGGTTTTTAAATTTAGATGCCTAGAGTCATTTTACAAAAGCGAATCGATAGCGTCTGTGTAAGCATTTTTAGGCGCTACACCTACCTGTCTTCCAACAACTTCTCCGTTTTGAAATACCAAAACCGTTGGAATGTTACGCACACCGTACTTAGCTGCAAACTCTTGGTTGGCGTCAACGTCTACCTTTCCTACAACGGCTTTACCATCGTATTCGTCGCTAATCTGTTCGATGATTGGACCTACCATTCTACATGGTCCGCACCAAGCTGCCCAAAAATCTACCAATACGGGTTTATCACTCTTTAATACTGTTTCTTCGAACGTTGCATCTGTTATCTCTAATGCCATGATATTTATACTTTAAATGTTTTCAACTTATTTTTATTTCACAAAATTAGTCAAAAAAAACTCTAAAGCTTACAAACCGACAATTTGTTTTCCTTATAGTTTTATCAATTCGTATTATTGTTCATCGTTCACTTAAACTCGCTTCAAATTACTTTTCTTCACAACAAAATAAAAACCAAAGAATAAACTACCTTTGTCTCTTTAAAAACCAAACCAGCCATTGCCATGACCAAGATAATGGTTATTATTCCTGCTTTTAACGAAGAAAGCTCCATTGCACATGTTATAAACGACATACCCAGTGTAGTGGATGAAGTTATTGTAGTAAGCAATAACTCTACCGACAATACGGAAACCAATGCCCAAAAAGCGGGCGCTACTGTTTTAAGCGAACCCCAAAAAGGCTATGGCTATGCTTGCTTAAAAGGATTGCAATATGTGGCTTCAAAAGCCGAAAAGCCCGATATTATTGTTTTTCTTGATGGTGATTATAGTGATTATCCCGAAGAACTTACCAAAATAGTTGCCCCGATAGTTGATAATAATATTGACTTTGTAATTGGAGCCAGAATCAAACGACTGAGAGAACCAGGATCCATGACTTTACCACAAATTTTTGGAAATTGGCTAGCCACCACCCTTATGACCCTATTTTTTAGATCTAAATTCACTGATTTGGGACCGTTTAGAGCCATAAAATATGAAAAACTGCTGCGTTTGAACATGGAAGACAAAACCTACGGATGGACCGTAGAAATGCAATTAAAAGCCTTAAAACAAAAATTGACATATACCGAAATACCAGTAAATTACAGAAACAGAATTGGGGTCTCAAAAGTTTCAGGCACAATAAAAGGCGCTATATTTGCAGGCGTAAAAATATTGGGTTGGATTTTCAAATACAGCTTTAAATCATGATTTTAGAAACAGTAATTATTACCATATACAGTATTTCACTTTTGTTGATTTTCATGTATGCTTTGGCGCAATTAAATTTGCTGTTCAATTACCTTTCTTCAAAGAAGAAAACCGAAAACTGTCCTAAATTCGATTTATCTAAGCCTGAAGAAATTCCCTCCGTTACCATCCAGCTACCCGTTTACAACGAAATGTACGTTATGGAGCGTTTACTGGACAACATGGCCAAAATAGACTATCCGAAAAACAAACTGGAAATTCAAGTGCTTGACGATTCTACCGATGAAACGGTTGAAAGCACCAGAAAACATGTCGAAAAACTACAAGCTACCGGACTTAACATTCAGCACATTACCCGTACCGATCGAAAAGGCTTTAAAGCAGGCGCCCTAAAGGAGGGATTAAAAATAGCCAAAGGTGAATTTATAGCTATTTTCGACTCTGATTTTTTGCCGAAGCCCGATTGGCTAAAACGCACCGTGCCTTATTTTAAGGATAAAAAAATTGGCGTGGTACAAACCCGCTGGGGGCATATAAACCGCAATTACTCGTTACTTACCAAAATTCAGGCGTTTGCACTCGATGCCCATTTTACTTTAGAACAGGTAGGCCGAAACAGCAAAGGGCACTTTATTAATTTTAACGGTACGGCCGGGCTTTGGCGCAAAACCTGCATCATTGACGCCGGAAACTGGGAGGGCGACACCCTAACCGAAGACCTCGACTTGAGCTACCGCGCCCAGTTAAAAAACTGGAAGTTCAAATATCTGGAAGATGTTGAAACACCTGCCGAACTTCCCGTTGTAATCAGTGCGGCGCGCTCACAGCAATTTAGATGGAACAAAGGCGGAGCTGAAAATTTCAGAAAAATGCTGGGTCGGATTATAAAAAACCACAACATTTCATTAAAAACTAAAGTACATGGTTTGTTACACCTACTAAATAGTACCATGTTTTTAAATGTTCTTATTGTTGGTGTTTTAAGCGTTCCGATGCTATACATAAAAAATGAGTACGCCCACTTGCATGCCTATTTTTATGTAATGAGCTTTTTCGTGATTAGTACCATTATCTTTTTTGTTTGTTTTTGGTTTATGTACAAAAACACTTATGGCAGCGGGCTGAAGAACTTCGTTAAATACGTAGGCATGTTTTTTACGTTTTTTTCCATAGCTATGGGGTTTTCGCTTCACAATTCCATTGCGGTTATTGAGGGCCATTTGGGAAAAAAATCAGAATTTGTGCGTACTCCAAAATTCAACCTCAGCAAATACAAAGACAACTGGAAGAACAACAAATACTTGAAGAAAAACCTATCAGTACACTTGATTTTTGAAGGTTTACTGATGCTATATTTTGGTTTTGGGATGTACAGTGCCTTTATTGTAGGCAATCAGGGCGGCGATTTTGGGCTTTTCCCGTTTCACCTCATGTTATTTGCTGGATTTGGGTATGTGTTTTTTAAATCGTTGGCTTCTAAGGTTTAATGTCTATCTGTATCGCTGAAGGGGTAAAAACAGTTAAAGTAAACAGCTTTATCCAACATTTCAAATTAGCCCTATATTTGGATTATGCAGCCTAACACAATATTTTTTAAACTGTACAAACTCCCCTTACTCCTGGCCTTATCCTGCGGGTTTCTCTATTGGGCTTTTGCTTATGATTTAGCCAGAACGGACTACATAAAACTTTTAACGCTTTATGTGGGCTTGTTCGTCTTGTTTTACAAACTGGTCCAAATTTTCAAAAATCAAATTGCTTTTTTAAGCTATTTGGCATTTGGGTTTCGAGCTATTTTTATTTTGGCCATTCCCAACCTTTCACAAGATTTTTACCGATTTATTTGGGACGGAAGAATGATTTTTGAAGGCATTAACCCCTATTTATTTACTCCCGAATCGTTTATAAGCACCGGCGAATTTCCTATCGCCCAAGCCCAAGAACTTCACAAAGGCATGGGCGCCCTCAACGCCAGTCACTTTAGTAACTATCCTCCTATCAACCAACTATGCTTTGCCATTGCCGCTTTGTTTTCCGAAAAGAATATTTTAGGTTCGGTAGTTGTTATGCGTTTAATCATTATTGCAGCTGATTTCGGAACGCTTTTCTTTGGAAAAAAACTGCTGAAAAAATTGAATATGCCTGCCCATCATATTTTTTGGTATGTTTTGAATCCGTTTATCATCATCGAGCTCACCGGAAACCTCCATTTTGAAGGGGTGATGATTTTCTTTTTAATTTGGAGTTTGTATTTGCTCCACTCCGGAAAGTGGCAATGGTCAGCCGTAGTATTGGCACTGTCTATCTCAACCAAACTCATTCCATTGTTGTTTTTGCCTTTGTTTTTTCAGTGGTTTGTTTCGATTACGCTCAACAACCATTCGGTCACGTTCAGAAACCTTAAAGGCATAAAAAATCTTTTAATGTTTTACGCCATTATTTTTACTGTTACGTTGCTACTTTTCACCCCGTTTTTTTCTTCAGAATTTATCAGCAACTACAGCCAAACCGTAGCATTGTGGTTTCAAAATTTTGAATTTAACGCCAGCCTGTATTACATTGCCCGAGCGATCGGATATACCTTTCGGGGTTACAATGAAATTGCCATTATTGGAAAATTTACGGCTATAATCGTGTTGGTTTTTGTTTTGGCTTTATCTTTTTTTAGAAAGAACAAAACCATGGCAAAACTGATCACTGCCATGTTGTTTGCTTTGTCCTTTTATTATTTTACAGCGACAACGGTGCATCCTTGGTACCTTGCCATGCTATTAGCTTTATCGGTATTTACGAACTATAAATTTCCTTTGGCGTGGACTTTTATGATTGTTGTAAGCTATCTCGCTTACCTTAACATTAATAGCGCCAACAAATCGGAGAACCTTTGGATTATCGCTTTGGAATACACCGTGGTTTATGCTGTTTTTATTGGGGAAGTTTTTATAAAAAAGGCCTCCAAAGTGGAAGCCTAAATTTTTACAAATAGAATAAATAGCAGAACCTTTAAAAAAAACTAACTTAACAATATTCAATATGATGAGATTTCTCGACATAAGTTTATCTTGAGCGGAGTCGAAAGGCTCGAAATGACTAACATACACTTTTTTTCAACCCCAAATTTCAAAAATAAACCGAAAGCTTTAATTTCTAAACTTTCTCCAAAAGCGTAATGGTATTTATTTCTTCTTCGTCCTCATTACCGTGCTCGTCTTTAGTCACTTTTACCACTTTATTAAAGGTGATTTTAAATTTGGTGCCCACCAATTTTTCAGAAGTTAAATCAAACGTTTTTAACACATTTTCATCTACTTCTTGAAATGTTAAGGTATGTTCCTCGCCATCTTTTCCTTTGGTGACAAAGTTATAACCGTAATCTTCTTTTCCGTCGTAAGTAGCGTAAACCACAAGCCCTTCCTGATCAAGCACATTGGAACATAAAGCTTTAAGATTGTTATTCGCAACAAAGCTTGTATTCATAAAAAATAAGGCGAACAGACCGCCCAGAATCAATATTGTTTTTGTCTTCATGATTTTTATAATTTTAGTTAAAACACGGTTTTCAGCTCCAAAACACACTAAAAACCAACCTATTAAATATACATATAATTCGATTATCTTTTTAAAACCAATTGAAAAGTTTTGCCACAAACATATCAATCACTTCTATAACAATTAATATGATAATGATCCACTCCAAACGACTACTTTCCTTATGATACATGATATCTTTAAAGAGTTCCAAATTCTCTTTTATGATTTCAATACGATCATGAATCAAACGGTAACGATCGGTTAAATCGAAACAACGTTTTAAATCTTGATTAAGTTTATTGAGTTGTTCATTTTCCCAAGTACTTTCCGGTGAATCGAAAATATACAGATTCTCTGAAATTTTATTTTTCACGTTGAGTGTTTTGCCAATAAACCGTTTCAACTTATTGCCCGAAATATCCAACTTTCCCTTATCTTCAAGGTATGCGGTGTGCGCTTTGGTTTCGTTGAGCAACTCCTCGGTAATTTCAGAATAACGATCTAATGCCACAGACTGCGAGGTGTTCAGCATCACCAAACGAATCATTTCTTCATCCAAACTTGGGAGCACAATACTATCAAACTGTACTTCCATCTTGCCAGGCTCTACAATAACCTCTGCCGATTCTGATAATTTTTGTGAAAAATAATTGTTGCAAAAAGGTTCTATTTTTTGCAAAATGGAGGCTATGGCCGCATCGTCTAAATTGAAAAAGCTAACCATGCCATATTGAAATAAGTAAACAAAAGCATCTCCAGACACTTTGTAATACAGCTCATCACTATCCTGAAAAAGCAACGGCCATGGCAAATGGCCCTTACTTTCTTTTATATTGATAGTGCTGGCTACTTGATAAGCAACCGTTGTGTACACAGACTAATTCTTAAAAATATCCTGCGATTTTTTAAAGCATTTAAACTCCAACATATAGCCGTTGGGATCTTCAACAAAAAAGGAGCGGTGCTCGCCCACTTTTTCTTTTAAAAATGTAGACTCTGTAACTAAATCGAGGTTTTGTCCCTTTAGTTTTTCGTACACGGTATTCCAGGCATCTTCTTCCAATACAATTCCGAAATGGAATGACGGTAGAATTTTACCTTCGAAAACATAATTAGGACTTTGAAAATTAAACTTTCCGGCCTTAGTGAACGTAATTTGGTGGCCGTACAAATTAACATCGACCCAGTTTTGAGCCTTTCGCCCCAAAGTGGCTCCTATACCAGTATAAAAACCACTGGTATCCCTAATGCTGCTACAAGGCAGCGACAAATGAAATGCCGTTTGCATAACACATAAATTAAAGGGGTTTTAAACTTTCTACTCTGTAAATAACATCGTCGCCATCTTCGTCTTCAACAAATGTTATTTTGAATTCTTTATCAACTAAGTTTTTATCGTTTTTTAAATCGAATTGTTTCAAAACGCGTGGGTGCACCTCTTCAAAGGCCAACTCTTCACCGTTTTCAAACCAAAACTTAAAGTAACCGTTTTTGTAGGACTTAAAAACAGCGGTTCTCATAGCACTCTATTTGTTTTTAATTAATTATCGTCGTCTGAGTCTTCATCCATCATATCGGGTTCCTGTACCGCTTCTGGATCGTTGTTATCATAATCTTCGTAATCGTCTTCGTCGTAATTTTCCATCGTCATAGCCAATTTGGTACTTACCTTTACCAAATATTTGGTATCGGCCGTAGTCACTTCAACAGCTTCAATGATTTCGTTATGCTGGTTTCTGAACGATATAATGTGGTCGTCATCGTAGCCATCAGGATATTTTTCAACCAATAATGCTAAAATTTCGGGTGTTAGTTTTTTAAAATCTACAATGACACGTTTTAAATTATCATTTCTATTTTTCATCAATTTGTTTTTTAGGGTAAGTTTTCGGTTTGTTGTTCTAAAGATAGTATTTATGATGATTTTTTTCGAATAACATCATAAAAATCTTTTCTTCGATCTTTCAGGTTTTTTACTGCTCCAAAAGAGTGCAGTTCGCGCAATAAACTAATATCGACATCGGCTACCAAAATCATTTCGGTATTAGGCGTAGCTTCTGCTTTTATGCCATTACTGGGGAACGAAAAATCGCAGGGCGTAAATACGGCCGATTGCGCATATTGTATATCCATATTGTTGACATTGGGCAGATTGCCAACACTTCCAGCAATGGCCACATAACATTCGTTTTCAACGGCACGCGCTTGGGCGCACAACCTTACACGAGAATAGCCATTTTGCGTATCGGTTAAAAAGGGCACAAACAGAATGTCCATGCCTTCGTCAGCCAATAATCGTGACAATTCAGGAAATTCGGAATCGTAACAAATTAATATACCTATTTTACCGCAATCGGTATCAAAAGCCTTTAGCTCGTTGCCTCGTTGCAAGCCCCATACTTTGGCTTCATCGGGCGTTACGTGAATTTTTTCATAACGCTCTACACTGCCATCACGCTTGCATAAATAGCCCACATTATACAACTTATCGTTTACCACTTCGGGCATACTCCCGGAAATGATATTGATGTTATACGAAATGGAAAACTCCTTCAGTTTATTTACAATGGTTTCAGTGAATTTTGCCAATTCCCTAATGGCATCGGGCTCGTGCAAATGATTGAACTCAGCCATTAATGGCGCATTGAAAAATTCTGGAAACATGGCAAAATCCGACCGGTACGCCGCAACGCTATCAATAAAATACTCGGCCTGCTGCATGAGATCGTCCAAACTTTTATAAGGGCGCATTTGCCATTGAATCAACCCCAAACGCACCACCGTTTTCACCGTACTTGCTTTTTTGCTTGGCTTGGTGTAATAAATATTGTCCCACTCCATTAGCACGGCATATTCATTCGACGCTGTATCGCCTTCCAAATAACCTTTTAAAATACGTACCGGGTGAAAATCGTTGGAAATCTGAAAATTCAAAACCGGGTCGTGAATTTCCTTTTGCTTTACTTTTTCTATGTATTGCTTGGGTGTAAGATCTTTGTGTTTATGGTAATTAGGCATACGTCCGCCAAAAACGATACTTTTCAAATTCAGTTTTTCACAAACTTCCTTTCGGTAATCGTAAAGCCGGCGGCCTAAACGCAATCCTCTATACTGTGGCTTAATGAACACATCGATACCATACAGTACATCGCCATCGGGATCGTGATTTTTAAACGATTCGCCTTCAATAATATCGTTGTACGTGTGGTCGTCGTCAATACTATCGAAATCTACAATAAGCGAAAGCGCACAACCCGCAATATCGCCATCCACCAAAATAACCACCTGCCCTTCCGGGAACATGGAGGTTAATTTTTCGATGTGGTGTTTTTTCCAATAGGAATTGAGCACCCCGCCGTACGATTCTAAAGTAGCTACTTTAAGTTCTTCAAAATCATCAACGGTTAAGTACCGAAGCTCAACGTTTTCTATGTTTTCAATTTTAGACATTACCAGCCCAATAAATATGCAAAAATTAACGGTGCTACAATGGTAGCATCACTCTCTACGATAAACTTCGGGGTATCGATATCCAACTTTCCCCAAGTTATTTTTTCGTTTGGAACAGCCCCGGAATACGACCCGTAACTGGTGGTACTGTCGCTAATTTGGCAAAAGTAGCTCCAGAACGGCGTATCGGTACGCTCCATATCTTGATATAACATAGGCACGACACAAATCGGGAAATCACCGGCAATGCCGCCACCTATTTGAAAGAATCCAATACCTTTTTCTGAATTATCGGTGTACCAATCGGCCAAAAAGGTCATGTATTCAATACCCGATTTCATGGTGCTAACCTTCAATTCGCCTTTCAACACATAGCTCGCGAAAATATTCCCCATGGTACTGTCTTCCCAACCTGGGCATACAATAGGCAAGTTTTTTTCGGCCGCAGCGTACATCCACGAATCTTTTATATCAATTTCGTAATATTCTTCCAACACGCCAGAAAGCAGCATTTTGTACATATATTCATGTGGCAGGTAACGCTCGCCTTTATCATCGGCTTCTTTCCAAATATCGAAAATATGTTTTTGTAAACGACGGAAGGCTTCTTCCTCTGGAATACAAGTATCGGTTACACGGTTCAATCCTTTTTCGAGCAAATCCCACTCTTCCTTCGGCGTTAAATCACGATAATTAGGCACACGTTTGTAATGCGAATGTGCTACCAAATTCATGATATCTTCTTCCAAATTGGCTCCGGTACAAGAAATAATCTGCACTTTATCCTGACGAATCATTTCTGCAAAGCTTTTGCCCAACTCGGCAGTACTCATGGCTCCCGCCAGCGACACTAACATTTTTGCACCGTTATTTAGTTGCGCCTCGTAACCTTTGGCGGCATCTACCAAAGCGGCAGAATTAAAATGCAAATAGTGTTTTTCTATAAATTGGGAAATCGGTCCTTTAGTAGTTGTCATCGTCATTAAATTTTAAGTTATTGTTTTTCTGCGCCGAGTTATCGTAAGTGTTGTTGTATTCATCGTCCACTTCTTCATCCAAAAATTTATAGCTCAACATTTTATAGTATAGTTTGGCTGCTAAAAAATCGGACGACTTTTCTTTTTTATTGGGGCAAAGCTCCACAATATCGAACCCTACAACATTCTTTTCTGCAAATACTTGCTTTAAAAATTCTAAAGTTTCGTACCAAAGTAATCCACCAGGTTCGGGTGTTCCGGTGCTTGGCATGATTGACGGATCAAAGGCATCCAAATCGAACGTGATAAAAACATTATCCGTCATTTGATCAATGGCCGAATCCATCCAAGTATCATCCACCGCCATATCATGGGCAAAATAGGTTTTCTCCTCGTCCATTACGGTTTTTTCCATAATATCCATAGAACGGATGCCCACTTGAATCAAGTTCGTGGTTTGGCTAGCTTCATAAACCGCACAGGCATGGTTACATGTAGTCCCTTCGTATTCTTTTCTCAAATCGGCATGCGCATCAATATGCAACACCGTTAAGTTCGGATACATCTCGTTGAAGGCACGAATGGTGCCAATAGAAATGGAATGTTCGCCACCAAAAACAGTCACGAATTTATTTTTTTTGATGTATTTTTTTGTGACTTGATGCACCGCTTCAACCATAGCCTCTGGCGAACTATTTTCAGTTACCGCATCGGCCAAAAACACACCTTGTTGATACACTTCGGTACCGGTTTCAATATCGTAAAGCTCCATATTCTCTGAAGCATTTAAAAAGGCATCTGGACCTTTATCAGCTCCCTTTTGCCAAGTACTCGTACCGTCATAAGGCACGGGAATTAAAACAATTTTTGCACGTTCTAATTTTGCAAATTCTTCTGGAATCCCAGCGTAAGTTTTCATCTAATTCGTAATTATTGTTTTTCGGAAGTTTCAAATTCGTCAACCTCAACTTCAGTTAATCCGTTTTGACCATTTTGATACCCTAATATTTTTAGTAAATCTTCACTTTTTTGTTGTTCGCTAAACAGCCTTGTGGTTAGCTTTCCGTTTTCGTCCCTATCGATTAAAATATGTTTGGGAGATGGAATTAAACAGTGTTGCAAACCGCCAAAACCACCAATGGTTTCTTGGTATGCGCCCGTATTGAAAAACCCAATGTACAAGGGTTTATCTTTGTTATACTTGGGTAAGTAAATGGCATTCATGTGCTGTTCGCTGTTGTAATAATCATCGCTATCGCAAGTCAATCCACCCAAAAGTACACGCTCGTAAGTGTCTTGCCAACGGTTAACCGACAACAAAATAAAGCGCTTATTAATCGCCCAAGTATCTGGTAAGGTGGTTATGAACGACGAGTTAATCATGTTCCATTTTTCGCGGTCGTTTTGCTGTTTTTGGTACAGCACCTCGTAAATAGCCCCGCCACTTTCACCAACGGTAAAGCTTCCAAACTCGGTAAAGATATGTGGCACATCAACTTCTTCCTCTTCGCAGGTGAGTTTAATTTGATTGATAATTTCATCAATCATGTATTCATAATCAAACTCGAACGCCAATGAATTTTTTATCGGGAAACCGCCACCAATGTTAAGGCTATCCAGCGACGGACAAATCTTTTTCAAACTGATGTACACCTTTAAACACTTCAGCAATTCGTTCCAATAATAAGCATTATCGCGAATACCGGTATTTATGAAAAAGTGAAGCATTTTAAGTTCAACTTTTTTATTTCCGGCAATCTGGTTTTTGTAAAACGGCACAATGTTTTTGTAACCAATACCCAAACGTGAGGTGTAAAACTCAAATTTTGGCTCTTCTTCCGAAGCAATGCGGATGCCTACTTTAAACTTGCCCTTTATTTCTTTTGAAAGCAAATCCATTTCCTCGTAATTATCAATAATGGGAATGGCATTTTTATGTCCGCTGTTAATCAAACGTGCAATGTTGGTAACATACTGCGCACGTTTAAAACCATTACTGATTACAAAAGTATCGTTGCTAATTTTGCCCTCCTTTTTCAGACTTTCCACAATGTCGATATCGAAAGCCGAAGAGGTTTCAATATGTATATCGTTCTTCAGCGCCTCGTCCATCACATGCTTAAAATGCGAGCTTTTGGTACAGTAGCAATAGTTGTATTTGCCTTTGTAATCGTGCTTTTTAATGGCATTGGCAAACCAAGTTTTGGCCCTGTTGATGTTGTTCGAAATTTGTGGCAGGTACGTAAATTTTAACGGTGCGCCATACTGTTTTGTAAGTTGCATTAAATCGATATCGTGAAAATGCAACTGTCCTTTATCAACCTTAAATTCTTCCTGGGGAAAATCGTAAGTTTGATTGATTAAATCAATATATTTTGTATTCAATTTATTTTTTATTTAGAAATTAAAGATGTAATTACTAGGTTAATTACAGGTTAAGTTAATAAAAAATAAACAATATCAAATTTGAATTTCGCGTTGGGTGGTAGGTACAAAGGCATATTGATGCTGTACAGCATATATTGGCGAAACGGAAGTTAGCTTTAAAATCCGGTTGCTTAAACGGTAAGCTGCTTTTGAATATGACTTCCTAATTTTCAAAAGCCCGAACGTAGAAACAGATTTCAATTTGTTCAGCTAAAAAAGTGCGACAAATGTAAATTATTTTTTAACATGTGAAACTTTTTTTAAAATTTTTTTAAAATTATGTTTAAACCTACTTCCCTTTAATTATCAACCTGTTACATATTCAAAATACTAAAACCAAATCTAAAATGGGCTGGCGGAGCGCTTATATTGGGCAAAGCAGAAGGAATAGGCACAAGCTGAAGTATTGTGGACGAATGTATTGATTGCCCCCATAGCTACCCGAGTCACTACAGTTCTTAATCCTACCCATTTCAAAAAATTTCAAAAAAAACTGCTCACATTTCCATTTTGGGCCGATGTACATTTATAACCATTAAAAACAAATACTATGTTACGAAAAACATTTAGCCTTTTCATTATTTTTTTAATTGCAGCAAGCGCCCAAGCCCAAGAACTAAATTTGGCCGCCACAGCAGGCTACCTGAACCTCAATTCAATATTTAAGGTAGATGGCGAAAAACGGGATTTAGATTTTGATAGCAGCGGATTTTATATTGGCGCCCAAAGCGAATTTGAACTTACCGACGAGATAAACCTAAAACCTGAACTACTCGTTGCCATAAACAACGAGGGCAACACCCTTTATCTTGGCCTTTTGGGCGGTTATGAAATTACAGATGAATTTAGCGTTTTAGCAGGGCCTTCTATTAATTACCTGCTGGAGGAAGTTGTTGACAATTACAGCAAACTTGGTGTTTTCATGACCTTTGGGGCAGAATATAGCTTTACCGAAAAAATCTATGCTCAAGCCAAGTACGGCGTGCAGCTGAACAATTTTTATACTGGCACCGCAGACCTTAGTTCAAAAATCAATTTTTTACTTTTTGGGGTGGGATATAAATTTTTATAGTTGTTTTTGTTAGTCAAGTTGAAAGGCATGTTTACGAATAAACTAAACATGCCTTTCTTTTTTAGCCTACAAAGTGCCTCTATTGGCCTGTTCGCGCTCAATGGCTTCAAAAAGCGCTTTAAAATTTCCTGCGCCAAAACCACGTGCACCCATCCGTTGGATGATTTCAAAAAACAAAGTCGGTCTATCCTCAACAGGTTTGGTGAAAATTTGCAACAAATAGCCCTCCTCGTCGGCATCAATCATAATGCCCAAATTTTTTAAGGTTTCAATATTTTCACGTAATTGGTGGCTGTGTTCTTCCAAACGCCCTGGGGTGGCTTTATAATATGCTTCGGGTGGTTTCGATAAAAATTCAACACCCCGCCGCCTTAATTGCGACACCGTGTTAATGATATCATCGGTTGCCACAGCGATATGCTGCACGCCTGCACCTTCGTAAAAATCGAGGTATTCTTCAATTTGCGATTTCTTTTTGCCTTTGGCAGGTTCGTTAATGGGGAATTTTATGCGTCCGTTACCATTGCTCATTACTTTACTCATTAATGCAGAGTATTCGGTGTGAATCTGTTTATCATCAAACGACAAAAAGTTTTCAAAACCCATCACATCTTCGTACCATTTTACCCATTTATTCATCTGCCCCCAACCCACATTACCAACCATATGGTCGATATATTTCAAGCCAACCGGCGAAGGATTATAGTCGGATTTCCACGCTCTGAATCCCGGTAAAAATGTGCCTTTGTAATTTTTTCGTTCTACAAACATATGCACCGTTTCTCCGTAGGTATAAATCCCTGAACGGACTACTTCGCCGTGTTCGTCTTCTTCAACGGTTGGCTTCATATACGATTTTGCACCTCGGCTTGTGGTTTCCTCGTAGGCTTTTCGTGCGTCTTCCACCCAAAGGGCGATGACTTTAACGCCATCGCCATGTTTTACAATATGCTCATTTATGGGCGATTTGCTATTCAACGGCGTAGTCAACACCAATTTGATTTTATCTTGCTTCAGCACATAGCTCACCGAGTCTTTCGAGCCCGTTTCGAGCCCTCTGTAGGCATACGACTGAAACCCAAAAGCCGTTTTATAAAAGTGCGCGGCTTGTTTGGCATTGCCCACGTAAAATTCAACGTAATCGGTTCCCAAAAGCGGCAGAAAGTCCTGTGCGCCTTCAAATATTTTTTCGAGTCCGTAGTTTACTGATTTTATGTCTTTACTCATTTGTTTTGATTTTCATTCCCGCGAAGGCGGGAATCTTATAGTTTAAAACTCAATTCCAATTCAATATAGAACCTATCTTCACAAGAAATTCAACTTATTCCAACCACGACTTAAAATAACTCTCATCGGCAATTTTCATGGCTTCTTCGGTTACTTTTAGCGGTTTAAAGGTATCGACCATCACGGCAAGCTCTTCGGTTTTTGTTTTCCCAATGCTGCGTTCGGTGGCTCCTGGATGTGGGCCGTGGGGAATGCCGGCGGGATGCAACGAAATATGCCCGGCCTCGATATCGTTTCGGCTCATAAAATCGCCATCTACATAGTACAGCACCTCGTCGCTATCAATGTTACTGTGGTTGTAGGGTGCTGGAATGGACTGTGGATGGTAATCGTAGAGCCGCGGCACAAAGCTGCACACCACAAAAGCATCGGTTTCAAATGTTTGGTGTACTGGTGGTGGCTGGTGGATGCGCCCCGTAATAGGCTCAAAATCGTGGATTGAAAACGCATACGGATAATTATAGCCATCATAACCCACCACGTCAAACGGATGGGATGCATACACCATCTCGATGATATCGTTTTGCTTTTTCACCTTGATTAAAAATTCGCCATTTTCGTTATGGGTTTCCAATTCCTGTGGGCAACGGATATCGCGCTCACAATACGGAGCGTGCTCTAACAACTGCCCAAACCAATTTCGGTATCGTTTTGGGGTGTAAATGGGGCGGTGGGATTCCACAATGAACAACCGGTTATCTTCCGTTTCAAAATCCATTTTATAAATAATTCCACGTGGCACCAATAGATAATCACCATATTTAAAATCGAGATTACCAAGATGTGTTCTTAATTTTCCCGAGCCTTTGTGGATAAAAATCAATTCGTCGGCATCGGTGTTTTTATAAAAATAATCGGTTATTGATTTTTTGGGTGCCGCCAATATGATTCCACAATCGCTGTTGAACAAAATGGTTTTTCGGCTGTCGAGATAATCGTTTTCGGGCTTTACCTGAAAGCCTTTGAATCGGTACGATTGAATGTTATTGGCCTTGGCAATTTTTGGAGCCACACTATACTGGTTTCTAATTTCCTTGACCTGCGTGGGGCGCTGCTCGTGGTAGCTGTTAGTAGACATACCATCGAAACCAATGGTACCGAACAACTGCTCGTAATACAAACTGCCGTCGGGCTTTCTGAATTGCGTGTGGCGCTTGTGCGGAATGTTTCCTAATTTATGATATATGGGCATTTTCGTTTAGTTTAGTTTAGATCTGCTCATCGTTCGGGAAAGCCTAAACTACGAGCAACAATAGATTAACAATCAACTATATAAAGATACTAAAATTAAGGAGACTCCTGTTTGATCATTTAGTTTAGCCGAAATACAAACAAGAACAACAAAATGCTGACTTATTCAGGATTTCTCTTGATAAGGAAATGAAGAAATTGCAATAAGTCTTTCCAAAAAGGTTTCATAACTTAACAAATATCGGAAAAAATTTTCATTCAATGAAACCACGAAATAAATTCAATTCAAAGCAAGTTCAGAAACCATCAAAACCAAAAACCAATATTAAAAAACCATTTGCCCTGGCCGTTTTCGGGCGAATAACTGTATTTGGCCTGAACGGGACCTAAAAAGGTTTCAATGGCGTAACCCAGCGCATAACCCCTATAATCGGGTAAGGTAAACCATTCCCCAGTATCGAAAATATTATCGTCAATATTCGCCCAATTGCCCTCTAAAGTAATGTGATGCTTTTTTATGATTTCGTAATCGGCCACCATCAGTGCCTTCACATAGCTGTTTCCTGTAAGTGAAATAAAATCGTACCCAAAAAAGGGCACAAAATTGTTTATTAAATTATTGCCATATCCGCCCAAAGCAAAATCTAAAGTTTGGGTAGATTTATCGCCCAATTTGAATCCGCCACTGGTTTGTAAGTTGAACGACAATTTATCTGAAACACTAAAAGCATAGCCCATATCGGCCTTGGCTATGGAGAAACTTTTAAAGTTTTCAACAAAATGAGAAGCATGAAAATAAATATTTAAGTGCCCATTAAAGTATAAGCCCTTTTTCGGAAAATATATATTATCGTAAGTATCGAGTTTTAGGTTTCCGAATAAACTGAAATAATCGGTATTTTCGAATAAAAATTCGTCATCAGGGTTATTGCCCGAAATAGTTTCCGAATCAATTTCCAAACGTTTGTGCTCGGCACCCATACTCAACGAAAAATCGCGTCTAAACAGTGTTTGCAAATAAAACTGATTGGTTTGATCTTTAAGCTTTACACCTATTTTATTCAATCCCGTTGCCGTTATTTCCTCTTCATTCAACAAAAGCTGGGCATTTATGTTTTTATTGAATTGATTGTACCGCGAACGCAAACCAATACTCCAATAAAACCCTTTGTCAATTAAATAATCAAAATTATAGCGCACGTTATCACCAAGAATAACATCAAGCGAAGCCACATCGTTTTTAAAGAATAAGCGTTTTTGGGTTAAATTTACCAAAGCGGCACTTTTGTACAACTCATCGTAGTGGATGCCCAATTTCAAAAAGGTATTCACCTGAGACTCTTTAATATTTGCCATAAAACTGTATTCTCCGGCATTTTCCGTACGCTTTAATTCGTACTGAAACACATCGAAATTATTGGTGGCCACCACATTGTAAATACCTTCGTTAAAATCTTTGTAGCTTATTTTTTCATCGGTTTTTAATTTCAGTTTTCCTAAAATATATGCCCGGGTGTAGTTTTCGTTCCCTGCAATTTCAAAATTTTTAATGCTTATGCTATCGATTGGTTTTTTGAGAAACGGTTGTTTATTTCCACTATTTTTGGATGCCAAGGTTCTCAATACATTCAACTTAAACCATGCTGCTTCTTGTCCTTCGTCTATTATTTTATCGCCCTCGTCAAACGAAATCACATTAAAATCTTTGATATTGGGCTTTATGTAAACATCGGTTTTTGGAGCCTTTTCCTTCATGGCGTTAATGGTACGAAAATTATTGATTTGAATCAGTACATCGGGCGCCGAAGCCAGTTCTTCCCTGTTGGACAAACCGTCCTGAACATCTACCCCAATAATAACATCCATGCCTTTGTTGCGCAGCTCATCAATAGGGTAATTGTTCACCACTCCGCCATCAATCAAAATTTTATCGTCGATAATCACCGGCTGAAATAGCGAAGGCAGCGCACCACTGGCCACCATCGATTGTGCCAGATTTCCTTTATCCAACACCACTTGTTCGCCCGTTTCCATGTTGGTAGCTATGCAGAAAAACGGAATGGGCAGTTTATCAAAATCTTGAATATGGCTAACGTTTAACGCCAATTTTAAAAGTAAACCATACACATTGTGGCCTCTCGACAAGGCCGAAGGCAACTTTACCTTAAACTTATTAAACGGCAAGGTAACGGCATAGCGTTCTGAATTATCGCGCTCGTAAAAGGCTTTCGATTCGCGGGGCAAATCGTCGTTTATAATATTATCGAAATCGACTTCCTGAAAAATGGAATCGAGCTGCTTGCCGGTGTACCCCGAAGCGTAAAGCCCACCAATTATTGCCCCCATACTGGTGCCCGCCACGTAATCGACCTTTATGCCCAAACTATCAATCACCTTTAAAACCCCAATATGTGCCAAGCCTTTTGCACCTCCACCACTTAACACCAAACCTACTTTAGGCTTAGTATTCTCTGGATTATTGTTTTGCGCTTTCGCGGAAAATAGCGTGAGAAGACTTAGAATTAATATGACAAAGTAGGTTTTCAATGTAACCGATTTTAAGTTTGCCCTATTTAAAATGAGCTCCGGGCAATTCGTGCTTTTCAATAATTTTGTTCAAACGAGTTAGCGATGTGTTTTCTATTACTTTTGTATCAATTCTCAACTCCGTGCTTTGGGCTTGTAATATATATTCCCCTGCAAATATTTTGAAATACTCAACCTCACTAAATTTTAGTGCTTTACCAAATACGCCATGCTTTTTGATAACATTGTTGTCAATAGTTAAATATTGGTTTATATACTCATAGATAAACTGCAGCAAATACATCAACGAGATAACACAATAACCATAGTCTGTCCAAGCTATTTTTTCTTCATTTGCCAAATGGAAAACCGCAAAAACCAACCATACAACACCAATTACTAAATTGGAATACAACCGCTTCTTTTTATATTTAATCTTTATCATTTGAGTTATTTTACTTCGTTCCCATGATAATAATCATAAACCTTTTTAGCACGCGACACCCCGACCACATCTTCCAATTCGTCTAGTTTGGCATGTGCTACGCGTTTGGCCGATTTAAACTTTTTGAGCAACTCCACTACCGTTTTTTCGCCCACCCCCGGAATGGTTTCCAACTCGGTATTCAACGCACTTTTACTCCGTTTGTTACGGTGGTGCTCAATACCAAAACGGTGCGCTTCGTTTCGCAACTGCTGGATCACTTTTAGCGTTTCGCTTTTCTTATCTAAATATAAGGGAATTGGATCATTTGGGTAAAATAATTCTTCCAAACGTTTGGCAATTCCGATAATGGCAATTTCACCTCTTAAATTGAGCGCATCGAGACTTTTTAAAGCCGATGACAACTGCCCTTTCCCACCATCAATAATGATGAGTTGCGGCAAGGGTTGCTCTTCGTCCAAAAGGCGTTTGTAACGGCGATACACCACCTCTTCCATCGAAGCGAAATCGTCTGGCCCTTCTACCGTTTTAATATTAAAATGGCGGTAGTCTTTTTTACTGGGTTTGCCGTTTTTAAAAACTACGCAAGCGGCCACGGGGTTGGTGCCCTGAATATTCGAATTGTCGAAACACTCGATATGCCGCGGCTCTTCACTAAGCCTTAAATCGGCTTTCATTTGCGACATAATACGGTTGGCGTGCCTATCGGGGTCTACAATCTTTATTTGTTTGAAGCGCTCCATCCTAAAATATTTGGCGTTACGGAGCGATAGATCCAAAATGTGTTTTTTATCGCCCAACTTCGGAACGGTGACTTTCAAATCCTCTCCCAAATCGACTTTAAAAGGCACATAAATTTCTTTCGATTTTGAATTAAAGCGTTGCCTGATTTCGGTAATGGCCAACTCCAACAATTCTTTGTCGGTTTCGTCGAGTTTCTTTTTAATTTCGAGTGTGTGCGCCCGAATGATGGAACCATAGGACAGTTGTAAAAAATTGATATAGCCATAACTTTCGTCGCTCACAATCGCAAACACATCGACATTGCTGATCTTTGGGTTTACCACGGTCGATTTGGCCTGGTAATTTTCCAGAACCTCCAGTTTTTCCTTTATTTTTTGGGCTTCCTCAAACTGCATGTTGTTAGCAAAATCGAGCATTTGCACTTTAAACTGCTGTAGCGAATCCTTAAAATTTCCTTTTAAAATTTCTTTAATCGCTTTTATGTTTTCGTTGTATTCGGTTTCAGATTCCAAGCCTTCGCACGGGCCTTTACAATTGCCCAAATGGTACTCCAAACACACTTTGTACTTTCCGGCATCCACTTTTTCTTCCGAAAGGTTATAATTGCAAGTGCGTAAACTGTACAGCCCTTTTATTAAATCGAGCAGTGTATGCACGGTTTTACCGCTGGTGTACGGACCAAAATATTCGCTACCGTCCTTAAAAACGCGACGGGTAGAAAATACCCGTGGGAAACGTTCGTTTTTTATGCAAACCCACGGATAGGACTTATCGTCCTTCAGCATTACATTGTAGCGCGGCTGGTACTTCTTTATAAAGTTATTTTCCAGCAGCAGCGCATCGGTTTCGGTATCGACCACAATGTGCTTTATTTTGGCTATTTTCTTAACCAGCACCCGCGTTTTTCCGCTATCGTGGGTTTTATTGAAATAAGAACTGACCCGTTTTTTTAAATTCTTGGCTTTACCAACGTAAATAATAGTGCCTTCTTTATCGTAATATTGGTACACTCCGGGCAGGCTGGGCAGGGTTTTTATCTGTATCTCTAAATTGGGGGTATCCATTGTTGTAAAGGTAATTATTTTAATTTTTCCATTCGTAAAATCAACTCCGAATAAATGCTTATATTTTATGAAAGTTTTTGGCCGATGGATTAATTATTTATCTACATTGCGCCACTTTTTGAAAAACCTAAACAAACAGGCAAAAAGTTTGAAGCCGCGCCGTAAAATGCGGGCTGGCGCGTTAGGGATAGAGGCATTGTTGGAGCTCTCCTTTTTTTGGGAAGCGACTGCCGAAAGCCCGGCCAACGCCAAAAAAAAATGAAAAAATTAAAATGAAAAAAATTATAGGACGTGTTGATATTGTTGATTTCCCGAAACTGGGACTCTTTAATATTGACGTAAAAATTGACACCGGGGCTTACACCTCGGCCATCCATTGCTCGAAAATTATCGAGGAAAACAATACGCTGCGCTGCATTTTTAACAGCAAAACCCATAAAAACTTCGGTAAGACCGAAATTGTTTTCGAGGAATTTTCGAGAACCGACGTGAAAAGCAGCAACGGATTTAAGGAAAACCGCTATAAAGTAAAATCTGAAGTGGTATTTTTTGGAAAAACGTACAAGATTAACTTAACTTTAAGCACTAGAGACGATATGAGGTTTCCTGTTTTGATTGGCAGGCAGTTTTTAAAACAAAAATTTTTGGTTGATGTAGATCAGGAAAACCTTTCGCACCTAACAAGCAAAGCATGAACATAGTTATTCTGTCTAGAAACAACCAACTGTATTCCACCGAAAGGCTTATTGAAGAAGGCGAAAAACGGGGACATAAAGTTGAAGTGATCGATCCGCTGAAATGCGATATCATCATCGAAAAGGAAAAACCTACCATTTATTACAAAGACCGTTATTTGGATTACGTTGACGCCATTATACCACGTATTGGCGCCTCGGTAACCTTTTATGGCTGTGCCGTGGTGCGGCAGTTTGAAATGATGGGGGTTTTTACCATTTGCACCTCTGATGCAATACAACGTTCGCGCGATAAACTACGCAGTTTACAGCGTTTGAGCAAAGCTGGAATTGGCATGCCTAAAACGGTATTTACCAATTACTCGCGCGATGTTGAGGAAGTGATTGAACATGTTGGCGGTACGCCCGTAATCATTAAATTATTGGAAGGCACACAAGGTTTGGGCGTGGTTTTGGCCGAAACGAAGAATGCGGCCGAATCGGTTTTGGAAGCCTTTAACGGACTCCAGGCCCGAGTTATCGTTCAGGAATTTATTAAAGAAGCTGGTGGTGCTGACTTGCGAGCTTTGGTTGTTGACGGACAAGTGGTAGGTGCGATGAAACGCCAAGGCAAGGAAGGCGAATTCCGTTCGAACTTGCACCGTGGCGGACAAGCCAACATCATCAAACTGAGTCATGATGAGCTGAAACTGGCCATGAATGCCTCGCGTGCTTTAAAACTACCAGTTTGTGGTGTGGATATGTTGCAATCGGCCAGAGGGCCTTTGTTATTGGAAGTGAATTCCACCCCAGGCTTGGAAGGCATTGAAGCTGCCACGGGCCGAAATATAGCCAAGGCCATTATAAGATATATTGAAAAAAACGTACCGCAAACCACCGAATAATTGAAAGCCAAAGCTTTGGAGCAATGTTCTAACCTTTAACATAACATTAAATGCCCGTAACACAAACTGAAGTCCTTCATATTTTAGGCGAACAGGTAAAGCCTGGAGAAAGCAAGGAAGTTAATTTTGATGTTGCTAATTTACATACCTCATCGCCCGTACACATTCCCGTAATTATTGAACGCGCTAAAAAACCGGGGCCAACGGTATTGTTTACGGCTGGTATTCACGGCGACGAGGTTAATGGTGTTGAAATTATCAGGCAACTCATCGCCAAAGGCATCAACAAGCCCAAATGCGGCACCATTATTTGCATGCCCGTCATCAATATTTTTGGGTTCATTAACCTGAAGCGTGAATTTCCTGATGGGCGCGATTTAAACCGTGTGTTTCCGGGGAGTCCGTCGGGATCATTAGCTGGGCGCGTGGCCTACAAACTGATGGACGAAGTGATTCCACACGCCGATTTGATCATCGATTTCCACACCGGTGGCTCAGGTCGATTTAATGCACCGCAACTGCGCTATGCCAAAGAGAAGAAAGACTTGGACGTCTTGGCCAAAGTATTCGGTGCACCGTTTGTACTGTATTCCAAAAACCTTTCCAAATCCTTTCGCACTACCTGTAACAAACTAGGCAAGCCTTTACTGCTTTTTGAAGGCGGCAAGTCGTTCCATATTGACGATGTGGTAACTAACTCGGGCGTTAACGGATCCAAACGTATTTTAAAACATTTCGGTATGTTGCGAACCGTTTTTAAATCGTCGAAACCCAAAACCGAATGCGTTTTTATAAACGACAGCAAGTGGCAACGCGCCAAATACTCAGGTATGTTTAAGGCCTCCATCACCATTGGATCTTATGTAAAAAAGGACGATATGCTGGGCAACATCACCGATCCTTATGGCAAGTTCAATTATTTTGTTCGAGCTTCGAACGCCGGTTATATTATCAATGTAAACGAATCGCCCATCGTTTATCAAGGTGATGCACTGTTCCATATTTCCACCAAACTAAAAAGGGCGGCAACATGACCAAAAATGAACTGCGAAAAAAATACAAAGCCTTTCGGAACGACCTTTCGTTAAACGAGGTGGAAGATTTCAGTTTGTCCATCGCCAACCAGGTTTTGAAACTACCCATTTGGGAAGCTTCGTTTTTCCATGTTTTTCTTTCCATTGAAGAACAAAAGGAAGTGAACACTGATTATATTCTGAATATTTTATCAGGCAAGGACAAAAATATTTTGGTATCCAAAAGTGATTTTAAAACGGGCGAAATGACCCATTTTTTACTTACCGACAATACCAAAATAAAAAAGAATGCCTATAACATCCCCGAACCGATTGATGGCATTGAAATAACCAACGACAAAGTTGATGTGGTTTTTATTCCGCTGTTAGCTTTCGATAAAACAGGCAATCGCGTAGGTTATGGCAAAGGCTTTTACGACCGGTTTTTAGCCAAATGCAAACCCGAAACCCTAAAAATTGGACTGTCTTTTTTTGAAGCTGAAACTGAAATTACCGATGTTTTTGAAGGTGATATTAAGTTGGATTTTTGTGTAACGCCAGAGCGGGTTTTTGAGTTTTAACAGTTTAACCCAATAAGCTTGTTCTATTTTACAATTTCAACAAACATATCTGGCACATTATTATTGTACAAGTCGTAATACTCATCTCGCGGGAAACCAGAAGACAAACTTACAATGTTTCCTTGCGCATCCTCAAAAACATATAAGGGATAGCCTTTAGTCGTGATTTTTTCTGAAGATTTTTTTTCTATATCGTAAACCACAATTTCTTTCGAAAAATCCTCATAAGAGCCAGTATATTTCTCATTTTTATCTACCCCGAAAATTTTTGTTCCTAATCTATTGAAATTAAACGTAACCCTAGGATTAGTGTAGCTATCTGTTTTCGAAAAATCTGTGATGGAATAAACTGAGTTCCTTTTCTTATTAAGCAACAGTTTAGATTCCATATTCACAGACAAATCGCTATTCAAAGCTGCCAACAACGGAATTTGTATAATACCTTTATTAGCAATAAAACCACCCTTATCAACACTATAATGTATAGCTCTTCCTTCGTTATTATGACTTAAAAGTACATTAGCATTATCTAATTTGGTAATTTCGTAGTTCCCACCCCCTTGATGCTTTGTAAAATGAAGTTTTTGATCAATCTTTTCCATAGTAGAGCCGGTACGCTTATACGTAAAAACATGGTCGTCATCTGAAAACACCCAAATACCATTTTTCAAATACGAGAAACTATCTCGTGGGCCTATAAAACCAAGATTTAATGAGTATTTAAACGTTAAGTCGGATGCGTCATACACCCAATACTCACCGCCTTGCTCAAAAATAAGTTCCTTCCCCTCATTTGATGTAATCAGCTTCATTTCCACGTCTGTTTGTACTGACGGCAACTTATAACCTTCAGCTAGAACATTGTGATTTATATAATCATATTTAATGAGTCTTCTAGTGTTGTCGGGGTTAACTCCATAAAAGAAAAGAGCTTGTTCATCGGGATCAAAACTTAAAAACCTTATATAATCAAAGCTCAACAACTCGGGCCTGCTAAAGTTCGTTGTAATCATGTTCCCATCTTGATTTAATTGGCTTATGTTTCCAAAAATATTGTGCACATAAATTGAATAAATTGGATTGTTCACATAGGGCGGGTTTATATCAGTATATAACGTCGTATTTACATCTTCAATTATGGCTACCGTTTCGATATGCGGCATTGAATTTTCATTTTGATCTTGCACTCTAACCTCATAATGTGAAAAATAATACCCTTTATATTTCTCCCAAGAAAGAGCAACAGAACTTTCAGTATCTGTAGCATTAATAACCTTTACACTTTCTGGAAAAATGAATTCCGTTGCCACATAACGGGGATTGCTAATGCCTAACAAGCCTTTATCGGTATAAATCTTCAAAAAATAACAAATTTCTTCAGTCGTAGGTGGGTTATAGTCAATGAAGCGTGACACATTCACATCTTCAATTGTTTGAACTAATTCGGCTGAGGTGATATCGCACTCCTCAGTACTTCTATAAATTTCGTACCGTAAAAACGTGTTATACCCAGTGTAAATATCCCAACGAAATGCTATATGGTCTTCAAACGGGGGCTCTGTTCTTCTCGAAAAGGAATCTGTGTAAATATCCATTTCATTCGGCGGGTTGTATTTTAATGCAGTTAGCTTATAAACCTCTAAACTCCCATCACCATTTAAATCCATACGCGTGGTAAAAATAAAAGTGGTTGCATTTAAACTATTGATTTCTATTAATTGGGATTCGCTTCCGTTGACTGTTGACAATTCAATTACCCCCCTATTTAAGCTCCATTTCAATTGAAATTCTGAAGGCTGACAGGTTGACGATTCTAGAAATTGGAATTCTGAATACGAATAGTCTTCGTTATAAATAAAAAAATCTCTACCGCAAGTCTCAAAATTGACAGGCACCTCAGCTTTTACAGCACCCGACTCAACAGAATATATTGTCCATACTCCTAATAAGTCTTCTTTTTTGACATCCGTTTGTATGTTGCTACTTTCACTAGAATTATCATCGGTTGAGCAGGAAAGAACAAACACTACCAACAAATAACACAGAAATCTTAATTTTTTAAATGACATAGATTGAAGCTTCTTTTCATATTTCTTAATTTCAAACTTTCGAAAACGCCTTTTTATTAAACACTATAAGCATAATAAAGCCCGTGCTTATGGCCACATCGGCAATATTGAAAACCGGTTCGAAGAAATTAAAGCGCTTACCGCCGTAAAACGGCACCCATTGTGGCAAGTCGATTTCAATTAAAGGAAAATAGAGCATATCCACCACACGACCGTGCAGCAAGCTATCGTAACCGCCGTTTTCGGGCAAAAAGGTGGCCACTTGGCTGATGCTGTCTTCAAACAACACACCGTAAAATACTGAATCGATAATATTTCCAAGAGCACCGGCAAAAATTAAGGCAATAGCCAAAATAAGTATGCGCGACCCCTTACTTTTTGTGGCGCTGTACAACCAATAGCCAATACCAAAAATGGCCACAACCCTAAAGAGCGTTAAAGCCACTTTGGCGGTCCTATCGGAAATAAATGAGGCAAAGTCACTAATTTTGGTACCCCAAGCCATACCATCATTTTCAATAAAATAGATTTTAAACCAACTAAACACATCCACACTTTCGTGGAGCACAAAGTGGGTTTTGATGTAAATTTTACTGATTTGATCGATCAGTAAAACAACAATAATGAGAATGATGGATTTTTTTAGTGACATTAAAATTCTTAAAATGATGTTCAATTTGGGGCTATTCCAAACAAAAAACGTCCCAAATATTATTTTTGAGACGTTTTAAACCTATTATTTTAAACGCTTATTGCTGCATGTTTTTGGCTTCGATACTTAAAGTAGCATGCGGCACTAATTTTAAGCGCTCTTTATTAATCAATTTTCCGGTAACACGACAAATGCCATAGGTTTTATTTTCAATCCTAATTAGGGCATTTTTAAGGTCGCGGATAAACTTTTCTTGACGAATAGCCAATTGCGAGTTAGACTCTTTGCTCATCACCTCACTACCTTCATCAAAAGCCTTGAATGTAGGCGACGTATCGTCAGTACCATTATTATGGTCGTTCATATAGGCACTTTTAATAAGATCTAAATCATGTTGTGCCTTTTGGATTTTATCCTGTATTATTTCTTTAAATTCAGCTAAATCCTTGTCTGAATATCTTACTGTATCTGCCATAGTCTTAATGTTTTTGGATAAATAGCTTGGTATTTACATCATCAAAAGCAATTTCTATACCATCGTCTAATTTATCGATAATTTCCAATTCATTTGTTAACGTTTCCGACTTAATATAAGTGATATTTGCATCAACGGCACTTACCACCTGCTCGTCTTTTTGAAGCCTAACGTCTATCCTGTCAGTCACTTCAAAACCAGAATCCTTACGTAAATTCTGAATGCGGTTAACCAATTCGCGAGCAATGCCTTCTCTACGTAAATCATCTGTAATGGTAACATCCAAAGCCACGGTAAACGCACCTTCTTTGGCTACCAACCACCCTTCAATATCCTGAGAGGTGATTTCTACATCCGAGCGTTCTAATGTAATATTTTTTCCATTAACATCAACCTCTAAACTGCCATTTTGCTCAATTTTGTTAATATCTTCAGGTGAAAAGTTAATTACTGCGTTGGCAATGGCTTTCATATCCTTTCCAAAGCGTGGCCCTAGGGTTTTAAAATTCGGTTTTATCTGTTTTACCAAAACACCCGAAGCATCATCCAACAACTCAATCTCCTTAACGTTAACCTCGTGTTTTATCAAATTCTGAACCGCCAAAATCTCCTCTTTTTGCTGCTCGCTATCAATCGGAATCATTATTTTTTGCAGCGGTTGGCGCACTTTGATTTTCTCTTTAGCCCTTAACGACAACACCAAAGAAGATATGGTTTGCGCGGCTTCCATTTTACGCTCCAAAGCTTTATCAACAAAACTTTCGTCGAACACAGGGAAATCGGCCAAATGCACACTAGCAAAGGCTTCTTTTTGAGTAACGGCGTTTAAATCCAAATACAAGCGATCCATAAAGAACGGCGCAATGGGCGCCCCCAACTTGGCAATAGTCACCATACAAGTGTATAGCGTTTGGTAGGCCGAAATTTTATCCTGCCCGTAATCGCCTTTCCAGTAACGTCTTCTACTTAAACGCACAAACCAGTTACTCAAATAATCTTGAGTGAAGTCTGAAATCGCTCTTGCTGCCCTTGTTGGCTCGTAATCGGCATAAAAGGCATCCACTTTTTTAATGAGCGTGTGCAGTTCTGAAAGGATCCAACGGTCTATTTCCGGTCTGTCTTCAATAGCAATATCGGATTTGCTATAATTGAAATTATCCAAATTGGCATACAATTGGAAGAACGAATAGGTATTGTAAAGCGTGCCGAAGAATTTACGCTTCACTTCCTCAACACCTTCTAAATCAAACTTTAAGTTATCCCAAGGGTTGGCGTTACTAATCATGTACCAACGTGTAGCATCGGCACCGTAATTCCCAAGGGTTTCAAACGGATCGACGGCATTGCCCAAACGTTTCGACATTTTTTGTCCGTTTTTATCCAACACCAATCCGTTAGACACTACATTTTTATAGGCCACAGAATCGAAAACCATGGTTCCGATAGCGTGCAAAGTATAGAACCAACCACGGGTTTGGTCCACACCTTCTGCGATAAAATCGGCCGGATAGGTTGTACCTTTATCAATTAAATCTTTGTTTTCGAACGGATAGTGCCACTGCGCATAAGGCATGGAGCCCGAATCGAACCATACATCGATTAAATCGCTTTCGCGGAACATTTTTTGCCCCGATGGCGACACCAAAACGATATCGTCAACGATGTTTTTATGCAAATCGATTTTAGCGTAGTTGTCTTCGGAGTTATTTCCGACTTCAAAATCTTCAAAAATATCTTTTGAAAGCACACCAGCTTCAACCGCTTTGGCCATCTCATTTTTCAATTCTTCCACCGAACCAATGCAGATTTCTTCTTTTCCATCTTCGGTTCTCCAGATTGGCAACGGAATACCCCAGTAGCGCGAGCGCGACAAGTTCCAGTCGTTGGCATTGGCCAGCCAGTTACCAAAACGTCCGGTTCCGGTGGCTTTTGGCTTCCAATTGATGGTTTCGTTGTGCGCCACCATCTTGTCTTTTATGTCGGTTACTTTGATGAACCAAGAATCTAACGGATAGTAAAGAATGGGCTTATCAGTTCTCCAGCAATTCGGGTAGCTGTGCTTATATTTTTCAACCTTAAAGGCCTTGTTTTCTTCTTTTAATTTGATAGCTATTTCAACATCTACAGACTTCTCAGGTGCTTCGCCATCATTGTAATATTCATTTTTTACGTACTTACCAGCGTGCTCGCCCATTTCTGGTCTGAACTTCCCTTGCAAGTCTACCAAAGGCACCAAGTTTCCGTTTTCATCTTTCACCAACATAGGTGGCACCTCAGGTATGGCTTGTTTGGCCACCAAGGCATCATCAGCACCAAAAGTAGGCGCAGTATGTACAATTCCCGTACCGTCTTCGGTAGTTACAAAATCTCCGGAAATGACTCTAAAGGCATTTTCAGGGTTGTCGTTTGGCTGTACGTACGGCAACAATTGTTCGTACTTAATGCCCACCAAATCCTTACCAACAAATTCTTTTACAACATAAAACGGAATTTTTTTATCGCCCGATTTGTAGGTCAACAACTCTGATTTATCCTCAACTTGCTTAAACTTCCCAGAAAACTGATAGCTCACCAGTTTTTTGGCCAACACTACATTGATAGGCTCAAAAGTGTATTGATTGAAAGTTTCTACCAATACATAATCGATTTTTGGCCCCACGGTCAATGCCGTGTTACTTGGCAGGGTCCAAGGGGTGGTCGTCCAAGCTAAAAAGTGAATATCGCCTTCGTTCTGTAAAAATTCCGGAAGGGTTTCTTCAACAGCCTTAAACTGAGCCACGATGGTTGTATCAGTAACATCTTGGTACGTTCCTGGCTGGTTCAACTCATGCGAACTCAATCCCGTTCCCGCTTTCGGCGAATACGGCTGAATGGTGTAACCTTTATACAGTAAATCTTTGTTGTAAATTTGTTTGAGCAACCACCAAACACTTTCCATGTATTTGGGTTCGTAGGTAATGTACGGATCGTCCATATCTACCCAGTAGCCCATTTTTTCAGTAAGGTCGTTCCAAATATCAGTATAGCGCATTACCGCTTTTCGGCAGGCTTTGTTGTAATCTTCAACCGAAATGGTCTTGCCAATATCTTCTTTGGTAATGCCCAGTTCTTTTTCAACACCTAATTCAATAGGTAATCCGTGGGTATCCCATCCGGCTTTACGCTTAACCTGGTATCCTTTTTGGGTTTTATATCGGCAAAAAATATCTTTTATGGCCCGGGCCATCACGTGGTGAATGCCTGGCAAACCGTTTGCAGAAGGCGGCCCTTCAAAAAACACATAGGTTTCGTTGCCTTCTCTTGTCGATATACTTTTTTCAAATATGTTGTTTTCCTGCCAATAGCTCAGAATTTCTTCTGCTACTTTTGGCAAGTCAAGTCCTTTATATTCAGGAAATTTAGCGCTCATTTACTGGTAATTCTGTTAAGTTCGCGAATTTAATGAATTTTGATAAAACAGCCGTGGTTTTGCCCGATAATCGGGGTTTGAAATTTTGCAAATGAACCCATCGGACTAAAAACTTTGAAGATTCAATGTTTCTATCTATATATTTTCTTTCAAATATTTCAAAAATTCAAACAAAAAAGCCACAGAAAACGAATTTCTATGGCTTGAAATATTTTCAAAAAAAAGGATGCTTTAATCTCTAGCCCCAAACACTTGGAAACCCCAATACACAAGGTTAGCCAAGGCACCAATGGCTGCTACCAAATAGGTTCGGGCAGCCCATTTCAAAGCATCTTCAGAACCTTTGTATTCTTCGGGCGTTACCATATTTTTATTTTTCAACCAAGCCAAAGCGCGGTTACTGGCATCGTACTCCACAGGAAGGGTAATAAAACTGAATAGCGTAGCAAAGCCCATCATGACCAATCCAGCAACGGCTACCCAATAGCCCATGCCCACACCAGCGGCGGCACCCAATACCAAACCACCAATCACCAACCATTGCGACATACCCGAAGTCACACTAACTACAGGCACCAATGCCGAGCGCATTTTTAAATAATCGTAAGCTTGGGCGTGCTGTACGGCATGACCACATTCGTGGGCAGCTACAGCAGCAGCGGCAGCGTTACGCTGATGATAAACGGCTTCACTTAAATTTACGGTTTTATTTTTTGGGTTGTAGTGGTCGGTCAATCGGCCGGGAGTAGAAATCACCTCAACATCGTAAATGCCATTATCGGCCAACATTTTCTCAGCAATTTCGGCACCACTCATACCGTTTCGAAGCTGTACCTTAGAGTATTTTTCAAACTTTCGTTTTAAGGTACTGCTCACCAACCAGCTTACTAATGCTATACCTCCTAATAATATATAATATCCAATCATTGTTCTATTTTAAATTGATTATAACAAAATAAAGATAGCAAAAATAACGCCAATTTTATGGATATGATATTCTGTCAGTCATTAAAATTCTGTTAAAAATAGGGCATAAAAAAAGCCCTCGTAAGAAGGCTGTATAAACATCAATATCATTTTTTATGATACTGCGTACTCCAAATCGAATGCTTCTGCTATTTCCTTGTAAACAATATTGCCCTTAACAATATTCAATCCTTTTGCTAAAGATTTATTTTCTTCACAAGCTTTTTCCCAACCTAAATTTGCCAACTTAATCACGTATGGCAAGGTTACGTTGGTTAATGCCATGGTCGACGTGTAAGGCACAGCGCCAGGCATATTGGCCACACTATAGTGCACCACTTCATCAATAATATATGTGGGATCCTGGTGCGTAGTAGGTTTTGTAGTTTCGAAACAACCGCCTTGATCTACCGCCACATCTACCATAACAGTACCGGGACGCATGTCCTTCAACATATCTTTCGTGATTAATTTTGGCGCCTTCGCTCCTTTAATCAACACCCCGCCGATGATTAAATCGGAATCCTTAATATGTTTTCTGATGTTATATTCACTTGAAAACTCACTAATTACGTTATTCGGCATCGTTTCACTCACATGCCGAAGGGCTTTCATATTAATATCTAAAATGAACACGTTGGCGCCCAAACCTGATGCCATTCGTGCGGCTTGAATACCCACCACTCCGGCACCTAAAATCAATACTTTTGCTGGTGGCACCCCAGGAACACCGCCTAATAAAATACCACGACCTTTAATGGGTTTTTCCAAATATTTGGCACCTTGCTGAACAGACATTCTTCCTGCCACTTCAGACATTGGAATTAACAAGGGCAGTGTACCATCGGTATCCTCAACCGTTTCGTAAGCAATACAAACCGATTTACTGTCAATCATGGCATGTGTTAACGCTTCGCTCGATGCAAAATGGAAATAAGTAAACACTACCTGATCGGGCTTAATTAAACCATATTCGGGCTCAATGGGCTCCTTTACTTTTACAATCATTTCGGCAGTTTGGTAAACCTCCTCGATAGTTTCAAGAATGGTTGCCCCTGCATCCACATAATCTTCATCCAAAAAGCCACTGTTAAAACCAGCGTTTTTTTGCACGAATACCTCGTGGTTTCTTTTGGTTAATTCGAATACACCAGAAGGCGTCATACCTACTCGGTTTTCGTTGTTTTTCAATTCAATAGGAACTCCAATTTTCATCGGCACAATTATTAAAGTTAGTCAAAATACAATGCAATATTACAATACTCCATTTAAAAAAAACACAAAAACACAGACTTTATTAAAAAATCAATATCGATTTTAACCTTTTTATAACAATTATATAAAACACATCGATTTTGTAGGGTTTTAACAAATCCTCGAAAACTAGCATTTATGCACTTTAGTTTTTCCGGAAACCCAAATTTTTGCAACTACAATTTGAGGAAAACAAAAAAAGCATCCGTTTTGGATGCTTTTTGATATTAAAACTGTTTAAAATAAAAAAACAGGGTTTTTAAGATGAGATTGCCGCGTCGTCCCAATTCCTATTGGGACTTCTCGCAATGACATTAGCCCACAATATTCACGATTTTACCCGGAACCACAATTACTTTTTTAGGCGTGCGGCCCTGTAATTGATCTTGGGTTTTTTCGTGTGCCAAAACGGTTTTTTCAATTTCGCCTTTTGGCATATCCAACGGTAATTCTAGCGTAAAACGCATTTTTCCGTTGAAGGAAATCGGGTAGTTTTTACTGCTTTCTACCAAATGGCTTTCATCAAATTTTGGGAACGGCGCCGTTGAAATAGACTCGCTATGCCCCAACTGACTCCACAACTCTTCAGCAATATGCGGCGCGTACGGCGAAATCAAAACCAACAAAGGTTCTAAAATCGCTTTTGAAGTACATTTTTGAGCCGTTAACTCGTTTACCGCAATCATAAATGTAGACACCGACGTGTTGAATGAAAAATTCTCGATGTCCTCCTGAACCTTTTTAATGGTTTTATGCAGTGTTTTTAAATGGTCTTTTGTTGGTTCGACATCGGTAACTTTTATTCCATTGTCGCCCACATACAATTTCCATAATTTTTTAAGGAAGGAATGCACACCCGTAATTCCAGCGGTATTCCAAGGTTTGTATTGCTCTAAAGGCCCAAGGAACATTTCGTAAAGGCGTAAACTGTCGGCGCCGTATTCTGCACAAATGTTGTCTGGATTGACCACGTTGTATTTGGACTTGGACATTTTTTCGACTTCACGTTTGCAGATGTATTTGTTTTCTTTATTTGTTATAAACTCTGCATTCTCATATTGATTATCTTCCTCTCTAAGCTTTTCCCAATTTAACTCATTTTTAGTATTTACATACTCTACTGAAACGTGAGTCTTAAAATAGTTCATCATCATAGTATTAACCATGACTTTACCTTCTAAATTAAGTTTTGAAATTTCCTCATCGATAGGTTTCAAAAGATATGAAATCAAACTTCTTCTGAAATTCATATGCTCAATTTCATCTTCACTTTCGGGTTTATTGAAAGTTTTTCTCAGGTATGTAGTAACATCATTACTGATATAAACATCTTTAACGATTGAATATTTATCTCTTAAATATGTAATGTTTTTTATGTCATCCTCGGAAAAATCACTTTTAGAATCTACAACTTTTCCAAAATTAAACCCTACCCTATGAACAAATGCACTTTCTCCCAAAATCATCCCTTGGTTAATCAGTTTTTTTGCAAACTCATCAACGGGCACTTGGCCTTTATCAAACAGGAATTTTTGCCAAAAACGCGAGTACAGTAAATGTCCGGTAGCGTGTTCGCTTCCACCAATGTACAAATCGACGTCTTTCCAATAGTTAAGCGCCTCTTGGCCGGCAAAAGCATCGTTGTTATTGGCATCCATATAGCGGTTAAAATACCACGAACTGCCCGCCCAACCTGGCATGGTATTTAATTCTAAGGGGTAAATGGTTTCATTATCAATTAAATTGTTGGAAACCACTTCATTTTTATTGGTATCCCAAGCCCAAACCGTGGCGTTACCCAATGGCGGCTCACCGGTTTCGGTGGGTAAATATTTCTCCACTTCGGGCAATTGAATTGGTAAATGTTGCTCATCAATCATTTGCGGCATACCATTTACGTAATACACCGGAAATGGCTCGCCCCAATAACGTTGACGACTAAATACGGCGTCGCGCAAACGGTAATTGGTTTTTCCTTCGCCCTGCCCCAATTTTTCCAATTCGAAAATAACGCGCTTGGTAGCTTTTTTATAATTCAAACCGTTAAGGAAATCACTATTCGCAATAACGGTGTTTTCTTTATCTGAAAAGGCTTCTTTTGAAATATCTACGCCTTCAAAGATATTCGGAATCGGAATATTAAAATGTTTAGCAAAATCGTAATCGCGCTGGTCGCCACAAGGCACACTCATTACTGCCCCCGTTCCGTAGCCCGCCAACACGTAATCACCAATCCAGATTGGGATGGGTTCTTTGGTAAACGGATGCTCGGCGTAAGCACCAGTAAAAGCGCCTGTAATGGTTTTTACATCGGCCATACGGTCGCGCTCGCTGCGTTTAGCAGTGGCCTCAATGTAGGCTTCCACCTCCGCTTTTTGCTCGGGCGTGGTTATTTTTGAAACCAATTCGTGCTCGGGTGCCAGGGTCATGAACGACACACCGAAAATGGTATCGGGCCTCGTTGTAAAAACTTCAATTTGATAAGCCCCTTCGACTCCGTTCAGGGTGACATCTCCGTTTTCTGATTCAACAGATGGCCTCGCTTCGCTCGCAATGACGTTGAAAGAGACAGCCGCCCCAACCGATTTTCCAATCCAGTTGCGCTGGCTCTCTTTTAGTGAATCTGTCCAATCTATTTTATCCAAACCTTGCAGCAAACGCTCAGCATAAGCCGAAATACGCATGCTCCATTGGGTCATTTTTTTTCTAACTACAGGGTGCCCTCCACGTTCGGACACGCCATTTACAATTTCATCGTTTGCCAATACCGTTCCCAAAGCCGGACACCAGTTTACTTCGGTTTCCGCCAAGTAAGTCAATCGGTATTGCAGTAATATTTCCTGCTTTTTTACATCGTCGAAACCGTTCCAATCGGATGCTGTAAACGCTTCCACGTCCTCATCGCAAGCAGCATTAACATTGGCATTGCCTTCCGCTTCAAAAATTCTGATAAGTTCAGAAATATCTTCGGCCTTATCGGTGTCTTTATTGTACCACGAATTGAACAGCTGAATGAAAATCCACTGCGTCCATTTGTAATAACTTGGGTCTGAAGTACGCACCTCACGGCTCCAATCGAACGAAAAACCAATTTGGTCGAGCTGGCGGCGGTAGGTTTTTATGTTTTCGGCCGTAGTAATCGCTGGATGCTGCCCCGTTTGAATGGCGTATTGTTCGGCCGGTAAACCGAAACTATCGTAACCCTGCGGATGCAAAACATTAAACCCTTGGTGGCGTTTGTAGCGGGCATAAATATCGGAAGCGATATACCCTAGCGGATGCCCCACGTGCAGCCCAGCACCACTGGGATACGGAAACATATCCAACACGTAATATTTCGGTTTATCGCTCTGGTTTTCCGCTTTAAACGTTTGATTTTCTGCCCAATACTTTTGCCATTTGGCTTCTATGTCGTTGAAATTGTAATTCATCGTATTTTTTTAAAAATAATGACGTCATTGCGAAGGAGGTACGACCGCGGCAATCTTTTGGATAAATAACTTCATTCAATAAATTTCCACGATTCACTTCGACTGCGCTCAGTGTGACATGCTCCGAATAACGAATTAAAAGCGCAAATTTACGGTTTCTACCGAAAAACAGAATAGGTTTAGTCCATAATATGCCATCATTTTTAAAAGACTCCGAATAATGAGGCTAAAACTTAATGTATTCGAATCAAACTCGTCAATTCGAGTGAATTTTTCGACTGAAAAGAGAAAAATTTGTACTTCGACTGCGCTCAGCAGAGCTATCGAGAATTAAAATTTTAGTCACACAAAAGTTCTCGATACGATTTTTCGCTCCTCAAAATCACTCGAACTGACGACCAAACTATGAGTCTACCTTCAAAACACAATAGTTTTAGCTTTTATTTAAAGTTCTATTTGAGCGGCAATTTGTAATTTCGCAGCATAAAATTCCCTGCTTTGATAAAAGATACCACAAAAGCCCACCTTGCCCTTTTGGGCGCTAACATCATTTACGGTGCTAATTACATTATTGCCAAAGGCGTGATGCCCAATAAAATTGGCCCGACGGCTTTTGTTTTCATCCGTTTGATGGGTTGCGTTCTACTTTTTTGGACGCTGAAATTGCTTTTCGTTAAAGAAAAAGTAGAAAAGAAAGATTTTTTAATGCTCGCCCTTTGCGGATTATTTGGCGGTGCCGCCAACCAAATGCTGTTCTTCCACGGCATTAATTTAACCTCGCCCATTGATGCCTCCATCATCACCACGGCCACACCCGTGATTGTATTAATTTTTAGTTATTTCATTTTGAAGGAGCGCATCACAAAAAATAAAGTAATTGGCATTGCCATGGCGGGTGCCGGTGCCATATTTTTAATTTTATACGGTAACAAAACCGACGGCACCAGCTCGTTTTTGGGCAACCTATTTGTTTTGCTCAATGCGAGTAGCTACGGACTCTACCTAGTCTTGGCACGAACTTTAATGAAAAAATACCATGCAATAACCGTAGTAAGCTGGATATTTTTATTTGGTTTTATTTACGTACTCCCTTTTGGAATAAGCGATTTTTTGAACACCAATTTCGAAGCGTTTACAATAAACACTTATTTAACCATTGGCTATGTGGTACTGTTCACCACCTTTTTTGCCTACCTGTTCAATATTTTTGCACTTAAACATTTACCGCCATCCATAACGAGTAGCTACGTGTATCTACAACCCGTGGTAAGTTTTATTTTAGTGAGCTTGGTAGCCTTTGTGTTTATGAATTCGGCTTACGCCCAAGACATCAATCTCATTAAAATTTTGAGTTGTGTTGTGGTTGCCGCTGGCGTATATATTATTAGCAAGCCCGAAAAAAAACCAACACCAAAGAAACTATAATTATTGTTTAACCGTTGTAGCTTATAGCAATACTTTATTATTTTTACAACCACAACCCAAAACACTTTTATGAGTTCATCTTTTGAAAAACACCAAAAACGCAGACTAATTTCTTCCTATTTTTCGGTAGTGCTCAGTATTGCCTTGGTACTGTTTTTATTGGGACTCTTGGGCATGTTGGTGTTGAACGCCAAAAAAGTATCGGATCATTTTAAGGAACAAGTGGTTTTGACCATTTATTTGAAAGATGCCGCCAAAGAAGTGGAAATCAACCAACTTGAAAAAAGTTTGGCGATGGCCGAATATGTAAAATCTACCGAGTACGTTTCGAAAGAAAAGGCGGCCGAATTTATGAAAGTCGAAACTGGTGAGGATTTCATGGATTTTGTGGGCTACAATCCGTTGCAAAATTCCATCGATGTACATTTGAAAGCCGATTTTGTAACCTCGGAACATTTGGAAAAAATTTCGGCGGAAGCCACATCAAAAAACTTTGTGGACGAGGTCACCTATGATAACGATTTGGTGAATTTGATGAACGACAACGTTCGGAAAATCAGTTTTTGGGTATTGGTTATCAGTGGTATTTTTACGCTCATCGCTGTACTTTTAATCAACAGTTCCATCAGATTGTCGGTTTACTCGAAACGGTTTACCATAAAAACCATGCAAATGGTGGGCGCCACCAAACAGTTTATTCGTCGCCCATTCGTTTGGAAAAGTGTTCGTTTGGGCATTATCGGAGCCATTTTGGCCTTAATTGGCATGGCCATAGTGCTGTATTACGTCAACAAAACGTTCCCGGAACTCGGACTGCTCAATACGCCCATTTTAGTGGTTGGTCTCTTTGTTTTTGTGTTCGCCTTGGGTATTGTCATCACTTGGATTAGTACCCATTTTGCCACCCAGCGCTTTTTGAATTTGCGAACGGATGAACTTTACTACTAACTGTTGACTGTTGACTGTTGACTGTTGACTGTTGACTGTTGAAAATTATATTTTACAATCACATTAACAATGCTTTTTAAATATTTCCGTTAATTTGCAGCACTAGCATTAAAACCATGGGAGAAAAAAAACGAAAAGAAGACGCAAAACCCACATTTGTTTTTGGGAAGAAAAACTATAAATTTATGTTTATTGGTTTGGCGGTTATTGCCCTTGGTTTTATTTTGATGACCGGTGGCGGCAGCGACGACCCCAATGTGTTTAGCCCAGAAATTTTTAGCTGGCGACGCATCCGATTGGCGCCTATGTTGGTGCTTTTAGGTTTTGGCATAGAGATGTATGCCATTCTTTTAAATCCGGATAAATAATTTATGTCATTCCTGCGTAAGCAGGAATCCACATCGCCATCTTACAAATGCAGTTTTAAAACAACAGATTCTCACGTCGTTCCTTTCTTCACTCCTCAGAATGACGACAATTTTTCAGCAAATACTTTCGCCATTTTTATAACGCAAGCATAGCTGTTTTCCATTGCATCCTCTAAATTTTCCGAGTAGTTTAAAACCGAATCGACATAGTCAATTCCAAAGTCTTTAATATCCTTTTCGCTTAAATCGTTGCTCCCGCAAAAGGCTGCCACTTTTTTGTTTTGCGCTTTCGCGGAAGCCACTACGCCCTTGATTGTTTTCCCCGACAAGGTTTGCTTATCCAGCTTGCCTTCACCGGTGATTACCCAATCGGCATCCGAAATTTTTGAATCGAAAACCGCCAATTTTTTTATTAAGTCAATTCCAGGTTTCAAATCCCCACTTAAAAACACTTTTGACGCCAATCCCATACCGCCAGCTGCACCAGCTCCTTTTATATTTTGAGAATTTACACCAAATTGGGCTTCAATAATTTTTGAAAAACTTCGCAAACCATGGTCGAGCATTTTTACATCTTCGGCCGAAGCTCCTTTTTGCTCCGCATACACATAAGCAGCACCATTTTCACCAAACAACGGATTATCAACATCACAAGCAATTTTGAAATCGACATCAAATAGTTTTGGATGTACTTTAGAATCGTCAATAGAAACAATCTGGGATAAACGGGCACCAATGGGTTTTACTTCATCTCCTTTTTTTTCCAAAAACCGATAGCCCAACGCCGTAGCCATACCAATACCGCAATCGTTGGTGGCGCTACCGCCAATACCCAAAATGATGGTTTTGGCACCCTTTTCTATGGCATCAACAATCATTTCGCCCGTACCCAACGTGGTAGCGTTTTTGCAATCGAATTCCTCGGGTTTCAGCAGTTTCAACCCCGAAGCTTCGGCCATTTCAATAAAAGCCGTTTTTGAATGTTTGGCATACAGATATTTTGCTATTATCGATTGAAAAAAGGGATTGTTCACTTCAACCTCTATCATTTTTCCTTTTAAACAATAATTGACCACCTCCAAAGTACCATCGCCACCATCGGCCAATGGCATTTTCAGGATTTCAAAATTCGGATTTACCGAAAGTAATCCTGCTTCAACGGCTTCACAAAACTGTAATCCTGACAGTGAATTTTTAAATTTATCGGGCGCAAGAACAATCTTCATGTTTCTAAAATAAGGTAATTTCTTAAAGTTTAATACCGAAAAAGTGTTTTGAAGCACTATTTTAATATTTTTGCCCCATGGAAATTATAGACGCAATAATTCTGGGCATTATTCAAGGTTTAACCGAGTTTTTACCTGTATCGTCCAGCGGACATTTAGAGTTGGGCAAAGCTATTTTGGGTGACAACTCTGTGCCCGAAGAAAGCCTGTTGTTTACCGTGGTGCTCCACTTCGCCACGGCATTGAGTACCATGGTAGTTTTCAGAAAAGATATTTTCAATTTAGTAAAAGGCGCATTGAAATTTCAATGGAACGAAGATTTACAATTTATTGCAAAAATAGCCGTATCTATGATTCCTGCTGTGGTTGTTGGCCTATTTTTTGAGGAACAATTAGAAGCTCTTTTTGGCGGAAACATTTTTTTAGTGGGCTGCATGCTTTTGGTTACCGCAGTGCTTCTTTTTTTGGCCGACAAAGCCAAGGACACCAATAAAAAAGTATCGTTTTCCAATGCTTTTGTTATCGGTATTTCGCAGGCCATTGCCATGTTGCCCGGTATTTCGCGTTCAGGGGCAACTATTTCTACTTCGGTTTTATTGGGTAACGACAAAACCAAGGCTGCTCGTTTTTCGTTTTTAATGGTGGTTCCTCTTATTTTCGGAAAAATTGCAAAAGATATTTTAAGTGGCGATTTGAGTTATGACAGCGGAAATTTCACTGCCTTGTCCATAGGCTTTATTGCGGCATTTGTAGCAGGGTTGTTTGCCTGCACTTGGATGATTGCTTTGGTAAAGAAAAGTAAACTTACCTATTTTGCCGTTTATTGCGCCATTGTTGGACTGATTGCTATAACTTTCACTTTTTTCAATTAATATGTTGACTGCTGAAGATTATCTTTCTGGACAGGTTTTGTTGATAGACAAACCCTTGCATTGGACCTCGTTCCAAGTGGTTAACAAACTACGCTGGGAGATTAGGCAAGCCTTCAAACTGAAAAAAATAAAGGTTGGGCATGCCGGTACTTTAGACCCCTTGGCCACCGGGCTGTTGGTAATTTGCACGGGAAAAATGACCAAACAAATCGATAGTTTTCAAGCGCAAATTAAGGAATACACGGGTACCTTTGTTTTAGGAAGCACCACACCTTCGTACGATTTGGAAACCGAAATAAACGATACCTTCCCTACGGAACACATTTCCGAAACGCTAATCCGCAACAACACCAAACAGTTTTTAGGCGATATTGAGCAGTTTCCACCTGTATTTTCAGCCATAAAAAAAGATGGCAAACGCCTTTATGAATTTGCCCGAGCCGGCGAAAGTGTTGAAGTAAAGCCACGAACGGTAAGCATTTCAGAATTTGAAATAACTAATATTTCTGGATTGAATATCGATTTTAGAGTGGTGTGTGGCAAAGGCACTTACATCCGTTCTTTGGCTCACGATTTTGGAAAATCCCTAAATTCGGGCGCGCACCTGTCGGCACTCAGAAGAACCAAAATTGGAGATTTCAACGTTGATGATGCAGTTTCCATTGAAGGGTTTACAGCCAACCTGAAGAACTAAACTCCTTATTTTTTCGTATATTTACTGTACCCCAATTGTAATTTTAACGATTTGCACCTAACAAATCAACATAGAGCCTTATTGATTACGTTTCTAATTTCTGGAACGGTAATCCTTTCTGTTTTTAATCTCGGACTTAAAAAACAAAGCGAATTCATTTCTGAAAGCTACTACGAATTGGAACCTGAAAAGGAACCCGAAGAAAAGCTAGAGGAATTGAAAGACTTAAAGGAAGGCAATAAAACTAAGGCCGAAACCAATAGCGCTTTTAACGAAACCCAAAAGGAAAAGCACTTTGCCCAAGCTTTTAAACGCATTGCACCACCAGAAGACTACGTACCCAAAAGCAGCGATTTTTCAGAAAATAGCCATGTTGCAAAAAGGGACTATAAAATACCCGACGATTCGAAATTAAACCCAGACGAGCTTTCAAAGTTCAATAAGGCAAACGAGGTGCTTAAAAAGCAATTGGCCGAAAACAATAACCACAAAAGCACCATTAGCTATTCGCTCTCAAATCGAAAAAAGGTGTACATCCCCATTCCGGTTTATCTTTGCGAAGTCGATGGTAAAATAGTGGTGAACATTACCGTAAACGCCAACGGAAAAGTGACCGATGCGTACCTGAACTCTTCGTCGAATTCTTCCAACGAATGTTTGATTGAACATGCTTTGGAGTACGCCAAAAAATCGAAATTCAATGCCGACCCATCGAAAAGCAGCCAGATAGGCTCCATTACTTTTAATTTTATTGGCAAACGCTAGGCTCCAATTTGCAGAGCATTTCGGTAACATCTTCCAGTACGTTTTGTCCTTTGTTTTTATTATACCAGTGCTGTAAATCTTCTTTAAATTCGGGAGTTAATTTGCCGTATTTCGCTTTATATCTATTCACATAAACCGTGGCTTCGCTAGGGCGCGGACCATAAGTAGTCAAAACATCACCCGTTTTGTCGTCAATCATAATAACCTTCGGGATAGACCGCGACCCCTCTGTTAAAAAGGCATCCATTAATTCAAGGTTATCGTCGCGAAGTACGATTTTCATTTTAAGGTTCTCGTTTAACTCCACTATTTTATGGAGCGCTGGCAGCACATGGGCAGCATCGCCACACCAACTTTCGGTAATGACCAACCAAGTTACAGGATGGCTGAAGTCAGCTATCTTTTCCTTTAAATCATCCGATACTTTAATGGTTTTATCCCAACGCTTCATTCGGCGGTCGTTCAACTTTGTGTAATTCACCAAAGCTTCTGATTTTTCCAAGCCTGTGGTATTGTTATTTTCTGCTAGTTGATTCACTAATTCCCGATAAGACGGGTAAGACACACCACGCTCTAAACTCGATTTTAATATTGATTTCATAAATAAGATTTTTAAACAGATACAATGAAGCTTTCAAAATTAAAGGCTTCCTATTTCAATTAAGATGATATTTGTCATACTTTTACCTTAAACCTTACTTTTGCAGAATCATGAGCAAAAAAGAACGATGCGGCTGGTGTGAAGGCGATGCACTTTATGAAGCCTACCACGACGAAGAATGGGGCGTTCCTGTGTATGACGATGACACCCTTTTCGAATTTTTAACCTTAGAAACCTTTCAGGCCGGGTTAAGTTGGATTACCGTGCTACGGAAGCGTGAAAATTTCAGAAAAGCATTCGATGATTTTAATTATATAAAGATTGCCCGTTACAATCAGGATAAAATGGACGAGCTACTGCAAGACCCTGGAATTATTAGAAACAAATTAAAAGTAAAGGCTACCGTTACCAATGCCCAAGCTTTTATGAAAATACAGGAAGAGTTTGGCAGTTTCAGCAAATACATATGGGGGTTTGTGGATGGCAAGCCCATAAAAAACTCGATAAAAAACTACAAAGAAGCTCCCGCAAATACACCGTTAAGCGATACCATAAGTAAAGATTTAAAAAAACGCGGTTTTAAGTTTGTGGGCACCACGGTAGTTTATGCACACATTCAAGCCACTGGTATGGTTAACGACCATGAAACAAGTTGTTTTAGGTACAATCAAGTTTAAAAAAACAATTCCACCTGTGAACATTCGACACTTCCGTTTTAGCTTATTTTTATTGGTCATACTTTGGGGCTGTAATTCTGCCAATGCCCAAAAGAGCTTTAGTAGTTTAGGCGAATCGGCCATTGGCATTAATCACCGAATTTCTAAAAAATACAATTTAAATATCACCCTTCGCAGCAGATATTTTCTTTACAATAATGACCATTTTGGTTATGAACAGCAGCAATTTGACATCTACCATTTATCGTCTTTTAAATGGAAAAAAAATAAAACTTTTGCCATTGGTATTTATTACCGTGATAGAGACTGGTTTGATTCCGGAAGCGACGAATTACGTTTTATGCAGCAGTTTGTTAGAAAAAAACAATTGTTAACCACCAACATAAGTCATCGTTTTAGAGCAGAGCAACGCTTATTCGATACCTCAACGATTTACAGGCAACGCTATAAACTCAGCATGGATTTCCCTTTAAAAACCGTAAAAAACAAATCGATAAAAACCTATTTGAGCACTGCACTTGAAGCGTTGTGGAGTTTAAGCAAACAGATAAAAGGCGAAACCGATTTTAGAGTAACCGCTCAAATGGTTTGGCCAATTTTAAACAAACTGCGCTTAAAAGCTGGATTGGAGCATCGCATGGAAGCTTTTAACCTGAAAGCAAAACATTATTTATTTGTACTGACTTCGGCGAGCTTAAAAATTTAGACAACGGGAGGGTTATCGATAAATAAAATGGCAAATAAAGTTTCGCTTCACCCCACTTTTTTCTTTAAAGCTTCAATTTTATTTGATACACTGCCCCACTCGGTAAATCGGATAATTTTAAACAGAATTTTTTCCAATTTCCCTTTTGAAACCACTCGACCGGACAATGCTTTTATTTTTTCATCCCTTAGCAGAATGCAATTTTTGTCATTCAAATGTTCAATTTCCAAAATCAGTTCGTTGGCAAATTTCCAAGCCCCATCGCGCGCTATGCCCATACTGAAATTCACAAGAAAGTTATCGACGTTTTTCAACTTTTTTAAAATCCAAACCAACGGACGCCAAATAACACTTAAATTACTTTTCACCTCATCAACCAGTTCGCCCAATATATCGTTGATTTTATTGAAATCGGATTCTAACAAATGAATATTTGAAGGCGTTGATATTTGTGCGGCCGCAATACCCAAATCGAGATTGATGTGAGCATTCATTCCGAGAATTAAATGCTGAAGCACTATTAAATCGTTGTTTTTTGAAAGACTGAAAGCCACTTCCCAAGATTTGGTATTGGATTTGTTTGCCTTATAATTAGCATAGGCCAACAAATACCGATTGGCAAAAACAACATCTAATAGTTCCATTCGGGCGTCATCATCAAAATATCCTGTGCCCAACTTTTCCTTTACGGAAATGGTCACTTTTTGATATAGTGCTGCAAAATAACCCAACGGGCTTTTCTCTTTTTTTGAGGTTTGGATAATCTCTTCCAACAGCACGGTAACTTCATCAATGGTTTTTGCTTCCATGTTTTCAATTGGTTTTTAGACTTAATTTGATATAAAATCCACAATTATTACAACACATTTATGACATACGCACCTATCACTTCGAGCCTTACGACTTGAGCCTGTATCGAGCGCAGTCGAGATGCTCAAGATAAACTTAAGTCGAGAAGTCTTAAAATTAATTATAGGGTTGATAGATTTCGACTCCGCTCAATCTGACAAAAGTGGTTTATTCATTTAAGTTGTTAACTATAAAACTACTTTAAAAATTCCATAAATTGCTTCCGGGTGATGTCTTCCGCACCTAAACTCGCCAAATGATTGGTGTACACCTGGCAATCAATCAACTTGTAATTGCTTTTGTTAACAAAAGTGATAAAGCCCACTTTACTGGCATTGCTCACTTTGGCAAACATACTTTCGCCACAAAACACACCATTGTGTAAATCGACACCATAAAGGCCTCCCACCAATGTTTCGTTTTGCCAAACCTCAACCGATTTGGCATAGCCCATGTCGTGTAACTTTTGGTAGGCTGCTACCATTTCGTTGGTGATCCAAGTGTCTTCCTGGCCCTTGCGTTTTATTTTAGAGCATTCTAAAATCACTTGTCCAAATGCTTTGTTTTCGGTAACCTTAAACGATTTATTTCGAAGCACCTGCTTCATACTTTTTGATACTTTTAATTTCTGTGGAAACAGTACAAATCGCGGATTGGGTGACCACCATAAAATGGGACTTTCTGCATCGAACCATGGAAATATCCCTGACCGATAAGCTAACAACAACCTCTCAACCGATAAATCGCCACCAACCGCAAGTAGTCCTTCGCTTGTTGCTTCTTCTATTTTCGGAAACCATAATTTTTCGGCTAGGTAATGCATGCCTTTAAAAGTAAAAAGTTTCAACAAAAAAACCTCAATGTTTATGCTAAACATTGAGGTTCTATTATATAAGCTTTCTTTTATTTAAACCACCAAGACCTCTTGGCAATTAAATTTGTTTAGAAAGGTAAATCGTCGTGCTCATCTTGATTTAAATCGCCTGCTGGCTCAAAAGCATCAGCTGGTGGCACTGGTGGCACGTTTCCTGAAGCTGCTTCTGCTTGTACTGCCTCAATTCTCCACCCTTGTATAGAGTTGAAGTATTTAGTCTCACCTTGAGGATTTACCCACTCTCTACCACGTAAGTTGATGTTAATTTTTACTTGTTGCCCCACTTGAAAGCTGTTCAACAAATCGGTTTTATCCTGAACAAATTCCACCATAATGTGTTGTGGATATTGCTCTTCTGTAGTTACTACAATCTCTCTTTTTCTGAATCCGTTGTTCCCAAAAGTTTGGGTTTCACCAATCATTTTTACTCTTCCTTGAACTTCCATTTACTCTAATTTATACTTAATTAATATTCTTTTTTATGACAACAATATTTTCCAAGCGCTCTCAACATCGCCAAAGCTTAAATAGTTTCGTGCCAGTTTATGCTTTTCGCGATGGGTTGCCGTTTTAATGTTAGGATACCGCTCGCCCAAATCTTCAATAAAAGCATTAACGCTTGCTTCACTTGGCAAGGCTTCCACATTTCCCAACATGCCCAAATCGTTTCCGGTAAGCACCATACTGTGCTTTACATGCTCGGGAAAACCATCCACTCCAATACCCAACGTCGTCAGTGGTTTTGGTATTTGGAAAAACCCTTTTTTTGCTCGGCTGTAATAGCTTCCGCCAGCTCTCGCTACCAAATCCAATTTCACTTGATCGATGGCTTCGTCCTTATCCAAAACCTCTTCATCAATGTGCAACCATACTACTTCACAAATTATCAAATTTCCGGCTCCGCCTTCTTTCCCCAATTTGATAATCTCGTTCACTTTACACTCAAACTGAACGGGCGATTCGCCCACCCGAAAGGGTTTTACAATATCCGATTTCAGCATCGTCAGCCCCGATTTTTCAAATTCGTTTACCCCAACAGGATATTCGGTACTGCTCAACGACATTTGATGGACCATATCGTAATTCACCACGTTAATAACCACTTCTTTGGTTATTTCAATATTTTCCAAAGTGTGCTTCGTGGTGTTATCGCGTACCCGTCTCGCTGGCGAAAATACCATAATAGGCGGGTTAGCACTAAACACATTAAAAAAGCTAAATGGCGACAAATTTGGGTTTCCGCTGGCATCAACCGTACTTGCAAAAGCTATGGGTCTGGGCGCCACGGCACTCAACAAATAACTGTGTAATTTACTGGTTGATAACTGTTTTGGATCTATTGAAGCCATTACACTTTTAAATGAACAACAAATGTAACCAAACTATAACTCATGTAAAAACCGATTTACTAACAACTCGCACAATAATATTAACAGATTTGCATTATATTACCAGTTATAAAATTAATTTCCATGTTTTTTACCAAGCATAGCAATGCCTTTAGATGGATAATAATTGCATCTTCTTTTATAATTGTTTCCCTTATTTTATGGAAAACTTACGAGTTTTTTCAGCATTTTAAGGAAGAAGAGCGTACAAAAATGGAAAATTGGTCGTTTGCACAAACCGAATTCGTTAATTCTGAAACCAACACCAATTTAAACCTTACCCTAAAAATTTTAAACAGTAACACTACTACCCCCATGTTGGTAATTGACCAAGATGGCAACTTAAGCAGTTCAAATAATATTGACGAAAGGAAACTGGAAAATAAACGCTCCATCGACAAACTTATCGAAACTTTTAAAAGTGAAAACAAACCTATCGATATAAAATATCAAGGTGAAGTGTTTTCTACCATTTATTACGGAAACTCCCCGTTATTGAACAAATTGAAATACTATCCTTTAGCTTTGTTGCTGATTGTTTTTCTATTCGGCGCCGTTATTTTCTTCTTTTACCGAAGCAACAAAAACGCCACACAAAACAAGCTGTGGTCGGGCATGGCCAAGGAAACCGCACACCAAATTGGCACGCCACTATCCTCATTAATTGGTTGGACCGAAATTTTAAAGACTGAAAACGTTAGTGCCGATTATATTTCTGAAATGGAAAAAGACATCGACCGACTGAAAACCATTACCGAGCGCTTCAGTAAAATAGGCTCGTTACCCACTTTGGAGAAAGCCGACATCATAAAGGAAACCATTGAATCTTACGATTATTTAAAAGCACGGTCGTCAAAACTAATTGAGTTTGAAATCATCACTCCCGATGATGAGATTCCGGTGGAACTGAACAAACAACTCTACAGTTGGTGCATTGAAAATTTGGTAAAAAATGCCATTGATGCCATGAAAGGCCGCGGAAAATTAACCATTGAAATTTCGCAACTGGAAAATGATATTAAGATTAGGGTAACCGACACCGGAAAAGGCATTAGCAAAAAAGATTTCCATAAAATTTTCGAGCCTGGGTTTACCACAAAAAAACGCGGTTGGGGTCTTGGTTTGTCGTTAACCAAACGGATTATCGAAGATTTCCACAACGGAAAGATTGGCGTGCTGGAATCTGAAAAAGGAAAAGGCACCACGATACAGATTAACCTGAAACGCGCCCACAATTATGCCTGAAAAATTTATAGAATTTAAAGCCCTCGTTTTAAAAAACAACTGTCCACAATGCTACAGCAAAGACGGGTTGCGATTAACTTTTAAACAAAAGATTGTAGAAACGGGCCTTTACAAATCCATAACTTCTGAAATTCAGGACGAACTAGCTTGCGAAACCTGTAATTCCATCATTTATCCCGTGCAATGGACAGACGACATTGAGCGCGTAGTGGATTATCAGAAAAAAGCGTTTAGTCCCAAAAAGCCTTCCACCTATCTTAAAAAAGCCACTTGGCTAATTATCGCAGCGGTTATTTTGGCTGTAGTCGCTATTCTGTCTTTAATGTTTTTTAGTGAATTATAAATGCGCCCTAATCTCTTCGGCCACGACCTCAAAATCTTCGGGAGTCAGTTTTTCCTTTTTAATGAATCGGGCATCGTCCATGTTGTGCAACGGAATTAAATGCACATGCACATGCGGCACTTCCAAACCAATTACCGACACGCCCACACGCTTGCACGGCACAGCTTTTTCAATGGCCAAGGCTACTTTTCGGGAAAAAGCCATAAGCCCCATATAGGTAGCCTCATCTAAATCGAAAATTTTATCGACTTCTTTCTTCGGAATGCACAAGGTATGCCCTTTTGCATTGGGGTTGATGTCTAAAAACGCAAAAAACTCGTCGGTTTCAGCTATTTTGTAACACGGAATTTCACCATTGATTATTTTTGTGAATAGGGATGCCATATCTCTTCTTTAGTTTAGTTTGTAACCTTTATAAAGATAAAAGATTCCTAATGAAATTCATCAGGAATCTTTTAATCGTTTTTTGGAATTGTATTTTATCTGGTAATTTCTACAATATCGAATTTCATTACACCATTGGGCACTTGTATTTCGGCTACATCGCCAACCGATTTACCCAGCAATCCTTTTCCAATAGGTGAGTTCACCGAAATTTTTCCCGATTTTAAATCGGCTTCACTCTCGGCCACCAACGTATAGCTCATTTCCATACCATTGGTTTGGTTCTTTATTTTTACGGTGGAAAGCACCAACGCTTTCGAGGTGTCCAACTGCGACTCGTCAATCAATCTGGCATTGGCAAGGGTGGCTTCTAATTTAGAAATTTTCATTTCCAAAAGCCCCTGTGCTTCTTTGGCCGCATCGTATTCTGCATTTTCACTCAAATCGCCTTTGTCTCTTGCCTCTGCAATAGCCTGCGACGCCTTTGGCCGCTCCACATCTTTTAATTGATTTAATTCGGCTCTTAATTTTTTTAACCCCTCTGCTGTGTAGTAAGATACTTTACTCATAACTTCATCGTTTATTAATAACAAAGATGCTGAACTGGGTTCAGCATAAAAAAAATCCCGCATAGACGAGATTTCATTTTCAAATATACAAAATTTTTATCTGAGTTTGCTTTTTATCGTAAATTGCACTTCTAAATTTTTCATTGCATTATGAAGCCCATTTTCTATTTAACCTGTTTCATTTTTTTATGGTCTTGTAGCGGAAATCAGGTGGACGACAAAAACTGCCGTTTCTTACTGGATATAGTGGTACACCATGAAATAAACTTGAGCTTACCGGCTTATAGCCAATTGCAATTTGCTGGCAATTCGGTTTATATTCCTAACATTGGAAACGGCGGCGTTATTGTTGCTTCCACAGGTGTTGACTTCTATGCATGGGACGCCAGCGACCCTAACCACGCACCGAAAGAATGTGCACCTATAATTCCCGATGGGCTCAATGGTACTTCTGGATGCGGCAACACCTACAATTTTGTTACTGGTATTATCGATAAAAATGACGGCCTTAGCTGTCCGCTAAAAAATTACCGTATTCAACAAAATGGCAATATTCTAACCATTTACAATTAATTAAAAAAGCCTTTCCGAACTGGAAAGGCTTTTTATTTTTTTTTAGAACAAGCTGTTTTTAGAATTTTAAAGTAGCTCCCAATAAAAAGTTTATAGTTGCCTGTGGGTAGTAAAAATTTTCGGTTATTGGTGCATCAGATGATCCTTCAGGTCTGTAGTAATAGCTATATGTATACCCATTAGATACATATTCAGAATCAAACAAATTATTAACTAATAAGTTTAGAGCTATTTCTTTAATCCATGTTGGTTGAAATTTGTATGACAGGTTTAAGTTATTTACAAAATAGGCATCAATACTTTTACTGTTACTCGATGTATTATCTAAATATTGTTTTCCAACGTATTTAGACAATAAAGCAATATTTCCGTTTTTAATAGGAGTAAAAGTTAAGTTGTTTCCAAAAATAACATTTGGTGAAAAAGAAATATCTGTATCCTCATACTCTGTAACAATAGGCTCGTAAGATACGGTATCAAATGAGTTAGGGTCGTATTGCGTATCGTAAACCACATAATCAAAAGCCTTAATCTTATTCTGGCTAAAAGTTGCATTAGCATCAGTTCTTAACCATTCTGACACTTTATATCCTATCTGTAATTCAATACCAGTCCTAAAACTTTTATCTACATTTTGTCTAATAGGGTCGCCAACATCATCTAAATCACCTGTCAAAACCAATTGGTCCTCATAATTCATGTAATACAAATTGGCAATGGTATAGAAATTAGGAGTTCTTAACTTATATCCAAATTCAAAATCGTATAACCTTTCAGGCTTTGGTTCAAGTGGGTTTTTAGTTAAATCATCTCTATTAGGCTCTCTGTTAGCAACTGCAAAAGAACCGTACACAGTATTGTAATTATCGAATTTATACGTTAACCCAAATTTAGGATTGAAAAAACTATAGGATTCTGCTACATCAATATCTATTAAATCTGAGCTAGTTCCTACCGATTCATAATCTACTTTTCTAAATTGTAAATCTAATAATGCAAAGAGATTAGAACTGATATTATATTCCGCTTTCACATATGTATTGTAATCTTTTTTATCTCCATAACTAAAATAATAGTTGCTATTTATTGGAATTTCAGAAGAAAATGAATCCCAAATTATTTCACCAAAATGATCGCCCTTATAGGTGTTATAACCTCCTCCAAGGTATAAGCTTAAATCGTTCTTTTTGTAATTAAGCGAATATACTATTGCTATAAAATCATTATCCAACCAGCGTCTTCTAATAACATCTCCTTCGTCTGCAGCATTGGGGCTATTTGGAAAATAACCGCCTAGCTCTTCACCTTCTTTATACTGCTCAAAATAGCCTTTACCCCTAGTATAGTTTCCTGAAATATTAGCTGAAAAATTAGTGTTAAATTGATGCGAAGCATGTAATTGATAATGTGTTTGCTCGTAATCATCTACTTCATTTTCATAAGTGTAATAATTATAGGTTCGTCCAGAATTTAAAAGATTTTCAGCTTCAGATTCCGAAGGGAAATTTCTGTCAATAAATGCCTGAATACCCGCTCTATCATTATTTACAACAGCTTCAGGTGTGCCATACCAAGATTGGTATGTTTCTTCTTTACCTCCAAAAACAATGGCTTTAACTGATGTTTTTCCATTTAAAAATCCTGTTTCTACATAATACGAACTTAGATCTGCTCTTGCTCTATCAATATATCCATCACTTTGAATGTTTGACAATCGTCCTTCAGCATAAAAGTTATTTTTAATTCCAGAACCAATGCTAATATTGTGTTTTCTAGTCCCAAAACTTCCAACCGTATGGGTTGTAGTTGCGTAACCTTCGGTTGATGGGTTTAATGTTTTCAAATTTAAGCTTGCACCAAAAGCGGCAGAGCCATTAGTTGAAGTTCCTACTCCCCGTTGAAGCTGAATATCTTCGACCGATGACACAAAATCGGGCATGTTAACCCAAAATGTTCCTTGACTTTCGGCGTCATTATACGGAATTCCATTAATGGTCACATTCACACGTGTTGCATCCGTACCACGCACCCGAATCCCCGTATAACCTACTCCTGCGCCTGCATCACTTGTGGTAACTACCGATGGTAGCTGGTCCAATAAAATTGGTAAGTCTTGGCCTAAATTTGTAGACTCCAACTCATCCTTAGTAATGTTTGTAAAAGCAACTGGCGTTTTATCCTTAGCCCTTGTTGCTGAGAGCAATACTTCATCCAAATTTTCTGTTTTTGTTGAATCTTGCGTGGTTTGGTTTTGTTGTGCCGCAGCGTTGACTGATAACACGAAAAGCGTTAAAAAAAGAAAACTATTTTTCATCTCGATTACGAATTTATAATCGAATAAAAAGAGGTAATTATTCTTTAATGGTTAAAATTGATTTTTTTGAATTTACTCTGAAACATTGCCCCGTTTTTTTTGTTAAACTACTAGCAATAACTTTATAAATTCACCTCCCTAAACAGCATTATCTGTTCTAGGTTCTATGGGTATGATCTCAGCCTAAATGATTTTAGATTTCAAATTTTAGATTTTAGATTTTTGAACTGAACAGTTCAGAAATCGTCAATCATCAATCGTCAATCATCAATCAAAAAGCACCCCTTTATGAGAACGCTGCAAAGATACTACCCAATTACCGAACTTCAATTATTATTGGCAATATTTTAATCGATATCAGGCTTCTTTCGGTTGGCTTTTTTTTCAGATTGGGTGCGTTTGCTTTTTAAACGCTTACGGATGGCCGATTTCGGAATTTTTGTTGGTTTTCTTGGTTTGGGTTTAACCAAATTCGACTTTATCAAACTTAAAAATCGGGCAATCACCAAGTTTTTATTTTGGTGCTGACTTCGGCTTTCACCGCATTGTAAAATCAAAACACCTTCTTTGGTCAGTCTATGTCCCAACTTGCTCAAAAGTCGTTCTTTTTGAGCATCTTTAAGCACTAACGAATCTTTTATACTGAAAGTCAATTCTACCTTCGTGGACGTTTTATTTACGTGTTGCCCTCCACTGCCCGAACTTCTAACAGCTTTAAAAGTCAATTCATTTATTAATGCTTCCGAATCAATCATGTTTAAGCTTGGTGCGCCGGCTTCAACAAGTCGTTTACCGTTTTTACCGGATTGAAAGTTTCAATGGGCACTTCCACAAAAATGGAGTTCCAATGCGCCATGCTGCCATTCCAAAGTCCTGGCAATTCCAACGCTTGTATGTCGGTGCCATTTTGGGTTTTCATGGTGATGAATGCCGCTTCGGGATCTACAAAATCGGTGAGGTTGAATTTTTCTCCTTTGTAGTTTTTAATGCCACAAACCAAATCGGTGGGGTTAAAATGGGTCGCCTTGTACACCAATTCCTGTTGGCGGGTTTTACTAAAATTGATTTGGGCAAACTCAACAATTTGCAACGAAATATCTCCGTTTTTGCCCTTTACCCAAAACGGTCCGCCTCCGGGCTCTCCTTCATTTTTTACCATCCCACAAACACGGATGGGGCGGTTAAGTTTCCCCCTTAAAAAGGCAATTTTTTCTTCTTTTGAGCTGTTTTCTATTTCTGCAGGAATTGAAATATTTAATCGGTAACGCAAAAACAGCAACATGATTTTGAGGTCGGTTTCTTCCAACTGACCTTCATCTAACTTATGCAAATACGAAAACACGGTTTCTTGTGCTTCTAATAGCACTCCCGCAAGTAGCTTTTTATATTTTGAAACCTCAACATTTCTATTGGCTACCACAATATTGTCGATGTTTTTTATAAAAACGAGGTCGCTTTTTAAATCGTTCAAATTTTCCAAAAGCGCACCATGCCCAGCCGGACGGAATAAAATAGAGCCATCTTCTTTTCTATAAACCTCGTCTTTTGTAGTTAAGGCAATGGTTTCGGTAGCTTCCTTTTGATAGGAAAACGATACGTTGAAAACGGTATTGGTTTGCTCCTCTAAGTTTTTCTTAATGCTGTTGAATTCTTTCGAAAAGTACTCGTGATGTTTTTCAGATACGGTAAAATGCAGATTGGCATTACCATTTGAGGAAGCATATAACGTTGATTCGAACAAATGCTCCTGAAAAGCCGTTACCACATCATCGCCATATTTATGAAAAGGCAACAATCCTTTTGGCAAAAAACTGTAATTCAACCCCTCTTCGTCGAGCATGATTTTTACAAATTCATAGTGCTTTTCGGAATCGCTTAAACTATCGTACTGAGGGTTGGTTTCTTTCAATTTTGAAATGACCTCATTATAAAACGGAAAACTTTCCAGATTGGAAAAGAATGTTAAAATTAAGCTATCGTTTTGTTTTTCGGCATAGGTTTTCAGCGTGTCTGTCTTCGGATTGAATTTTTTCAAAAACTGAAACAAAAACTTGAACATACGAGTCGCCGCTCCAGAAGCTGGGACGAATTTCAACAAATGTAAATCGTTCTTTTTTTCTTCAAAAGCCTTAACAAATCCATCAACATCAGAATCGCCATAACTTTCAATGCCTTTGCCAATAGTGGCTGCCGACAACAAATTGGAATACGACATACCATTTTTAATACGATTTACCTGTGCATTAACGCCATCTACCGTTATTCCCTTAGACTGAATTTGTTGGATATCTTTATCTGAAAACATGATTTTGTATTTTGTACGTAAATATAGCACTCTAAAATGAAGCAATAAAAAACCAATGTAACTTTTAGACTAAGAAATCATTAATTCGGTTAATGGTTCTTTATGGCGTCAAAAAAAGATGTGTCTTCTTCAAAAGCTGTACCAATCACTACCAAGTCGGCTCCTGCTTTGTAGGCAACATCCAATTGGTTTTTTTTGCGAATACCCCCACCAACAATCAAGGGGATATTCAACTCACGCTTAACGGATTGAATAATTTCAGCAGTCACGGGGTGAAGCGCACCGCTACCGGCTTCCAAATAAATTAATTTCATCCCCAAAAGCTGACCGGCCACAGCGGTATCGACAATAAATTGGGTATTATTTCTTGGCATGGGTTCTGTTCCGGTGATACGCTGTACAGCGGTTTCCTTTCCGTTTTGAACTAAGATATAGCCCGTTGGGATAATTTCCAATTGAGTCTTTCTAAGTTTTGAAACCGACTCCACATGCTTCCCGATAAGGTACTCCGGATTTCTTCCTGAAATCAAACTTAAAAACAACAGTGCATCGGCCTTGTCGGTAATTTGGGTAACATCGCCCGGAAAAAGCACCACGGGCAACTCGGTGTGTGTTTTTATTTCGGCCACCAAAAAATCAGTAACATGTTCTGCAACGGAACTTCCGCCAATAAAAATGTGGGTAGCGACCGATTGGTTTACCTTTTCGATAAAGTTTTTGGCGTTGGAAAGTTCAAATTTATCGGGGTCTATTAAAACTGCTAAGAGTTTTTTCCCTTTTTCGGATGCTTCGCAGATACTTTTGTAAAGATTATTTTTCATTAGGCAATAGCATAGGCGCAAGTAAAGCCTTCAAACTCTAAAAATTCAATATTATATCGGCATTTTTTACCTTCATAATCAATCCAAGCTACAGTTTCGTTTTCACCATCCGATATAGGAATCACCAAACAATGTTGCTTAAAACTCAGCCCCGGTGTGGCAAACAGTTTGTACAACGACTCTTTTACGCACCAAATCATGGTTAGTTTTTGAATATAATCGTCAGCCGTTTTATCCAAATAATCACTTTCGTAGTCAATAAATTTATGGGCGATGATTTGTATTTTATCGCGCTGTTTTTCAATATCAATTCCAATAACGGAATCACTGATTATTACTGCCGAAAAATGGAATGAATGCGTTATCGAAATTTGCTTGCCGTCTCTTAAATGCGGTTTGCCATTTTCGTCGTAAAACAAATCAACATCAGCATAACCAAACTCCTGTAACAATCGGCGTACACTTAAAAAACCACGTTGGTGCAGTTCACTTTTCATGCCCATAACCCGCTGTAAACTTTCGGACTTTAAATTCACAGACGCCATCAAATCATCAAACCCCTCTGTTATTTTCCAGATTTTAACAGTAGTTTGTGAGTTTGGCCTAATGGTTTTGTAAAGTGGCATTTAGTATTCTGAAACTTATTGATTATCTTTGCACCGCCTAATAAAGCTCTTGCTTTTTGTTGTAGCGAATTTAAGTATTTTAAAAGCTATTAGCAATCAAGTTAGGGTTTAAAAACTAAAGAAAAATACTATGAGTACAAAAACAGTTCCTTTCGTAGCCAATAAAGTAAAAGACCTATCGCTTGCCGATTGGGGAAGAAAAGAAATTGAGTTGGCCGAGGCCGAAATGCCAGGCTTGATGAGCCTTCGCGAGGAGTATAAAAACGAACAGCCTTTGAAAGGTGCTCGTATTGCGGGATGTTTGCACATGACCATCCAAACCGCAGTGTTAATTGAAACCCTTCAAGCTTTGGGTGCTGAGGTGACTTGGAGTTCTTGCAATATTTTCTCTACGCAAGACCAAGCTGCTGCTGCTATTGCTGCTGCCGGAACTGCCGTTTATGCATGGAAAGATATGACCGAAGAGGAATTCGATTGGTGTATCGAGCAAACCTTATTCTTTGGTGAGGACCGAAAGCCATTAAACATGATTTTGGATGATGGTGGCGATTTAACCAACATGGTTTTAGACAAATACCCAGAATTGGTGCCGGGCATAAAAGGATTAAGCGAAGAAACCACTACCGGTGTTCACCGTTTGTACGAACGTATGCAAAAAGGCACCTTGCCTATGCCGGCCATTAACGTAAACGATTCGGTTACTAAATCGAAATTCGATAACAAATACGGTTGCCGTGAGAGTGCTGTTGATGCCATCCGTCGTGCTACCGATGTGATGTTGGCTGGAAAACGCGTTGTAGTTTGTGGCTATGGCGATGTGGGTAAAGGAACTGCCGCTTCGTTTAGAGGTGCCGGAAGTATTGTAACGGTAACTGAAATCGACCCGATTTGTGCATTGCAAGCTGCCATGGACGGTTACGAAGTTAAAAAACTGGAAACCGTAATTGGAAAAGCCGATATTGTAATCACTACCACAGGAAACAAAGATATTGTTCGTGGTGAGCATTTTGAAGCCATGAAAGACAAAACCATAGTTTGTAACATTGGGCATTTCGATAATGAAATCGATATGGCATGGTTGAACAAAAACTACGGAAACACCAAAAATGTTATCAAGCCACAGGTTGATAAATATACCCTTAACGGAAAAGATGTTATTATTTTGGCACAAGGTCGTTTAGTGAATTTAGGTTGCGCAACAGGCCACCCAAGTTTTGTAATGAGTAACTCGTTTACCAACCAAACCTTGGCACAAATCGAGCTTTGGAACCACAGCGACAAATACGAAAACAAAGTATATATGCTGCCAAAACACCTCGATGAAAAAGTAGCCAAATTGCACTTAGAAAAAATTGGTGTGGAGTTAACCGAGTTAAAGCAAGACCAAGCTGAATATATCGGTGTAAAAGTAGAAGGCCCTTATAAGCCTGAGTATTACAGATACTAAGTTTATGTCATTCCTGCGAAGGCAGGAATCTCATCAATAAAACTTTTTAGATATTTAGAAACCCTTACATCCCGATAGCTATCGGGATGTAAGGGTTTTAATTGCAGCAAGAAAAACCGTTGAACAATTAAAATTCCATATAGTACTTCCCTTCTTCAAATTTGTAAAAAGTCAACTTATCATTTCCATATTCTTCAAGTGTTTCCAAAGTCACAGGTTCGTATTTTTTCAACACTCCATTTTGTTCTAATTTTCCTTTTAGCCAAATTCCGAATATTTGTAAACTTCCTTTTGAACGAATATTTTTACAATAATCTCCTTGTGTTCTCATTGGTATTATAAGCCCATCATCTGTGTAAGCTAAAAAATCACCTTTTGGATAAAACTGTTGAGAATTCAGGTCATTACTAGCAATTAATTCTATTTCATACCAAGGTCTTGGCTTTATCTTTCCAGTTGAACGGCTCCATCTTCCTTTTCCGAAATAAACATTTAAATTTGACTTTTCTTTTTCAGCCACTCTATCTAATGGGAATACAAATTTGGGTAGTCCTTCGACAGAGACTTTTGTTGTATCATATGTTTTTAGACTAGCCCAGATTCTTTGAACTTTATTCAGTACAATTTTCTTTTTCCCAGGAACAGTTATTTCCGCTTTATCGATAGAAATAGAATATGAAGGCGAATAGAGGTCATTTAGAAAAGCTACTAAATCTACTTTTTGATTTTCATTTAAAATAGGTACTGTACATTCAATATTCCCCTTTGTTCCACTAGCCGAAAAATTTGATGAACCGACATAGAGGTTTGAGACGTCATCTTTGTCAAATTGATAAACTTTTCCGTGATACCTTCTGCCATTTGTTACGAAAACACCTGAGTTGTTCCCAAATGTTTTTAATGTACTGTGCAACTTAGTCACTGCATCAAGCTTTTTTTGGCTCAAGCCTTCATAAAATGCCATACCTAATAGCAATCGAGAAGTACCACCTTTTTTAGCAATATCAACAAATGGTTTTTCAAAAGCATTTATTACATCCAAAGAAGCATAACCTGATGCAACTGTTACATTTTTTGAAGTGGTAAACTCTTTGTCTAGAACATTACGAAAATCACCACCATATTTTTGAATATTAGTGTACATTGGCTTTGATGCTTTCTAAAAAAACTTTAATCTGTTTTGCGAATGGTAAAATTCCTGAAGGTGGAACAGAGTTGCCTATTTGTTTTCGTACTTCTGTAATTGTTCCTTCAAATACAAAATCATCAGGATAACCAAAAAGTCTTGCCCTTTCACGATTAGTCAAAGGTCTCGGTTCGTCATAATGATAACCCCAAGTGCCACCACCGCCAGCAGCAATTATTGTTGTCGATGGCTTGTCAGGATGAAGTCTACGATAAACGTGTGAAATCATACCTTTCACATAATGAGGTGAATCTTTTGGTATATCTGTGAAATTTCCACCTGGTGGAATGAGTTTTAACTTTTCAATTGTTTTAGGTTGTATATTTTGATGTTCATTATTGTGTTTCACTTTTTTAACACCTTTTAGAGCCTCTTTTGATGACAAGTAGTTATCAGAATCCCTTACAGGTGAAGGAATATCAAAAAATGTGTCTAAATCTTTCCTAACACCAATAATTAAAACTCTCTCGCGAAGTTGAGCAACACCATAATCTGCAAAATTTATTAAATGTGCAGTCGTATTGTAACCGTAATCTCCAGTTTCTGAAAAATCTTTGATTATTTGCTTGATTGCTTTTTTCTTATTCGCGGTTAAAATTCCTTTTACATTTTCAGCAACAAACATTAAAGGTTGCTTTTGGGAAACAATTTCTACAAAATTTTGATAAAGATTACCACGATCAGTTGTTATTCCACCTCTTTTCCAAATCATAGAAAAATCTTGACAGGGAAATCCTCCAAGAATTAAATCTGCATCTGGAATCTGAGAATAGTCTAATTGAGTAATATCTCCACAAACAATATGATTTCCTATATTCTTTGCGTAAGTTTCGCAAGCTCTTTGCTCAATATCATTTGCCCATTTTATATTAAAACCTGCTTGATGAAAACCTAAATCCATTCCGCCACAACCTGAAAAAAGAGATATGACATCATTTTTTTTATTTGTTTCTAGGGTTTGAGTATTAAATTTATCTGGCGAATAAATTCGCAATTGAGGTTCTTTTACTTCCATATTAAAATTTGAATTCACCTTGTTTAGCCTTTTTAAGTTTTAAATAGTTTGATGTTTCTTCCGCAGCTGAAAAAATTGATTCTGAACATTTATACTGATTTGCTTCTCTAGCAAACTTGTCAGCAAAATATAAATCGACAATTTTTTGTTTTTCTATATTAAAGAGTTTTGCCAACAACTCCAATTTACTCTTACTGAATGCCTGCGTTCCATTTTCAATTCTACTCACTGCACTGGAATTAACTCCAACTTTTGCCCCAAAATCGGTTTGTGTCCATTCTCTCAATTCTCTCTCTTTTTTTATGAAATCACCAAAACTTGTCATTATCAATTAGCGTTTGATACAATAATAGCAAATATAAAAATGTTATGCGATATTACTATCAAGTCGTTGGAGATATTTTATTATTGATTATTAATAAAGTAATTTGACACCAAAACAGCTAGGCTTCAGCTTTACCATCGGAACTAACGGCATCAGCATTGAAACTCTTATCTATTTGGTTATTGAGCCCAAACAAAACAGGAACGTGTATTTTAGATTCCTTCGATTTGCCTTTTTCAACTTTAAAGCCTATATTTTCAAGAGGTTTCCTTAAAAACTCAAGTACTTCGTTACTACTGTAAGTAAAGGTTCTTGATGATATTTTATCCTCACAATCAATAAAACAATCAATAACGTCCTGCATCTGTTTTGTTATGCCTTGTGAGCGTGGAAAAAATTGAAACCGAATCATAATTAAATAAATGTCCTACGAAGATAATAAAATAAAAGTCCCACGCTTTAACGAAGCTTCCGGTTTTTACACCACCAAAAAGCGCTCAAAAATCATGGGCAAAATACGGGGCAAAAACACCAAACCCGAATTACTTTTTCGGCGTGCACTTTGGGCACGTGGCGTTCGGTTTCGTGTGGACAACAAAACACTACCGGGCAAACCCGATGTATCCATAAAAAAATACCGATTGGCCATTTTTATTGACGGAGAATTTTGGCACGGCTACAATTGGGACGAACGCCAACAGACCATAAAAAGCAACCGTGCATTTTGGATACCGAAAATTGAACGCAATATTCAGCGCGATAAAGAAGTGAACCAACAACTAGCCGATATGGATTATACCGTTTTTAGATTTTGGAGTCGAGAGATAAAACAGAACCTCAACCAATGCATCAACGATGTTATGGTTTATATATCTACGGGGTATAATTTTTAGCTTTTAAGAATATGCGCATGAGGCCCCGAAATAAATTCGGAATGACAATAGACCATTCATTCATCCACCAAATCTTCTTCAAAATACCACCACAGGCTTGAGTCTATAGCTTGTTTCATTTTATCAAGGTCGGCATCTTCATTTAAAAACACAGTAATATTTTCATTGGCACGGTTTTGCCCAACGCTTTCCCGTATTTCAATCGATTCAACTTCCTTAAAATGCTCCAAATGCTTTTTAATTCGTTCGTCTAAAGACTCATCACTTAAAAAAATCTTGATGGTTGGTTGGCTTGGGGAGTTTCTAATTTCTGATCTAAACGGTAGCATATCTATACAATTTTCAAGTGAAACAATACAGCTTTTGCAAAAGCAATTCCTTAAAGTTAAACATTTAATTTATATCTTTTGAAGAAATTTTGGGCATGGGCAGCAAATATTTCAATATTCTCAACAAACAATTGACACAAATAGAAGCCCACATACCCCATTATCAACTTACCGTTAAAAAAGTTTCGAAGAGTAATATTGGGTGGCATTTATCACATGTTTTAATGGTGATTAATGGCGTTTGCGGCATATTGGCCAAAACCAAACCCGAAAACTATAAACGTGATTTCAACATAAAGCGAACCATTATATTTCCATTAGGCTATATGCCACGCGGCATGGGCAAAGCACCAAAAGTAGTCGTGCCAACAAAAGCTATTACGGCAGAAGATTTAGAGGAACAACTGAATTTTGCCAGAAAACAAGTTAAAGCCACAAAGGAACTTCCCGAAAAAGCCTATTTTATTCACCACATTTTTGGCATGCTTAACAAAAAACAAACACTTCATTTTTTGACCATACACACCAATCACCATTTGAAGATTGTACGAGATATTTTGAAAAGAGAAAACTCTCTCCGAAATACGGAAAGGGTTTAAAAAGATGTTTTTATTAACCCCGAGAACTATCGGGACAGTTGATATGTCAATTTTTACTCCACTAGTTTTAGCAACACCAAATCATGGAAATAAAAATTGCGGTCGTTGTTCATCGACACGAACAACCCATCGGGAAATTGATTACCCAACGACGCTGTAGTCACCTCACAACCATCGGTTTCAACGGTTCCTAAATTCAATTCTTTTATAAATGTATTGGTTTCTAAGTCGAAAATATTGAAACTGTGTGCTTGCTGATTCGAAACAATCAAAAAGCCTTTATCGGCATATTTTGCAATAGCAATACCTTCAATATCTTCTTTAAAATGCTCGCCACCAAAACAATCTATCTCTTCATCACCCATTGAAGGTTCTGCATAGTATTTTCGGATGCAATGGCCTTCATCTGAAAAATACACAATCCCATTTTCATTATCGATTGCTATGGCTTCAATTTCTTTTTTCCCACTGAATGCGCCAAACTTACGAACCAAATTGGCATGCAAACCCAAACTATCGGAAACCAATTCATATTGGTGCAAGTAGCCCATTTTTGGGCCTGCCTTCCTACCCACAATAACATAAATGCTACCTGTTTTTGACGATTTGTACAACGCAATACCCATGGGTAAATTGTGCTCCAATTCGGTTTCTCCTTCAAAAACCTTAAACCCACCGTTGTCCAACGGTTGCATATCTGGCACGGAGAACACACGGAATTGCTGACGCTCCCTTTCGCTAAAGGCAATGATATCGGTTTCCGTAGAATCGGTCAATTTAAAACCGTATTCCACATCCACATTATTGGGACGCTTTATATTTTTAATGCTTTTGCTTTCAATTATTTTTCCATTTAAATCGAAGGCATACACCCCACCATCGGTATTTTTATCGGTTCCGAAAACGATACTTTCCGAAGGATTTTCAGCATTCACCCAAATAGCGGGGTCGTCGGTATCGTGTGGAGTTTGTTCGGTAATTATGGTGGGGATTATTTCCGGCAACTTACTGCCACAGCCTACCACCACCAACGTAATTACCAAAACTATAATTGCTTTTAATTTATTCATTTTCATTATTAATTTTTAAACACATCGTATTTTAATCCGAAAGTCAATCGTTGTCCGTAAAATTCCTTTTGCATGGTTCTGGCTTTTACCCCTTGGAAATAACGCAAAGGCTGGTCGGTAATGTTATTAACACCCAAATACAGACTTAAATTTTTGTTGATGGACACGTTGGCATTGAAATCCAAAAAGAACTGCTCGTCGTAATATCTATCTTCAAAAGCGCTACCACCAATTTCATCAATATATGAATCTGAATAATTAGCCGATAAACGGAAGCTCATTTTCTTGGTAGCATAGGCCAACGAACCGTTGAACATATTTGGCGCCGTACCCGGTAAATCTAAATCGGCACGCTCGTCGCCATCTTCGTTTTTAATGCCATCAGCACTCGACGTTAGGTAAGTATAATTGAGCATAACACTAAAGTTTTTCGCAAAACCGGGCAAGAAATCCAGTTTGCGTTGCAAAGACACTTCTGCCCCAAAAACGGTAGCACCCTCACCATTTAATGGCTGATACACTTCGTAGCCGTTATTATCTTCAGATTGACTGGTGTAAACAAAATCTTGAATATTCTTGTAAAAAAGTCCACCAGAAACAATACCCACCGATTTAAAATAATGCTCGGCCATCACATCAAAATTCATTGAAGTTGTTGGGTCTAATTCAGAGTTTCCTAAATAGATTTCCTCGTCTTCGTTATTGGTTTCTTGGTATGGCACCAAATCCACATAATTAGGACGCGCCAAAGTGTTTGTCCACGCAAAACGCAATACCGTATGGTCATTCTTTAAATTGTACTTTAAATGCAACCCTGGCAATACATTGGTATATGAGTTTTCGTCTTTAAGTTCAGTTGTTCCTGCGTAATCGCCATCAACATCAAAAATAAGTTCGTTACCCAAACTGTTTATTTGGGTATGCTCAACCCTAACACCAACCAACATACTTAATTGACTAGATAGTTTTTGATTGGTCATGGCATAGGCTGCATAAACGTTTTCATCGGCATCAAAATTGGCCGTTAAATATTCCTCCGGAAGATTTTCGCCCTCAAATAGAGCTGCATCATTTAGGTTAAGGCTACCAATAAATTCTGGAGTAGCAAAATGCCCCACTGCATATTGGTTGCCTGCTAAGAAATCGGCATCAGAATAGTTACGTGTTGGCACATCCCCCAACATATCCAACGCGTTGGTTAACGGACTATACTCTGTAAAATCGTTGTCTCTATTCTTGTTTTTGAATCTGGATTTCGCTCCAAATTTCAATAATCCATCTTCATTTCCGAACAAATTAAGTGGCAACTGAAAGTTTACAAACAAGTTGATGTCGCGCTCTTCGGTATATTGGTTTTCCTCGGTTAATTCACCAAGTTCAAAATCACTAAAAAGGGCATCGTTGGCATCTTGAGGTGTAAATAACGGATCTTCTAAATTATTGTTGAAGTTAACACCGTATTCGCTTTCGTATTCTAAATAACGCTCATTCAATCGCTCTTCGGAAGCTTTTGAAACCGAAGCCATCCAATCTATCTGTAAATCGTTGGCCAAATGCTCACCGCCTAAACTGAAGTTGAACATGCGTTGGTCTTCCAAGCGTCTGTTTTTATTTCGACTATTATCGATTCCGCCTTTAGATTGCCTTTTGGCTTCCACGGGAAACCCGGTTAAGTTACCGCTTCCATCCACCGAAAAGTCTCCTGGCTCAATATCTTCACCATCTAAAATTTCGTGTTCTAAACGGAATCTGTTTTCGCGGTCGTCGCGCCAGTTATAAATCGATTTAAAATAAATATTGTTGTTTTTGTTCAACTTATAATCGAGATTGGCCGAAAAACTTCTGCGGATTCGTTGTACCAAATATTCACGAATTTCGAATACGTTGGCATACGGGTTTACATCTACTTCTTCTAAATTATCTTCGTCATTGAAGGCATTATATTCAAACTCATCGGTCCATTCGGCCTCAAAGTTGTCGCTTCCAAAATCATTATCGTTGAAAGAGGCCGAAACCATCCAGCCCAATTTTCCGTTTTCACTTCGGTCGCCCAATAAAAACGACCCGTTAAGGATTCGTTTATCTGTGATAAAGTTCACTCCCGAACCGCCTGTAGCCGAAAAACGGAACCCTTGTGGCGAGGTTCTGGTAATTAAATTTACGGAGCCACCCAAAGCATCGGCGTCCATATCGGGCGTAACGGCTTTGTTCACTTCAATAGTCTGGATCATGTCAGACGGAATCAAATCCATTTGTACATTTCTGTTATCGCCCTCGGCAGAAGGAATACGGCTTCCGTTTAAAGTCACGGAGTTTAACTGTGGCGCCAAACCACGCACGATAATGTTTCGTGCTTCACCTTGATCCACCTGCATCGTGATACCCGGAATACGCTTAACGGCATCACCGATATTGGCATCGGGGAATTTTCCAATCTGGTCGGTCGATACAATATTGGTGATATTGGTTTTATTCTTTTGGGTGTTCAATGCTCTGGCTTGACCGCTATTAAAACCATTAATTACCACGCCATCCAACTCTAACGCTTTTGAAGCGATGCTAACTTTTACCGTTGCCGTTTTTCCTGCTTCAACTAAAACCTCGGCGAGAGCATCTTCGTAACCTAAGTACTTTACGGTTAAGGTTTGATTTCCTTCTGGCACGTCGAGCAACAAAAAGTTACCGTCAACATCAGAGTACGTTCCTTTGTTTAAGGATTCAATTAAAATATTACTGAAAGGCACTTGCAGTCCGTCGTTATCGACTACAACGCCTTTAATGTTTCCATTTTGTGCCACCCCATAAAAGGACACTACAAATAGGATAAAAAAAGAAAAATAAGATTTCATTATTGGTTGATTTTTGTTTGACACAAAACTACCTTCAGCTTGTGTTTCCTTGCTGAAGCATGTGTTAACAAAAAGTAACCAGCGCTCTAAAAGAGCCTATATAACATGGCAACATTAACATTGGGCTAACATTGCGATAAGATTTGCTAAAGATTGAGCAAATAGCCCTGCAAATCGTCATTAGAATCGAGCGGAAGTTTTTTTCGCAATCTATACCGTGCAATACGAACGCTATCTGGAGTTATGCAAAGTATAGAAGCAATCTCTTTTGAAGATAAATTAAGCCGAAGTAACATACAAAGCCGCAATTCTGATGGCGACAATTTTTCCAAAGCGTTTGTTTTTAAAATTTCAAAAAACTTTGGATGGATTTGAGAAAAGAACCCCATTAGCTCTTCCCATTCGTTTTCGTTGGATAGCTTAACATCAATTTCACTTGCCAAATCGCCCAATTTGTTCTTTATAAAATCGCCATTTCTGCTTTTTAGATTATTAAGTGTTCTGGAAACATCGGCCAACATTTTATTTTTATGCGCTATATTCAAGCTGTAATTGGTAAGCGATGCTATTTTGAAATCAATTTCCCTTTTCAAGGAAGCTTCTTCAGCTGTTTTTTTATCCAAATCAGCTTTAAGAAGTTGCTGTTTGAACTGAAAAATTTGGAGTTCCTGTTTTTTTCTCTTTTTCATAAAAAGCACCCAAATGGCAAAAACCAAAAGCACCGTAAATCCAATCAACAAGATGGCCAGCTGCCGCGTTTTAGCAATTTGGTTTTGTTTATTTAGTAAAGCTACTTCAGCTTCTCTTTCTTTGGCTTCGTAAAATACCTCCATCGCACTAACCAATTCGGCATTACGGCGCCTTATCTCTTGCTCGTTTACAATGGCCTGATTGCTCATAAACATATATGCTTTTTCAAAATCGCCCATAGCCGCATAGGTTCGCGCCAAATCTTTTAGGGCGCTTTCCTCTTCCGAACCATTTTTCGCATCTCTTGCCATTTGCAAAGCCTGTTCGGTAAAATGTAATGCAGACTCAAAATTTCCGGTTTTACGGTTAATATCGCCCAAGTTGTTTATGATATTTATCCGAACTTCCATCGGGCTATTTTTCGCATAATGAAACGACTTATTGAAATAACTGTTGGCCAAAATGTAGCGTTCCAAATCTTCGTGAATGCTTCCGATGTTTTCGTATGCTATAGCTAATCCAGTACTATCCTGTCGTTTCTCAAATAAAGAAAGACTCTGCTCTTGGTATTGCAAAGCCCGTTTATAATCACCTTGTTTCTCGGCTACACTCCCTGAAAGCGCAAAGGCCGTAGCCAAGCCTTTGTCGTGTTTTATTGTTTTTGAAACCGCAATACTTTCTTTTAAGTATTTGTTGGCCTCTTCAAATTTTTTCAATGAAAAGTTGATGGCCGCAATGCTATTGTTTGTATAAACAAAAAAGGTATCTTTTTTAGCGCTGTATTGTTGTGCCAGATGGAAATTATTGAGTGCTTCGCTGTACAACCCCAAGTGTTTATAAAAATCGCCCAACTCGGCATATACTTGTTTGATTTTTGAAGAATCTATATGGTTTTCTACAACTTTCAGCTGTTCCTTTAGTACGGATAGAGTTTCTACTTGTCGTATAGAATTCGATTCTTGGGCGTAATTTATTGTAATGGACAGTAACCCAAAGCAAATAAGGGAGCATCTTTTTTTGAAACTCATTTCGTTTATATTCTTTTAAAAAGAATTAAAGAAAACACCTTTATGTTACTTAAAGTTTTTCTGGTTGTTATGCTTACATTAAAGCACAAAAAAAGCGACTGAAAATTTCAGTCGCTTTAAATTTTATCTTAAGAAAGCAGTTTCTTAAGCCTCAAAAGGCTCGATAGAAACATAAGATTTGTTATCTTTTTTCTTAGTAAACTTTACAATACCGTCAACTCGGGCATGCAAAGTGTGGTCTTTTGAAGAATACACGTTTTCACCTGGGTGGTGGGTGTTTCCTCTTTGTCTTACGATAATGTTTCCTGCAACGGCAGCTTGACCGCCAAAAATCTTAACACCCAAGCGTTTCGATTCTGATTCTCTACCGTTCTTAGAACTACCTACTCCTTTTTTATGAGCCATTGTCTTAAGTTTTTATATTGTTAATAAAAACGGAATTTATTTTTCAATTCCGCCGTCTAATCTGTCTTGTAATTCTTTTAACTCATCCCATTTACCTTCGGCAGCCAAACCTGCTTGTTTTGGCCAAGTTTCGGTAACGATGTGAGATAATCTTGAACTTGCTTCAGAAAGAATATTGCTTAATTCTTCTGGAGTGGCTTTAGCTACTTTTGCAAAAGTATCCAAACCGGCATTAACCAACGCTTCTGCAGCTTTTGGCCCTGCACCTTCAATTTTCTTTAAATCATCAGCCTTACCTGTTGCTTTCTTAGCAACTGGTTTTGCTTCAGTTTTTTTAGCTTCTTTTTTAACTGGAGCAGCTTTCTTTGCTCCTGAAGCTACAATGCTTTCGATTACGATTTCAGAAAGCGCTTGACGGTGACCATTTTTTACACGGTAACCTTTACGTCTTTTCTTTTTGAAAACTATAACCTTATCACCTTTAAGGTGTTTTAAGACTTTTGCTCCTACTTGAGCTCCGTCTATAGCCGGGGCGCCTACAGTTACATTGTCACCATCACCTACTAAAAGAACGTTATCGAAAGAAACTTCTTTACCCTCTTCAGTTTGTAAACGGTTAACAAAAACTTTTTGGTCTTTTTCAACTTTAAATTGTTGCCCTGCTATCTCTACAATTGCGTACATAGCGTAACGTTTTTATTAATTAATTTATTCAAAAAATGAGTGCAAATATACTGCTAATTAATTAAACCGCAAACGTTTTTAAATATTATTGAGGAACATTCCCTGTTTTTTTGAAGTATTGCATCACGGTAAGGGCAGCGACTACCGTAGTGGCAAATCCCATAATGGCCACCACAAAGGTTACCATACCAATATCGGCATTGAATCCGCCATTAACAGTCCGTAATAACTCGTGCAAAAAACCGCTATTAATTTCGGTAGCATAAAACAGGAAGAAAACAGTAAAAACAATGGTTGCGACAGCTCCCGTTACAATTCCAGTCTTGAACCCTTCGCCATAAGAGAAATCGCTGAAGTTTTCCAATTTTTTAAACCGTACAGCTTCATAAATACCTAAACCTGTAATAAGCGCATTAAAGAAACTAAAAGCCGGATTGGTGTGTTTGCCCACCAAAGCCAAAACCAAAAAATAGGCTATTAAAACGGCACTGGTTACTAAACCGAAACGAATAGGAAGGGATATATTTTTCATCTGTTAATAATTATTGTTTTTAATGGTCATATGTAATGCCCAAACTATCACTTTAGTTTGTTCGCAACAATTTGTCAATGGGCATTTCACAATGTTTAGCTTGAATTGGTTCACTTAAATTTCGGAAAAAATCTTTGAAAAAAATAATTTCATCGTTAATTTTTCATTTTAATCCTTGAAAACCAAGTTGCCAAAACTGTTAAATATTTCTATAAAAGCCATAAAAAAACGGCATTACCCAACTCCTAAAACATATATTTAGTAATTTTGAACTTTAATCATTTAAACACCATTTCGATGAAATCCATCAAATATATTTTAGCGTTTGCAACCCTAGCCGCTGTTGTTTTAAGTTGTAAAAACGAAGTTAAGCCCGAGGTTAAAACGGTTGAAGTTGCTGCAGAAGAAGCCAAGGAACTGAACCCTAACGCCACTTATGCAAAAGCAGAATTTACTATTGACGGGATGACCTGCCAAATAGGTTGCGCGGCTACGATACAAAAGAAAATTTCGAAAATGGACGGCGTAAAATCGGCCGCAGTCGATTTCGATAAAAAGTTGGCCATGGTGGAATACGATGAGGCTAAAGTAAACCCAGCATTGTTGACAGAAACTGTAACAGATGTTTCTGAAATCTATAAAGTGAGCGATATGAAAACGGTTGAAACCTTTTCGAAGTAATCAAAAAAACACCTTAATTAAAAAAGCTTTTCCCGTTGGAAAAGCTTTTTCGTTTTTATAGCATTATTTAGTTTCACCCAACTTCCTCAGAGCGCTGCACCAAGTAACAACACATTAAATAGTGGGCAAGATTAAAGCATATTACAGCAAAAAAATTGAGCAAATCGTTCTTTTCCATAAACAAATTGTATCCCTGGAAATAAGAGCTTAACAGAATAGAAATTGCCGAAAACAATAAAAACCGATGGGTTTCAGTTTTTCGTGAAATATAAACCAACACGGCCGACAAAATATATAAAGCCGTGAGGCATACGTATAGAATGGTGGCGTTAAAAACAACTGTTTGCTTTATCCCATCGTAATAAAACGCCAAGGGTACCAACACCAATAGCGCTAACGAAGCCAAAACAAACAAAATTTTCTTTACTCCTATGGTTTTGGATGGCCTAAACAAAATAAAACAATAAACCAAATAGGCCATGGCATGGAAAACCAACCCCGTAGAATCGTATCGCTGGTAAGGGTTGTTAAAATAACAAATACCGAAAAAGTTAAGCACTAAAGCCAACACAAACCACTTATTGACCTTGCGGGTGCTTGCCAAATAAATCACCAAAATAAGAGGAAAAGGAATAAATAAGGTTATCTTTCTGTTTAAATACTCTGGAAAAACAGCCCCTAAAGCATCTAAAAAAACGATTCCAAAAAACATTAGGTTTGCTAATTTCTTTTGGCTAAAAAGTTCTACCAACTCTTCTTTAACCGCGTCTCTAAAAGCCCCCAAAGTTTAATATGTTATTATTATTCATAAAAAAAGGACATCACATGTGGTATGCAATATACGCTTTTCTGAAAAAATAATACCGCTCGATTAGAGCGAACAAAGACGTGCGGGATTTTTTACACACTTTACGATTACTCCCAGCGCAAAGTTTC